>VGEV01000020.1 GCA_016869175.1 Alphaproteobacteria bacterium
GCCCGGAACCGGCTCCCGCGGCGCGCGCCGGCCGGCAAGACCCCGTGGCACCGCGCTGAGCAGGGCCCGCGTATAGGGATGCGCCGGGCCGCCCAGCACCTCCCTCGGCAAGCCCTCCTCGACCACGCGTCCGGCATACATCACCGCCACGCGGGTGCTGATGTGGTTGACCAGCGCGAGGTCGTGGCTGATGAACAGCAGGGTCAGCCCGAGTTCGGCGCGCAGCTTGAGCAGCAGGTTGATGATCTGCGCCTGCAGCGACACATCGAGCGAGGCGACCGGCTCGTCGGCCACCAAAAACTCCGGCTGCATCGCCAGGCTGCGGGCGATGGCGACGCGCTGGCGCTGGCCGCCCGAGAGCTGGTGCGGATAACGGGACAGCACGAAATCGGCGAGGCCGACGAGATCGAGCAGTTTGACGGTCTGGGCGGCGCGCCCGGGCCTGGCTACGCCGCGCATGGCGAGCGCCTCGCGAAGCGTCCGGCCGATGGTCTTGCGCGGATTGAGCGACGAACCGGTGTCCTGAAAGACTATCTGCACGCGCTCGCGAAACGGCCGCAGCGCGCGGCCGTCCTTGGCCGTGAGGTCCTCGCCGCGATATTTGAGGCGGCCCGCGGTGAGGCCGATCAGGCGGACGGCGACATGGGCCAAGGTCGACTTGCCGCTGCCGCTTTCGCCGACCAGGCCCAACACCTCGCCTTCCCGGACGATCAGCGACACGCCGTCGAGCGCCAGCAACTCGCGACGCCGCCCGGCCAAGCGATCGAGCATCCGGTTGCCCAGCACGTAGTGCTTTCGTACGTCTTCGAGTTCGAGCAAGGGCACGCTCACGTGGCGACCCAGCAGGCAACGCTGTGCCCGTCGAGCTGTCGCGAGGGCGGTTCGTCGCTGCGGCAACGCGCCAGCGCATCCGGGCAGCGCTGGGCGAAGGGGCAGCCTGGCGGCATCTGGCCGAGCACCGGCGGCGCCCCGTCGATGCTCAACAGGCGCTCCTGCCCGCCTTCCAGGCGTGGAACGCATTGCCGCAGCAACCGGGTATAGGGATGCTTGGGCGCGCTGAACAGCGCCTCGACGCTCGCCGCCTCCATCGCCATGCCGCCATACATCACGACGACACGGTCGCAGAGCTCCGCCACCAGTTCGAGATTGTGGGAAATGAACAGCACCGCCAGGTTCAGATCCCGCGCGAGACGCCGGAGTAGCGCGATCACCTGGGCCTGCACCGTGACGTCCAGGGCGGTCGTCGGCTCGTCGGCGATCAGCAGCTGCGGCCGACAGGCGATGGCCATTGCGATCAGGGCGCGTTGACGCATGCCGCCGCTGAATTCGTGGGGATAGCTATTGAGGCGGCGCTCCGGCGCCGGGATGCCGACCATGGCAAGCGCCTCCAGCGCCTCGGCCCGCGCTTCGCGGGGCGTGAGCGATCGATGGGCGTTGATGGTGTCGAGCAGTTGCTGGCCGATGGTGAAGGCGGGGTTGAGCGAGGTTTGCGGATCCTGGAACACCATGGCCATGCGCCGGCCCCGCACCTTTCGCAGCGCTCTCTCGTCCAGGGCCAGAATGTCGTCGCCGCCGAGGCGAATGCTGCCGCCGAGAATGCGTCCGGGATGCGCGACGAGGCGCATGGCGGCCAGCGCAGTGACGCTCTTGCCCGAACCAGACTCCCCCACCAGGCCAACCGCCTCGCCGGGCATCACGTCGAGCGAGAGGTCCCGGACCGCAAGGGCCATGCGGTCGGCGATCGGGAAGCCGACCCTGAGGTCGCGTATTTCCAGCAGCGGCGCGTTCATGCGATCAGCCGGCCGGTGCTGCGCCGGGGATCGAGCATGTCACGCAGCGCATCACCCAGGAGATTGAAGCCGACGACGGTCACGGAGATCGCCAGGCCGGGGAAAACGGGCAGCCACCATTCGCCGGAGAACAGGTAGTTCCGGGAATCCGCCAGCATGGTCCCCCAACTCGGCGTCGGCGGCTGCACGCCGAGGCCGACGAAACTGACCGAAGCCTCGACCACGATGCCGATCGCGACCAGCAGGGTGCCCTGGACGATCAGCGGCGAGAGGCAGTTCGGCAGCACGTCGCCGAACATGATGGCGAGGTCCCTCGCCCCCTGGACGCGGCGCGCCCGGACATAGTCGGCCACCGCCTCGATTTGCGCCACCGTGTAGGTCACGCGGGCAAGACCCGGCATGTAGAGAAAGCCGATCAGCACCAGCAGCTTGAACTCGTTGGCGAAGCGGAAGGGGCCGATCAGCACCGGCCCGACGCCAATGATGCCGACCACGGCGATGGCCCAGATCAGCAGCGGAATCGAGGCGATGGCATCGACGGTCCGCATGATCGCCTGCTCGACCAGGCCGCCGCTGTAATAGGCGGCGACCAGGCCGAGGCCGACCCCGCCGACCAAGCCGATGACGACCGCGAGCACGCCGACCATCAGCGAGACGCGAGCACCCCAGATGGCGCGGCTCAGAATGTCGCGCCCGGCCTGATCGGTGCCGAACCAATGCGCCGCATCCGGGGCCTGCAGCTTGCGCTCGAGATTGAGCGAGACCGGATCGTAAGGGGCGATCCAGGGCGCGAGCAGGGCGGCCAGCGCGATCGCCAGGACGATCGAGGCGCCGACGGCGCCCGACCAGCCGCCCAGCCGCACGACCAGACGGCGGATCCCGCGGTTCATCCGGCGCCCGCCAGCTTCGGGTTGAGCGCACGATTGAGCACATCGGCGATCAGGTTCGCGGCGATGAAAATGGCGGTGAAGACATAGACCACGGTCTGCACCATGAAATAGTCGCGCTGGCCGATCGCGGTGAGCAAGGCGCGCGACATGCCCGGAATGTTGAAGACATGCTCGACGATCAGCGCCCAACCGAACATGTAGCCGAACGACATGGCGGCGATGCTGACCACCGGCGGCAAGGCGTTCTTGAGGGCATAGATCAGCACACGCCAGCGCGGCAAGCCGAGGGAGCGTGCCGTCCGCACATAGTCGGTGCCCAGCACTTCGAGCAGGCTCGAGCGCGTCATGCGGCTCAGGATGGCGACGTAGTAGATGCCGAGGGCGAAAGCGGGGAGTGACACCGACCGCAGATGCGGCCCCAATCCCGACGACAGCGGGCTGAAGCCGCCCGGCGGGAACCAGCCCCATTCGACCGCGAAAAAGCGGATCAGCATCAGGCCCAGCCAGAAGCCGGGAATGGAAACCCCGGCCACGGCGAAAACCCGCGCGACATGGTCGATGGAGCGGCCCTCGAGAACCGCGGACAGGATGCCGAGCGGCAATGCCAATGCCAGCGCGAAGACGAAGGCCAGCACGACCAGCTCGAAGGTGATCGGCATGCTGCGTGCGAGTTCGGCGTTCATGGCGAGGCCGGTGATGAAGGACTTGCCGAAATCACCCTGCAGGACGATCCGGCCGAGCCAGTCGAGATATTGCGTCAGGATCGGCCGGTCGAGGCCGTGGTCGCGGTTGAAGACGGCGATCTGCGCCTCGCTCGCCTCGATGCCGAGCACGATGCGGGCCGGCGTATCCGCCAACAGCCGCGTCAGCAGGAACAGGATCAACCCCACCAGCAGCAGGGTTGCCACCGAAAAGAGCAGGCGTCCCACGATCAGCCGCAACATGACCGGGTGCGAAGACCCCTTCCCCTTGCCGGAGGAGGGGTTCGTTCAAGTGCCACGCCGATCAGATCTGCACGTCCCTGACGGACATGGTCAGACCCAGGCTTGGCTTGAAGTTCTTGACGTTCTGGCGCCACAGATTCGCGGCATGGACGAAACCGAGCAGCACCAACGGCAATTCGGCCGCGAGCAGCTGCTGCATCTCGGCGTAAATCGGCTTGAGCTTGTCCTGTTCTTCCTCGGCGAAGGCGCGCCGCAGCAGATCGTCGAGCTTGGGGTTCTGATAGCCGGTCGACTTGGTCATCACCTGGCCTTGCGTCATGGTGACCTGGATCAGGTAGCTGGGCTCGCCCGGCGACATGATGATCATCAGCGTCGCGGTGTGCTCGCCGCGGATCATTTTCTGCACCAGCACATTGAACTCGGCGACCTGAACGTTCGCCTTGATGTCGAGCTTGGCGAGCTGGCTCTGCACCACGAGGGCGGCGTCCTTGACGTCGAGCAGATAGGGTTCCGCCGGGATGATCATGTCGAAGCTGGCGCCGGTCGGATATTTCGACTGGGCAAGGTAGGCTTTGGCCTTCTCCAGGTCGAAACTGACGGAATCGCTCGACGCCTTGTCGAACCACCAGCCCCGAGCCGGCGCCGGCAGGCCCGAGGGCTCCAGCAGGCCGTGATAGACCTTGTCGGAAATTGCCTGGCGATCGATGGCGCAGGAAACCGCCTTGCGAAAATTGACGTCGTCGAAGGGCGGCTTGGTGGTGTTGGTCATCATCGCGAACCAGCCGCCCAGGGTCGGCTGGCTGGCGCCGGCGATGCCGGGAAAGCTCTTCAGTCGGTTGAACTCGCGCGGCGGCGGCGCGCTGATGATATCGGCTTGGCCGGTCATCAGATAGGCGACGCGGACCGAATCCTCGGGGATCAGGCGGACCAGCAGGCGGTCCCAGGCCGGCAGGCCTTTCTGCCAGTAGTTCGGGTTCTTCTTGAAGCTGATATAGTCGTTGGCGCGCCACTCCTCGAAGATGCCGGGGCCCGTGCCGACGCCGATCGGCCCGCTCTTGAAATAGTCGCCGCCGTGTTTCTCGCGCGAACCGACGGGGTAGATGCCCATATACTTGGTCAGGAAATAGAGCCAGGGATGGTAGGGCTCCGAAAGGTCGAACTGCACCTTGGTCGGGCTCAGCACCGTGACCTTGGCGATGCGGGTGAAAATGCCGCGGCGTGAGGCCTTGTTGTCCGGATTCAGCAAGTAGTCGAAGCTGTACTTGACATCCTCGGCCGTCAGCTTCTGGCCGTTCTGGAACGCAACGTCGTCGCGGAGCTCGAAAGTATAGGTCTTGCGATCGGCGGACACCGTCGGCAGCGCCTTGGCAAGCTGCGGCCGCAGCACCCCATCGACGCCGAATTCCACCAGGTTCTCGAACACCGTCTGCCCCAGCACCATGCTGTCGTGGTTGAGCTGGTTGATCGGGTCGATGGTGACCGGGTTGTTGGGCAAGGTGATCGAGAGGGTCTTACCCTGGTTCGGCTGGGCATGGACCAGCGTGGCAAGCCATGGCGTCGCCGCCAGGCCGGCGGTGCCGGCGGCAACGGCCTTCATGAGTTTGCGGCGGTCCGGATCGAAATCGTTCATCTGCGTTCTCCCCTTGTCCCTGCTGTCACGTTCTTGCTGCAAGACCCATTGGCCGCGCGTCCTCAGGCGGCGGCGGCGGCCTCACGTCGCGGCGCCGATTTCCCGGTCGCGATGTTGATGACGATGTTGCCGAAGTCGTCGAGCCCCGCCGCCGCGCCCGGCGGCACGATGCAGGTCGCGTCGTATTCCTCGACGATGCACGGCCCCGGATGGACCCTCTTGAGGTCGGCGCGGCGCAGGACGGGCGTCTTCGTCCAGCCATGTTCCGCCCCGAAATAGGCTTGGCGCGGCGCCGGCGCGGCGCTGTCCTCGCCGGTGACGTGCACCTTGTCCGGCACGCGCGGGAGCTCGGGGATCCCGCGCGCCACCAGGTTGATGCTGACGATCTCCACCGGCTCATCCTTGCCCGCACGGTGGCCATAGGTGCGCTCGTGCTCCTGGCCGAAAGCCTCCTCCAGTTCCGGCAGCGAGGCGTCGGTCAGCGGGCCGTCGCCGACCGCGATGCTGAGCTCGAACGACTGGCCCTGGTAATGCAGTTTGGCTTGGCGACCGAGGCGCATCCGCGCCGGCCGGAAGCCGTCGGCCGCCAGGCGTTTGCGCGCCTGCTCCTCCAGCACGCCCCAAGCCTCGTTCAACGCCGCCGCGCCCACCGCCCGCAACAGGCGGCGATGGGTGCGGGAAAAATGGTACTCGATGTCCGAATAGAGCAGGCCGAAGGACGAGAAGACGCCAGCGGAAGGCGGCACGATCACCTTGGCGATGCCAAGCGCCTGGGCCATGCCGGCGGCGAAGAGTGGGCCGTTGCCGCCGAAAGCGAACAACGCATATTCCCGCGGGTCGCGGCCGCGCTCGCTGGAAACCGCCTTGATCGCCCGCATCATGTTGGAGGCGGCGATCAGATGCGCTCCGTGGGCGGCGCGCTCCAGCGACAGGCCCAACGGACCGGCGAGGCGCTCCTGCAGGACCGCCCGCGATTTGTCGGCCTTGAGGCGCACGCTGCCGCCGGCCAGGAATTCAGGATTGATGTAGCCGAGCACGATGTTGGCGTCGGTCACCGTCGGCTCGCTGCCGCCGAGGTCGTAGCACACGGGGCCGGGAAGGGCGCCGGCGCTCTGCGGGCCGACCTGCGGTACGCCGCCGGCATCGATCCACAGGATGGAACCGCCGCCGGCGCCGACTTCCGCGAGGTCAATCGCCGGCACCTTGAGCAAATAGCCAGCCCCCGACATCAGGCGCGAACCGATCATGATGCCGCCGCCGACCGAATATTCCTCGGCCCGCGTGACCTCGCCATTCTCGACCAACGAGGCCTTGGCCGTGGTGCCCCCCATGTCGAAGGAAATGATTTTCGACAGGCCGATCTGCCGCGCCAGGGCCTGTGCGCCGACCACGCCGGCGGCGGGCCCCGACTCGATGATGTTCATCGGCATCTCGGCCGCCGCCTCGGCCGTCGTCAGGCCGCCATTCGACTGCATGAGCAGGAGCGGCGCCTTGACGTCGATCTTCTTGAGGTCGTCGATCAGGCGTTCGAGATAGGTCGCCACGATCGGCTTCACATAGGCGTTGATGACGGTGGTCGAGGTGCGTTCGTATTCCTTGATCTCCGGCAGCACGTCGGAACTGACCGAGAGGACCAGGTCCGGCGCCCGCTTGCGCGCGATCTCCTTGATCATGCGTTCGTGGGCCGGATTAGCGTAGGAATGCAGCAGGCAGACGGCGATGGCCTCGACCTTTTCCGCCACCAGACGGTCGACGACGCGCGCAACCTCGGCCGGGTCGAGCGGCCGCACGATCTCGCCCTCGCCGTTCATGCGCTCGTCGACCTCGAAGCGAAGACGCCGCTCGACCAGCGTTTGCGGCTTTTGGTAGGCCATGTTGTAGAGCTTGGGCATGCGCAGCGTGCGGATCTCCAACACATCGCGAAAGCCCTTGGTGGTGATCAGGCCGATGCGCGCGCCCTTGTGCTCGAGGATGGCGTTGGAGGCGACGGTGGTGCCGTGCAGCACCTCGGCAACCTGGCGACCGGCCATGCCGGCCGCCTCGAAGACCTGCGCCAGGCCCTCGGCGATGGCGCGGGCGTAGTTGTCGACGGTGGAAGAGACCTTCTTGCTGATGATGGCGCCGTCGTCGCCGAGGAAAACGATGTCGGTGAAGGTGCCTCCGATGTCGACGCCGACCCGATAGCCGCTCATGTCCCGATACCTCTATTCGGCCGCTTGCGGCAGCGCCGGCTCGCGCACCACGCTCGGAATCGCCTTCCAGCCGCGGGCCTGGCGCATTCGGGCGCGAAGCGCCGTCGTCGCCTGGACGTCGACTTCCAGGCGCGCCGGATCGATCACGACCCCGTAGTCGCGCGCCGCGGCTTCGAGTGTCACGAACTCGTTCTGCACATCCTTGAGCACGCGCCAGGCGTCCCGTTCCAGGGGATCGCCCCAACCGCCGGCGCCGGCCACCTCGTGGCTGAACAGATCGCCCTTGCGGATGGTCATGGTGAACTTGGAATCGATCAGCTTGGTCGGCCGGCCCTTGGGCGTGAAATAGTTCATCGACGGCCGGCCGGGCTCGCCGCCGTACAGCCCGAAGGGCCGGAAAACGCGCCGGTCGGAGCGTACCTGCAGCACGCCCTCGCTCGCGAGGAAGCGATAGCTGCGCCGGAACGGCGCGCCGCCGCGGAACTTGCCCGGGCCGCCGCGGTCGGCGATGAACTCGTATTGCTCGATCAGGATCGGCTGCTCGATCTCGGTGATTTCGACCGATTGCGAGGCCATGTTGGCGTAGAGGTTGGAAATGCCATCCAGGCCGTCGGAATCGGGCCGTCCGCCCCAGGCGGCGCAGGTGAAGTCGACATAGATGAAGGGCGAGCGGTCGGCATGGTAACCGCCGATCGAAATCCCGGTGTTGCCGCCGTCGGAACAGGCGAACACCTTGTCCGGCAGCATTTGCGCCAGAGCCCCGAACAGCACGTCGATCATGCGAAAGCCGGTCAATCCGCGCGCGGCACAGGCCGCCGGCAGGACGCAATTGGTGATGGTGCCGGGCGGCGACACCACCTCAATGGCACGGAACACGCCTTCGTTGTTCGGGATGCCGGCGCCGATGATCGACTGCACCGCGCAATAGACGGCCGACTTGCTGAAGGAGAGCGTCGCATTGATGGCGCCCTTGACCTGCGGCGACGAGCCGGTCCAGTCGAAGCGGATGCCCTCGCCCTGCTTGACGATGGTGACCTTGATCGGTATCGGCTTGCCGAAATCGATACCGTCGTCGTCGATATGGTCGGCGAAGCTGAAGGTGCCGTCCGGCAGCTTGGCAATGGCCGCGCGGGTCATCCGCTCGGCATAGTCGATCAGTTCATTCATGTAGAACCTGACCTTGGCCTTGCCGTAGCGGTGGCAGAGCTCGACAAAGGCGGTCTCGGCGATGTGGCAGGCCGCGAGCTGGGCGCGGATGTCGCCACTGACCAGCACCGGCAGGCGCACATTCTTCTCCAGGAAAGCGAAGAAGGTATCGTTGCGCTTGCCCTTCTCGTACATGCGCATGGGCGCGATGCGCAGGCCCTCGGCATAGATCTCGGTCGAGTCGGACGCGTTGGAGCCGGCGACCCGGCCGCCGACATCGGTGTGGTGGCAAATCGTGCCGCCGTAGGCCATCAGTTCGCCATCGACGAAGATCGGCGAGAAAATGAAAATATCGGGCAGATGCATGCCGCCATCGAACGGGTCGTTGAGCACGAAGACATCGCCCGGATTTACGTCCTCGCCGAAGCGCTGCTTAATCGCGGCGAGCGCCGAGGGCATCGAGCCGAGATGTCCCGGCAAGGTGAAGCCCTGGGCGACCAGCCGGCCGGCGTTATCGAAAAACGCCGTCGAGTAGTCCATGTTGTCCTTGAGGACGCCGGAATAGGTTGTGCGATGTATGGTCAACGCCATCTCATCGGCGACCGAGAGGATCGAGTTCTTGAACAACTCGAACTCGATGGGGTCCACCGCCAGTTCCGCCATAGCCGCCCCCAATGTCACATGCACGCGCGATCAGCCGGCACTACGAGAACGAACTGCCGCAGCGGCGGGAAAGATAGCAGGCAGCGGAGGTGTTCGGTAGTCATGCGAGGGTTGCGCGATGCCGCCAGAGTCCTGGCCGTAGAGTCCCAGCCGTCCCGGACAAGGTCCGATCCGACGACAGGGTCTCGTTCCCAGCATGCAGGCGCACGCGTCCGGTCGCTCCGATCTTCCGGCAGAACAGCCAGCGTGGCCGGGTTCTCCGCTGGATGCTTGACGGGGTCGGTCGGAGGGTGAGACGCTGAATTCCGACGCTGTGGCCAATGTGCGTGGCTCGGTAGAAGGCCATCGGATCGTGCCGCGAAATGGGTGCCGCAGGCGCCAGACTGAAGCCTTCGGCAAATGCTATCGTAACGGTTTCGAGGAGTCGCGGTTTGGCACGGCTGGCGGCGGATATTGGCGGTACTTTCACGGACCTTGTGCTGTGCGACGATGACGGCAAGGTCACCTTGGTCAAGACGTTTACGACGCCCGACGATCAGTCGGAAGGGCTTGCCAAAGGCTTTGCGAGGTTCGGTCGGCAAACCGGCAGCATCCAGCATTTCCTTCATGGCACCACGGTCGTTCTGAACGCGATCCTGACCGGCGCGTGGCCCGTTGTGGGGCTGTTGACCACCCGCGGATTCCGCGATGTTCTGGAGATCATGCGTGGCGACGCGCAGGAGCCCTACAATCTCAAGACGCCGAAGTCCGCGCCGTTGGTGCCGCGGCGCTTGCGCCTTGAGGTCGAGGAGCGGATGGCCGCCGATGGGGCCGTCCTGACGCCGATCTCCGACGAAGACGTCAGGCGGCAAGTCGAAGAGTTGCTGCGTCGCGGTGCGGAAGTGGTGGCGGTGTGTTTTTTCAACGCATATGCGAATCCGGCTCACGAGCAAGCGGCCCTGCGGATCATCCAGACCGCGTTCCCTGAGTTGCCCGTCTCGATCTCCACCGCCGTCGCGCTCGAATGGCGGGAATTCGAGCGGACCTCAACGGTGGTTCTCAACGCCGGCGCCCTGCCGGTTGTGCGCCGCTACTTGCAGGTGCTGACGGACCGGCTCCGCTCTTTGTCGATCGACGCGCCGGCGCTCATCATGCAGTCGAACGGCGGCGTGACGAGCGTGGCGCGCACGCGGATGGCGCCGATCAGGACCGTGATGTCGGGACCGGTGGGCGGTGTCGTCGCCGCGCGCGGCCTTGGCGAAGCGCTTGCCTTGCGCGATCTGATCACGCTCGACATCGGCGGAACGAGCGCCGATGTGGGACTGGTTCAAGGCGGCGAGCTCGTCACCAAGTATCAAAACAGTGTTCGAGGATGGCCCATCCTGTCGATGTCCGTCGACGTGCATTCGGTCGGGGCGGGCGGCGGGTCGATCGCGCATCTGGATGAAATGGGTGCCTTCAAAGTGGGGCCGCGGAGCGCCGCCGCGGTTCCCGGGCCCGCTTGCTTCGGCCGCGGTGGGGAGTTGCCGACGGTCACCGATGCCCATCTCATCGTCGGCAACCTCGACCCCGCGTATTTCCTGGGCGGCGAGGTGCCGATCCACCCCGATCGGGCTGCTCGTGCCTTCGAACGGCACATTGCCGCGCCGCTGAACCTCGCCGTGCCGATCGCGGCGCTGGGCGCCATCGACATCATCAATACCGTCATGGCCACCGCCATCCGTGATCACAGCGTGGTGCGAGGCCACGATCCGCGGGAGTTTGCGCTGGTGGCGTTCGGCGGCTGCGGCGGCCTCCATGCCTCGCAATTGGCAAGGGCGATCGGCATGCGGACGGTGGTCATTCCGCCAATGTCGTCGGCGTTTTCCGCCCTGGGTATCCTCGGTTCGGACCTTCGGCGCGATTTCACCCGCACCTATCTCGGCTCGCTTGCGGGCGACATCACGCAGGAATTGGACGGCGCGTTCGGGCGGCTGGAAGCGGAGGCGAGGGCCGAATTGAGGGCGGACGGAGTCGATCTCCACAACACCGCGATGAGCCGGAGCGTCGACATCCGTTACGTCGGCCAACAATTCACGATGGACGTCGCCGCGTCCTCGCCGTGCGACCAGAGGGCGATCGCCACTGCCTTCATCCGCGAGCATCGCGCGCTGTACGGCCATGCCATGGAAGGCAATGCGATGGAGGTGACCGGCCTTCGCGTGACGGCGATCAGCGCTGTCGGCAAGACGGCGGTGGCGGCGAAGCTGGCGCCGGCGGGCGCGACCGCGCGGGCCAAGGGCGAGCGTCGCGTCCTCTACCGTTCCGAGCTCACCGAACGGGCCGAGTGGCTGACCTACCCGGTATTTGATCGGGTGACCCTGCCGGAAGGGATGCGCCTGCCGGGTCCGGCCATCGTGGAGGAGACCTCGTCGACCACTCTGGTGCTGCCTGGGGACGAGGCGCGCGTGCACGCTTCCGGCAGCCTCGTCATGACGGTGGGGAGGTGACGACCGTGAACCAGCCCGATCCGGTCGTCGTCGAGGTCATCCGCAACCGGCTCGCCTCCGTGCTGTTCGCCGGCTCCATTGCCCTCAAGAGGGCCGCCTACAGCACCGTCATCACGGAGGCGGACGACTTCAGCATTGCGATCTTCGACACGCGATGCCAATTGGTCGCCCAACTCGACCAGTTGCCGATCTTCCTGGGGGCGATGCCGGAGCCGCTGCGCACCTTCGTCGACAAGTTCTCCTACGACGAGATGCAGCCGGGAGACGTCTACATCTCGAACGATCCGTTCACCGCCGGCGGCACCCACAAGAACGACATCAACATCATGGTCCCCGTCTTCGTGCAGGGGATATTGCGGCTGCTCGTCATGAGCAAGGCGCACTGGAGCGACATCGGCGGCAAATCGCCCGGGAGTTGGTCACCGGACGCCACGACATCGTTCGAAGAAGGGCTGTCGATCCCGTCGATCCGCCTGATCAAGGCCGGCCAGCTCAACCAGGACGTCCTGGATCTGGTCCTTGCGAACACGCGGCTGCAGACCAACAACAAGGGCGACCTTCTGGCCCAGATATCGGGATGCCACGTCGTCATCCGGGGCCTGGACGAGCTGTTCCGCAAATACGATTGGGAACTCTTCAGCGCCGTGTACAACACCATTCTCGACCGGACCGAGGCGCTTGTCCGCCGGCACATCTCGGACATCCCCGACGGCGTGTACCGGGGCTTCGAGCAGGTGGACGACGACGGGGTCAATTCGGGTCCGATCCCCATCGATCTGGACGTCATCATCGAAGGTTCGTCGTTGACGGTCGATTTTTCGCGCTGTCCGCCGCAGGCCGATGGCGCTTGCGGCAACTCCTCGTATGCGCGGACTCTCTCGATGGTGCGCACGGCCGTGCGGTCCCTGACGGCGATCAACGTGCCCAGCAACGAAGGATATTTCCGACCGATCCGCGTGGTCGCGCCTCCAGGCTCGGTGGTGCATCCGGTCGCGCCAGCGCCGGTCACTCTCGGCAATCATGTCGCGCGCGCCCTGCGCGAGGCGATTGTCAGCGCTCTTTCCCAGGCTATTCCGGACCGGGTCGTCGCCGGCCAATTCGGCGGTGCGCTGACCATGATCATGAGCGGAGCCGACACCGCGCGAAATCGCGAATTCATCTATGTCAGCCCATATGCCGGCGGCTGGGGCGCCGGCTGCCGCCATGACGGCACCTTCCCGCTGATGATGCTGGAGGGGGGGCGAATGCGGAACGTCCCTTGCGAGGTCGTGGAGCAGCTCTATCCCCTGCGGGTGGAGAGCTACGCGCTTCGGCCGGACAGCGGCGGTCCCGGGGAGTGGCGCGGAGGATTGGGGATTCAGACGGACTTGCTGGTGCTGGCGCCCGAGCTTCGCCTCTCCGTCGCCATGGACCGACATCGGTTTCCCGCGCCGGGCCTGTTCGGCGGCGAGAACGGAGCCCACAGCAGGCTTTTCGTGCACGACGGCAACCAGGACTGGCGAGAGATCACCAAGGTGGCAGGCTATCGGCTCAGCCGCGGCAGCCTGATTTCGCATCGTTCCGGCGGTGGCGGCGGCTTCGGGCCCCCGCGCGCTCGCGATCCGGCCCGCGTTCTCGCCGATGTCGTCGCCGGATATGTGACGCCCGAGAGCGCCCGGGACCGCTTCGGCATCGTCATTGTGGACGGCCAGGTCGACGCGGAAAACTCCAAGTCTCTGCGCGAGGGCCAAGTCGAACCATCGCCACGTCGTCGACGACCGGCCGGACTGTGACGGCAGAACGGGCCACGGCTCGCATGGCAATCCGTTACCGCGCGCTGATCGGCGCCGCTCCCGGCGACCGTGCGGCCGGCGGATCGCGCAGGTGGCGCCGCACCGTGTTGCGCGACACCCCCAGCTCCCGCGCGATCTCTCGAACTCCCATGCCCTTCTTGGCCAGCGCCCGGATCCCTCTCGTGCGCGAAAGGGCCAACGCCGGACTGGACAGCCGGTTTCATCGGTGGATTGTTCACGCCAGCCGCGTCGCTTGAGCACGGCCGCCGTACTTGGCCCGGCCCCCCGTGCCCCATCGGGGCCGCCAAGACCACAGGGAGATCGTTCGCATGGTGGAACCGAACCAGCTCACGGCGATCCAGGCCGCGACACGAATTCGCAATGGCGAGCTCACTTCGGAGGCCCTCGTTCGTGCCTGTCTGGCACGCATCGAGGAGCGCGAGGCAGCCGTCGCCGCCTGGGAGTATCTCAATCCGGCGCAGGCCGTCGCGCAGGCAAGGGCCTGCGACCGCATGAGCGAGCGGGGCGCCTTGCACGGCGTGCCCGTCGGCTTCAAGGACATCTGCGACACCGCGGACATGCCGACGACCTATGGCTCGCGGGCGCATCTCGGCCATCGCCCGACGATCGACGCCACCTGCGTTGCGCTGACCCGCACGGCCGGCGGGGTTGTCCTGGGCAAGACGGTGAGCACGGAATTCGCCGGGCGCCATGCCGGCAAGACCGCCAATCCGCACGATCCCCTGCGCACGCCGGGCGGCTCGTCCAGCGGTTCGGCGGCGGCGGTCGCCGATTACATGGTGCCGTTGGCGACCGCCACCCAGACCGGTGGGTCGGTCATTCGGCCAGCCGCCTATTGCGGCGCCTTCGGCTACAAGGCGACCTTTGGCCATCTCAGTTTCGAGGGCATCCGGCACGGCGCGGAGACGTTCGACACGCTGGGCTGCATGGCGCGCTCGGTCGAGGATCTGGCGCTGTTTCGCGCGGTGCTGATGGGCGTGCGACCGGAGCCGCTGCAAGCGCCGGGCGCTGCGCCCCGCATCGCCTTCTGCCGGACCTTCCGTTGGGAGGAGGCCGACGACGCCACGCGGCGCTGCCTGGAAGCCGCCGCCCAGAGGTTGCGGCGCGCGGGCGCGGCGGTATCCGACCTCGCGCTGCCCAAGCCGTTCGCGGACATTTACGATCTCGCCTGGACGATCATGCACTTCGAGTATGCGCGCAATGTCAGCCCCGAATGGCGCGAGCAGCCCGACAACGTGTCGTCGGCGATGCGCAAGATGATCGACGCCTCGGCGGAAATTCCCCTCGCGCGCTATCTCGCGGCGCTCGAGCGCATCGACCGCCTGCGGGCGGAGATCCAGGAAATCGCCTCGGGTTACGATGCGTTCCTGACACCGAGCGCCATCGGCGAGGCGCATGTCGGCCTCAACGACACCGGGCCGGTCACCTTCAACGTGATCTGGAACGCCATGGGCATGCCCTGCATCACCATCCCGGCGTTCAAGGGACCGAACGGAATGCCGATCGGCGCCCAGTTCGTCGCTGCGCGCCATCGCGACGGGGCGTTGTTCGACGTCGCCGGCTGGGCGGCGGCCCGGCTGATGTAAGCGCTCGCCTCAGCCCCGCCACGAGCCCCAGCGTCCGCAGTCGACCGCCGAAAGAAAGCCGTCGACGAGGGCGTTGAAGGCCTCCGGCTCTTCGGTGTTCAGCGTGTGCCCGGTCCAGGGCAGAACGGCAAGTCCCACATGCGGCGCGGTGCGGGCGATGAACACGCTGGCCTCGAAGGCGGGCAGGTCCTGATCGCCGACGGCGACCAGGACCGGCATCGGCAGCCGGGCGATCTGGTCCTTGAGTTCGAAGACCGGGCGCCGCTGCATCAACGCGTTGGCCATCAGGTGGGCGCTGCCGACCGGCGAGAAGTCGCGCATCTGCGACAGGAATTCGTGCCATGCCCGCGGGTCCTTCACCCGCAACGCCTGGCGCTGCGGCGCGGCCTCGATGTTGGACACCAGGCCGGCCATGCCTTGGCTCGCGATGGCATCGGACAGGGCCTGCGCGCCCTTGAGCCAGCGCTCGCGATCGACCGATCCGGCGCCGGCGCCGGCCACGACCACGGCGCGCGCCATCTGGGGATGCGCGATGGCGAAATTCAATGCGACATTCCCGCCCGTCGCCAGGCCGACGACATGGGCCTGTGTGGCGCCCGCATGCAGGAGCACGCAACGCAGGTCCTCGACCAGCGCGTCGTGACTGTAGGCCTCACGCGTTCCCGGCACCTGCGATGGCGGATAGCCACGATTGTTGTAGGTGATGACCCGGTATTTCCGGGCGAAATGGCGGACCTGCGGCTCCCACGCCCGCATGTCGCTGGCGAATTCGTGGCTGAAGATGACGGGAAATCCCGTGCCGCTCACCTCATAGTGGATCTCGCATTCCCTGGCTGCCGCCTTGGGCATGGCGCCGCTCTCCCGATGCAGCCTGCGCCGGTCCCTCGCGCGCGGCCCGCAGACGGCAAAGCATAGTCGTCCGGGCAAAGCGCGGTCCAGCCGAAGCGCCGCGCCTTTCGATCGTCGTCCGGTTCGATGATCCGGCGCCTTGACTTCGGCGTCCGCCGACCCCTACCGTCGCGCGTAAGGCGCGTCGGGGAAGCGCGCGCCAATCATCGCCGTCGGGCAACCTTGCGGTCGCTGGTTGCGCGCAATCGCGATCGCACGGCCGCCGCGCCGGGCCGAACAGGGGGAGATTGATGATCGGACGGTTCTCGCTGACGATCGCCGTCGTCGCTGCCGGCATCGCCTGGACGGGCATGGCACTGGCGCAACAGAAGATCACGCTGCGCATCGGCCATGTCACCTCGCTGCAGGGCATCACCGGCCAGGGCTCGACCAAGCTCAAGGAAGTGGCCGACAAGTTGTCGAATGGCGCCATTCAGGTCGAGATCTTTCCCAACGGCCAGCTGGGCGGCGAGCTCGAGATGGTCTCGCAGGTGCGCCTGGGCACGCTCGACATGGGGATTATCGGCTCAGGCATCGTGGCGGCGATCGAGCCGACCTTCAGCCTCACCGAATTGCCGTTCATCTGGAAGTCGGGCGAGGCGGCCTGGACGGTCCTGAACGGGCCGATCGGCCAGAAGGTGCAGGCGCTGCTCGAGCCCAAGGGCATCAAGGGCCTCGGCTGGGGGGTTTGGGGCTTTCGCGGCTTTCTCACCAACGGCTTCGACGTCCAGACACCCGACGATCTCAAGGGCAAGAAGATCCGGGTGATCGAGAATCCGCTTTATGTGCGTACCATCCGCGCCTATAGCGGCAACCCGGTGCCGATGGCCTGGCCCGAGGTCTATTCCGCGTTGCAGCAGAAGACAATCGACGGCGTCGAGACCAATTACTATGGCATGACCGACGCCAAGCTGTTTGAGGTGGCGAAGAACCTTACCGTCACCGACCATATCTGGACGGCGACTGTCTTCATAATCAACCTCAAGAAGTACCAGTCGCTGTTGGCCGAGCATCAGAAGATCATCGAGCAGGCGGCGCGAGAGGGCGGCGCGGTGATGAATGCGGGCGCCAAGAAGTCGAACGATGATGCGATCGACCAAATCGAGAAGGCGGGCGGCAAGATCATCCGCGCGGATCGCGCGGCTTTCGGCAAGGCGGTTGAGCCGGTGCACAAGTATTTCGCCAACCTGGTAGGGCAGGATTTGCTCGACGAGGTCGCCGCCGCCCAGAAATAGCGACGCCGTCAGCCGCGGGCGGCCACGCCATTGGTCCCGCCGCCGGAAGAACTGGTTGCCATGGTGCTCGTGTTGGCGGCGCTCGCGGCGTGGTTCGCCTGGACGCTGCGCGGGGATTGCCGCAAGGCCGATGGCCGCTTCGACCCGTGGGCGGCGTTCGAGACCTATGTCAGCCTGTTCCTGATGCTGTGCATGCTCATGTCCTCGGTGGCACAGGTCCTGGTGCGCTACCTGTTCTCCGATCTCGTCGACCTGCCCTGGACCGAGGAGTTCGGACGGCTGGCGCTGATCTGGGCCGGGTTCTGGGGGGGCGCGGCGCTGCAACGGGCCGATGACCATATCAGCATGACCGTGGTCTTCGACCTGCTGCCCGAGCGCGCGAAGCTTGCCGTGCGTCTGTTCGGTGACATCGTCACCTTGGCGGTGTTGGCGCCCATTGTCTGGCTGGGCTGGGAGTCGGCGCGCAATCTCGACATCATGCACGCGATCTCGCTGGGCTTGCCGCTTTCGGTCTTCGCCTATCCGGTGCCGGTGGCGGGCGCGCTGATGGTGCTGCACACCGTGGCGCTGATGGTGCGGCGATTGACCGGGCGGCCGCCGGTTCGGCACCTCGAGCCGGCGGTCTAGCGCATGGGGTCGCTCGGCTACGTGCTGCTGGTCTTTTTCGGGTTGTTCGCGCTGCGGCTGCCGATCGCCGTCGTGCTCATCGCCTCGACCATCGTCGGCCTGCTGCTGGCCCCCGCCCAGATTCCGCTCGCCACCCTGCCGACCACGCTGTGGCACGGGGTGAACCACTTCGTGCTGATGGCGATCCCGTTCTTCATCCTGATGGGCGACCTGGCGCTGGCGAGCGGCGTGACGAAGCGGCTGGTCGACCTGACCAAGGCCTTCGTCGGCCATATCGCGGGTGGCCTTGCCCATGTCAGCGTGCTGGTCAACATGGTGATGGCGGGCATGTCCGGTTCGGACCTGGCCGACGCCGCGGCCACCGGCAAGCTGCTGATCCCGGCCATGCAGCGCTCCGGCTATCCGACCGGTTATGCCGCTTCGATCATCGCCGGCGCGGCGATGATCGGACCGCTGATTCCGCCCAGCATCGCCTTCATCATCTTCGCCGCGGCGACGGATACTTCGGTCGGGCGGCTGTTCCTGGGCGGGGCCATCCCCGGGGTGATGCTCGGCGTCTTCCTGATGCTGCAGGCTTATTTCGTGGCGCGTCGCAACGGCTATCCGCGCGAGCCCCGCATGCCCTACCGCGAGCGTGTGCGGGCGACCGCGCTCGGCCTGCCGGTCCTGGCGATCCCGGTGATCGTGTTGGGCAGCATACTGGCCGGCGTCGCCACGCCGACCGAGGCCGCGGTGCTGGGCGTCCTGGGGGTGATCATCATCGGCGCGCTCTATCGTGAACTCAGCGTCGCGGTGTTCGCCCGCCAATGCCTTGCGACCATTCGCACCATCGGCGCGGTGTTCCTCATCATCGCCGCCGCCGCCGCCTTCGGCCGCGTGCTGACGCTTTACGGCGCGGCGGAATCCCTGGCGCAGTGGATGACCGGCCTAACCACGAATCCATTGCTCTTCCTGCTCGGGGCGAACGTGGTCTTCCTGCTGCTTGGCGGCATGATCGACACCGTGCCGATCCTGCTGGTCTTCGTGCCGTTGCTGATGCCGACGGTGGCGGCGCTGGGCATCGACACCGTGCATTTCGGCGTCATCACCGTGTTCAACCTGCTGGTCGGCCTCGTCACGCCGCCCTATGGCCTGACCATGTACCTGCTATGTCGACTGTCAGGCATCGGCATGCTGGAATTCTGGCGCTACCAGTGGCCGATCTTTCTGACCATGCTGTTCGCGCTCGGCCTGGTGACGGTATTCCCTTGGCTCACCACCTACCTGCCCGACCTTGTGATGCCGGTGCGTTGAGGCCTCAACGCATGCCGGAGATGCCGTCGCTCGCCGTGCGGGGATCGCGCATGGGCCAGCGGCCGGCATCCACCTGGGCGAGGAAGTCGGCAAGCGCGGCGTTGAAGGCAACGGGCTCTTCCAGGTTGATCGTGTGACCGGAATTGGGGATCACCAGCAGGCCGGCGGAGGGAATGGCGCGCTTCAGGAAAATGCTGGGGTTTAGGCAGGGCTGGTCCTCGTCGCCGGTCAGCACCAGGGTCGGCACGGTCAGCTTGCGCAGCCGGTCCTCCAGATCGTAGAGCGACGGCCGTTCCTTCAGCACGCCCAACAGGGTTTGGGCCGCGCCCTTGGCCGAATGCCCGGACAGCATGCGCTTGAACTCGGCAAAGCCGCGGGGGTCCTTGTCCTCGAACTGCACCCGCGTCGGACCTTGGACGTAGGCCGCGGCGAACCGCTCCATTCCGTCGATCTCGATCTTGGCGGCCATGTCCTCGGCTTCCTTCCGGACCTTCGCGCGCTGGTCCTTCTCCGCCCCGTAGCCGCAACCCGCAACCAGCAGCGAGCGCGCGCGTTCGGGGTAGTTCAGGCCGAAATGCAGCGCGGCAAAACCGCCCATCGACAGGCCCACGACATGCGCCCTGTCGATCCTGAGCGCGTCAAGCACGGCCTTCACATCCTCGCAAGCCCGCTGCTGGGAGTATTGCGAGACCGCATCCGGCACGTCCGACGGCGGCACGCTACGCGCGTTGAAGATGATACAGCGATAGCGCCGCGCGAAGTGTCGGACCTGCGGCTCCCAGCTGCGAAGGCTGCCGGCGAATTCGTGGATGAAGAGGACGGGCGTGCCGCCGGCGGTTTCCTCGAGATAGAGCTTCACGCCGTCATCGGTCGTGAGAAAGGGCATGGGACCTCCCGATCGGGGTCAGCGGCCAGCGCGCAGGCGCCTGGTCTCGGCCTCGTCGATCGCCTCGCCGGTGGTCGTCAGCGCCACGCCGTAGGCCGCGTGCGCCCGCTCGCGCGAAACGTAGCCATCGCGAATGTCGGCGAGCACGGCTAGCGGGGTTCGCTCGTGCGGATCGCCATAGCCGGCACCGCCAGAGCAGCGCACGGAATAGAGGTCGCCCGGCTTGAGACTGAGGGTCTTCTTGGAATGCACCGCCGCGCCATTGACCGAGACGGAAGCGGCGGCGCCCGGTCCGCCGCCAAACAGGCCCAGCGGGGGATGCTTGATGCGGTCCAGGCGCACGCCGATCGTGATCGGCTCGGCCGCGGCCGAACGCACCGTCAGGCCCTGTGCCAGGCCGCCGCGCTGTCGGCCGGCGCCACCGGAATCGGCCAGAAGCTCCTTTTCCAGGAACAGCAGCGGCTTTTCGTTCTCGGTCACCTCCACCGGCAGACCGGCGATATTCGCCGGCCAGCCGATCGACGAGATGCCATCCATGTTGGGTCTCGCTCCCAGGCCGCCATTGAGGAACATGATGTCGACATAGCGCCGCCCGCCATTGCCGATACCCATGTAGGCCGAGAGGTGCGGCGGCGTCCCGGTCTCGGCGATGACGCGCTCGGGCACCGCCTGCGCCAGGGTGCGGAAAATCAAGCCTTGCAGGTACATCGAGACCAAGGCACGGGCGCCCAGCGCCGCGGGGTAGGTCGCGTTGATGACCGATCCTTCGGGCGCGCTGAAGCGGATGCGCTTCAGCATCGCCCCGTTCACCGGCGAAGCCGGCCGGGCGACGCAGACGCAGGCATGCGCAACCTCGGCGAACGACCAGCGCTTCGTGCAGTTGATTCCATGTTCGTCCTGCGGCGAGCAGCCCGTGCAGTCGATCTCGATCTCGTCGCTGCGGACCGTGATCGCGCAGCGCAGCGTGATCGGCCGCTCGAAGCCGTCGGCCTCCGTCTCGCCGTGGTAGGTCCCGGGCGGGATCTTGGCGATCGCCTGACGCATGGCCAGGTCCGAACGCTCCCATACCTGGGCGAACAGCGCGTCGGCGTCGTCCAGCTTCCGGGCCTCGAGGAACTCGACCAGGCGGCGGGCCATGATGGTGTTGGCCGCGAGTTGCGCCATCAGGTCACCGACGACGATCTCGGGAACCCGTACGTTGAGCCGGATGATGCGGAACAGATCCTCATTGGGCTCGCCGCGGCGGAACAGCTTGACGATCGGCAGTCGGAAACCCTCTTCGAACACCTCCTTGGAATCGGCCGAAAGCAGCCGCCCGCCCACATCGGGCGAATGCGACACACTCATCGCATAGGCGACGATGCGCCCGCGATGGAAGATCGGCGTCACGAAGAACACGTCGTTGATCTGGCTGGCGCCGATCCACGGGTCGGTGGTGATCAGGCTGTCGCCCGGCTCAAGCGTCTGCGGCGGACAGGCCGCGATGAAGTCGTGCAGCGCTTGCGCCATGCAGCCCAGAAAGGCCGGCAGTCCGTGCCGGCCCTGCGCCACCATTTCCCCCTTGGTGTCGAACAGCGCACAGCTGAAATCCCAGGCTTCGGTGACGATGCGCGAGAAGGCCGTGCGCAGCAGCGTCACCTGCGCCTCGTCCACGATGGTCAGCAGTTTGTTCCACGCCATTGTCAGCGTGGTGGCGTCGAGCGCCGTGGTCCGCGTCTGCAACATCGCCGTCATCCCTTCAGCGAGATCGCCAGCATGCGTAACTCGTCGATCCATGCCCGCGCGCCGGGTGGGACGACCGCTGTCGATTCATGGTCCTCGATGATCGCCGGCCCGCCGATCTCGGCCCCGGGAGCCAGTCGGTTGCGCTCGTAGACCGGGCAGTCGACCGCCGGGCCGCCGTCAGGGAAGACAACCGGTCGGCGTCCCTTCAAGGCCTGTCCGGCATCCCCGCTCGCCGGCCAGGTGACGGCGAGTTCGGGGGTCGGCCCCGACACCGTGAGGCGCCAGCTCACCGTCTCCACCGGCACCTCGCGTATGTCGCGGCCATAGTGCTGGCGGTAGGCCGCATAGAAGTCGTCATGCAGACGATCCAGCAGTTCGGGCCCCAGCGGCCCGGCGGGCAGCGGGACGTTCACCTCGTAGCGCTGGCTGAGATAGCGCATGTCGGCCGAGAAGCGCGCACTCACGTCGGCGACAATGCCGGCCTCGGCCAGGTGCTGGCGACCCTCGCGTTCCATCGCGGCGAAGCGGGCATTGACGCTGTGCCAGTCCACCAGCTTCAGCTCGCGCATGTAACCGAACACGTAGTCAAACGAGAACGGCGAAGCGAGACAGCCGAGCGCCGAAAGCACGCCGGCGGCGAAAGGCACGCGCACCTCGCGAATGCCGATGCGCCGGGCCACGTCGCAGGCATGCGCCGGCGCCGCCCCACCGAACGCCAGCAGGGTGAAGTCGCGCAAGTCCACGCCCTGTTCGGCGGCATAGACCGAGGCCGCGTTCGCCATGTTGTCGTTCACGACCTCATAGATGCTGCGCGCGGCGCCGGTCGCGTCGGTTCCCAGTGCCTTGCCGACATTCTCGGCCACCGCCACGGCGGCCTGCTCGGGATGCAGCTTCATCTTGCCGCCCAGGAAATAGCCGGCGTCGAGGTAGCCCAGAAGCAAGTCGGCGTCGGTCACCGTCGGCAGCGTGCCGGCGGTGCCGTAGCAGGCCGGCCCGGGAACCGCGCCGGCGCTGTCCGGGCCCACGTTGAGCAGGCCCAGCGCGTCCACCCGCGCGATGCTGCCGCCGCCCGCGCCGATCTCGATCAGGTCCACCGCCGGCGCCTTCAGCAACAGACCGCTGCCCTTCTGGAACCGCCGCACCCGCGCCACCTCCAGTTCGGTCGTGCGCGTCGGCTTCCCGTCGACGATCAGCGAGATCTTCGCCGTGGTGCCGCCCATGTCGAAGGCCATGACATTGGGCGCGCCCAGGCGCCCGGCATAGTGCGCCGCGATCGACACGCCGGCGGCCGGGCCCGATTCCACCAGCCGAACCGGAAAGGCGCGCGCCAGGTCCAGGCTCAAGGTGCCGCCGTTCGAGCCCATCACGAAGAAGGCCCCGCGCGAGCCTCGCGTCCGCAACGCCCCGGCCAGCTCGCTCAAATAGCGCGCCACCAACGGCTGAACATAGGCATTGGCCGCGGTGGTCGAAACCCGGCCGTATTCCCCGATTTCCGGCAGCACGCGCGAGGACAGCGTGAGCGAAAGCTCTGGCCGGGTCGCCTGGATGACACGCGCCGCCGCCTCTTCGTTGGCCGGGTTGGCGTAAGCGTGCAGGAAGCACACGGCGATCGCCTCCACGCCCTCAGATCGCAGGGCCTCGAGCGCCGCTAGCACCTCGGCCTCGTCGAGCGGCGTCAGCACCTTGCCGTCATAGCGGGTGCGCTCGGTGACGCCGATCCGCCGGCGGCGCGGGATCAGCGGTTCGGGAAATGCGATGAACAGATCGTGCAGGTCGTAGCGCATCTCGGTCGCGGTCTCCAGCGCGTCGCGGAAGCCGCGCGTGGCCAGCAGCGCGGTGCGTGCGCCCTTGCGTTCGATGATGGCGTTGGTCGCCAGCGTCGTGCCGTGCACGATCGTGCGCACCGCGGGGTGCGCGGCCTGGGCCTGGCCCAACACCTGGTCCACGGCCGTCAGCACCGCCTGCTCGGGCTGCCCAGGCGTGGTCAGCACCTTGGCCGAATGAACCCGGCCGGTCCGCTCGTCCACCAGGATCACGTCGGTGAACGTGCCGCCGATGTCCACGCCAATGGCGAAGTGCTTGTCTGTATCCACTCGGTCCACCCTCTCGCGAACTATCCATCATCATGCGGCGGGCCAACCGCCGCAACCCGCCTTGCGATCGCACGCGAATGAGAAGCTGTCATGCGTGGCTGGCGGCTGCGTTGCCAGGGGCGGCGCTGATGGCTACGGTGTCGCCAGAAGCCGAGGGACCGGGGCTCATCGGCGGACTGTCGGGTCATATCGCGGGCGATGGCATCCATACCTTCGCTGGAAGTCGGGGCAACACTGACGAGGGATCGGAATGGGACGCCTGGAAATGCGCGGCGCTTCGCTTGAGCTGCTGTCGCGCGGCAGCGGCAGGCCGGTGCTGTTCCTGCACGCGGAGGAGGCCTTCGAGCAGAACCTGCCGTTCCTGGAGCGGCTGGCGAAGAAGTATCGGGTGATCGTGCCGCGCCATCCGGGCTTCGGCGGCTCCGCCCTGCCGCCGGAGTTCCGCACCGTCGCCGACCTTGCGCTGCTCTATCTCGATCTGCTGGACGAACTGGAGCTCAAGGATCCGATCCTCGTCGGCTCCTCGTTCGGCGGCTGGATCGCAACCGAGATGTGCGTCTACTCGCCCGAGCGGATCGCCCGCCTCGTGCTGGTCGGCTCGCTCGGCGTGAAGCTCGGCGGCCGCGAAGACCGCGACTTCGCCGACATCTACTTCATGCCGCACGAGGAGCTGAGGCGCCGGCTCTACGCCGATCCCGAGCGCTGGTCGCCGGACTTCTCGAAGCTGTCGGAGGCCGATCTTCAGATTGCCGGGCGCGACCGGCAGAGCATGGCCTACTTCGGCTGGCGGCCCTACATGCACAATCCGCTGTTGCGCAAGTGGATGCACCGCGTGCGCATGCCCACCCTGCTGGTCTGGGGCGAGCAGGACGGGTTCGTCTCGCCGGCCTACGCGAAGAGCCTCGCCGCCGCCTTGCCGCAGGCCGAGCTGTGCACGATCGCCAAGGCGGGGCACTTCCCGCAGATCGAGCAGCTCGAGGAAACCGTCGGCGTGGTCGAAAGCTTCATCCGGTCTTGATCAACGCAGGGGCCCGCCGCGGCGCGGCCGAGAGGGAACGCCATGAAAGTCTGGCATTTCAGCGAGATGGCCTATCACCCCGGCTGGGACCAGCTCGGCCATTCCCTGCGCAACAGCATCCCCAGCCGCGTCGCCGATCCGAAGATCGTGGCCGATCTGCTGAACCGTTATCTGGACGAATGGGCGCTGTGCGACGAGCTCGGCATCAACATCATGGTGAACGAGCACCACGCCTCCGCCACCTGCCTCGACGCGGTCTGCACGGTGCCTCTGGCGATCCTGGCGCGCGAGACCAAGAAGGTGCGGTTGCTCTGCCTGGGCATGCCGATCGCCAACCGCTACGACGCCGTCCGCGTCGCCGAGGAATATTCGATGATCGACGTCATCTCGCGCGGCCGCGTCGAGATGGGCTTCGTCAAGGGCTCGCCGCTGGAGATCGCGCCGGCGAACAGCAGCCCGGTCGACCTGATGGAGCGCTTCTGGGAAGCGCATGACCTGATCCTGAAGGCGATGACGACGCAAGACGGCCCGTTCAACTGGGAGGGCAAGTTCTTCCATTACCGCCAGGTCAATGTCTGGCCGAGGCCCTACCAGGCGCCGCATCCGCCGGTGTGGATCACCTGCGGCAGCCAGGGCACGGCGACCGTGGTGGCCGAGAAGGGCTACGTCATCGGCGTGCTGAACACCGGCTACACGCGCACCCCCGGAATCTTCAACGCCTACCGCAAGCGGGCGGCGGAGCTCGGCCGCGCGGCCGCGCCCGACCGCTTCGCCTACATGGCGCTGATCGGCGTCGGCGCGACCAAGGAGGAAGGCTATCGGCGGGCGCACCAGATCGCCGACTACAGCCGCACCACGCCGCGGGCCAACGGCTGGGACTTCGATCCGCCCGGCTACAATCCGCTGCCGCTCAGCACCAAGATCATGGCCTCGGCCGCCGCCAAGGGGCCGGGCGTCTCGGTGTTCCCGGTCGAGAGGCGCGACGGCACGCGGGTCGACGTCACCAAGGCGACGGTCGACGAGTTCATCGACGCGGGCCTGGTGTTCGCCGGCACCCCGGACATGGTCTACGACCAGATGAAGGAGTTTTACGACCACGTCGGCGGCTTCGGCCACCTGCTGATGATGGGCCAGGGCGGCTACATCAGCCACGCGGAAACGGTCGCCAACCTCAAGCTGTTCAGCAAGGAAGTGCTGCCGCGGCTGTCCGACCTCGGCTAGGCGCGGCGACCGAGCGTCGTCGGCGCGCCGCGGTTCGGTCGAAGCGGTTCGGTCGAAGCGGTCCGGCCCCGGGGTGCCGAGAGCGAGCGTCCGGGCCGACGCCGCCCGGCTATGTTGTCAACCGCCGGCCTCGACCTTGTCCCGGGTCTTCGTGGCGAAGTCGCCGGCGTCGTGGCGCTCCCAAAGCTGGCTCGAGGGATCGCCCTGGATGCGATTGACCATGCGCCCACGCTTGACGGCCGGCCGCGCGCCGATGGCATCCGCCCAGCGATGCACTTGCCTGTATGACTGCACATCCAGGAACTCGGCCGCCCCGTACAGCCACCCTTTGACCAGGCCGCCATACCAGGGCCAGATCGCCATGTCGGCTATCGTGTACTCCCCGCCGGCCACGTACTCGGTCTCGGCCAAGCGGCGGTCGAGTACGTCCAGCTGGCGCTTGACCTCCATGGCGAAGCGATCGATCGGATACTCCATCTTGGCCGGCGCGTAGGCATAAAAGTGGCCGAAGCCGCCGCCCAGATAGGGCGCGCTGCCCATTTGCCAGAACAGCCAGGAAAGGCACTCGGCGCGCGCCGTGCGCTCGGCCGGCAGGAAGGCGCCGAACTTCTCGGCCAGGCACATGAGGATCGCGCCCGACTCGAATACCCTGGTCGGCGTCGGGCCGCTGCGGTCCACCAAGACCGGGATCTTCGAGTTCGGGTTGATGGCCACGAAACCGCTGCCGAACTGCTCGCCCTCGCCGATCCGAATGAGCCAGGCATCGTATTCTGCGCCGGAATGGCCCTGGGCCAGGAGTTCCTCGAGCAACACGGTGACCTTCACGCCGTTCGGCGTGCCCAGGGAATAGAGCTGCAGCGGATGGCGGCCGACCGGCAGCTCCTTCGCCTGCGTCGGGCCCGCGATCGGGCGGTTGATGTTGGCGAACCGCCCGCCATTGGGCTTGTTCCAGGTCCAGACCTTGGGCGGGGTGTATTCAGGCGACGTGTTCATTTTCGAACGGTCCCGGCGATAGACGCGGAGGCGCGTCCCCCCGAGCCTACATCATCCCGGCCGCCAACGCCCGCCGCGCCCATGCGCAAGCCTCGGCCATGGCCGACCCGGCGCCGTCGACCAGCCCGACCCAGAACAGGAAGCCGTGATTCATGCCCGACCGGCGGGTGATCGTCGCCGGCACGCCCGCGGCCTTCAGGCGCGCGCCGTAGCATTCCGCCTCGTCACGCAGCGGATCATACTCCGCGCTCATGACCAGGGCGGGCGGCAAGCCGCGCAGTTCGGTGGCGCGCAACGGGGCGGCATGTGGATGCGTCGCCTGGCCGGCATCGGCCAAGTAGTGGCGCCAGAACCAGACCATGGTGTCGCGGGTCAGGCCGTACCCTTCGCCATTCTCGACATAGGAAGGCGTGCCTGGCGTGTGGTAGTCGGTCACCGGGTAGAGCAGGAGCTGACCGCACAGTTCGGGGCCGCCTTCGTCGCGTGCCCTGAGCGCGGTGACCGCCGCCATGGTGCCGCCGGCGCTGTCGCCGGCGACCAGGATGCGCGTCGGGTCGGCGTCAATCTCGCCGGCATGCGCCGCGGCCCAGCGCGTTGCCGCCAGGCAGTCATCCGTGCCGGCGGGAAACTTGTGCTCCGGCGCCAGTCGGTAGTCGACCGAGACCACCACGCAGCCGATGCCGGCGCACAGATTGCGGCACATGCCGTCATGGGTGTCCAAGCTGCACAGCACAAAGCCGCTGCCGTGGAAGAACACCATCAGCGGGAACGGGCCGGCGCCTGCCGGGGTGTAGATGCGCAACCTCAGCGGTCCGGCCGGCCCAGCGATGCGGCGCTCGCCAACTTTCGCGACCTGTGCAGGCGGCGCCATGATCGCGACGCGCGCCTCGTATTGCCGCCGTGCCTCGGCCACCGTCAGCGTGTGCGTCGCCGGCACGCCAGTACCCTTGTCGAGCAGCGCCTGAATCTGGGGATCGACCGGCATGGCTGTGCTTTCCCGCGGAGTTGTTTCCGCAGTTTACGACGGCATCCTGGTTCCGCCATTGGCATGCACGGTCTGGCCAACCATGACGGAGGACGCGCCGGAGGCCATGTACCGCGGCCCAGCAGGGTAGGTCGTCGGCATGATTGTCGGCGCCCGGTTCTGCGGTGCGCTACTGTCAGGCGATGACCGTCGCAGCACATGCCGGTGACCACCGCTGGGCTAAACCACCGCCCAAAACACGACCCCGCTTGACTGCACGGCGTTCGCCGCCTAGATACGCGGGACCGCCCGGGCGGACCAGTGGTCCGCGCCGGCTGTAGCGCGTTGCGCGAAGAGGAAGCATGTTCGAGGGCCTGAGCGGCCGGCTTGGCGAGGTCTTGCAGCGCCTGACCCGGCGGGGCGCGCTGAGCGAAGGCGACGTGGCGGCGGCGATGCGCGAGGTGCGCGTCGCGCTGCTCGAGGCCGACGTCGCCCTGCCGGTGGTCAAGGGCTTCATCGAGCGGGTCAGCGAGAAGGCGGTCGGGCAGGCGGTGCTGCGCTCGGTTTCGCCCGGCCAGATGGTCATCAAGCTGGTGCATGACGAGCTGCTGGCCATGCTGGGCGGCAGCAGCGCCGAGCTCAACCTGGCGGCGGCGCCACCGGTCGCGGTGTTGATGGTGGGCCTGCAAGGCTCGGGCAAGACCACGACCACGGCGAAGCTCGCCAAACGGTTGACCGAACGGGACAACAAGCGGGTGCTGATGGCCTCGCTCGATACCCGGCGGCCGGCCGCCATGGAGCAATTGGCGACGCTTGGCCAGCAGTCGGGCGTCGCCACCCTGCCGATCGTCGCCGGGCAAGCCCCGGTCGACATCGCCAAGCGCGCCCTGCAGGCCGCCCGGCTGCAGGGCTACGACGTGGTACTGTTGGACACCGCCGGCCGCCAGCATGTGGACCAGGGCCTGATGGCCGAGGTGGCGGACGTCAAGGCGGCGGCGCAGCCGTTCGAGACACTGCTGGTGGCCGATGCCCTGACCGGCCAGGACGCGGTCAACCTGGCCACGCATTTTCACGAGCGGGTCGGGCTTACCGGCATCGTGCTGACCCGGCTGGACGGCGATGGCCGGGGTGGCGCGGCGCTGTCGATGCGCGCGATGACCGACCTGCCGATCAAGCTGATCGGCGTTGGCGAGCGGCTGGACGCGCTGGAGCCGTTCCACCCGGACCGCATCGCCGGCCGCATCCTGGGCATGGGCGATGTCGTGAGCCTGGTCGAGCGCGCGGCAGAGACCATCGAGAAGGACGATGCCGAACGGCTTGCCAAGAAGGTGCAGAAGGGCCAGTTCGATCTGCAGGATCTGCTGGGCCAGCTCCGCCAGATCAAGAAGATGGGCGGCTTGGAAGGCCTGATGGGCATGCTGCCGGGGGTGCAGCAGCTCAAGGACAAGATGGCCGACGCCAAGCTCGACCCGCGCGTGTTGAAGCGGCAAGAGGCGATCATCCTGTCGATGACGCCCGCCGAACGGCGCGACCCGCGGGTGATCCATGCCTCGCGCAAGCGGCGCATCGCGGCCGGCTCATGCACCGAGGTGCACGAGGTCAACAAGCTGCTGAAACAGCACCAGCAGATGCAGACCATGATGAAACGGGTGCAGAAGCTGGGTAAGACGGGCATGCTGCGCCAGGGCATCGCCGGCCTGATGGGCCGCTAGGCGGGCGCAAGGGCAAACAGTCGAGCAGCGGATGGAAGCAAGATGGGCGTGAAGATCAGGCTGGCGCGCGGCGGGGCCAAGAAGCAGGCGCATTACAACATCATCGTGTCGCCCTCGCGCACGCCGCGCGATGGCCGCTTCATCGAGAAGATCGGCACCTATGATCCGACCCTGCCGAGCGAGCATGCCGGGCGGCTGAAGCTCGACTTGGAGCGGACCAAGTATTGGCTGGGTTGCGGGGCCGAGCCGACCGATCGGGTCAAGCGCTTCCTGGCGGCCGCCGGCGTGCTGCAGCGCGAGCCGCGCGCCTATCCGCAGAAGGGCAAGCCGAAGGCCAAGGCGCAGGCTCGCCTGAAGGGCGCCGCGGAGGCCAAGGCTGGCACCGAGGCGAGCCCGGGCGCCTGACCGGCGAAGGCCGCCCGGCAATGCGGGAGCGGGCATGGCCGACAAGCGTATTCTGCTGGGCCGCGTGCTGGGCGCGCATGGTGTGCGCGGCCTCGTTCGGCTGACCAGCTTCACCGCCGAGCCGGAGGCGATCGCCCGCTACGAGACGCTGACCGACGACCAGGGCTGTCGGCGCCGCATCCGTCTGCGCGGCCGGGTCAAGGACGGCCTGCTGGCGGCGCTGGAGGGGATCGAGGACCGCGCCGCGGCGGAGGCGCTGAAGGGCCTGGGGCTCTATGTCGAGCGCTCGGCGCTGCCTCAGCCGGCCGACGACGAATATTATCTGGCCGACCTGATCGGTCTGGTCGCGCGCGATCCCCAAGGGCGCGGACTCGGCCGGATCGTCGCGGTGCCGAACCACGGTGCCGGGGACCTGTTGGAACTGGCGCCCCGGGCCGGTGGGCCCACCCTGCTGCTGCCGTTCGACAAGGCCACGGTGCCGCGCTTGGCCATCGCCGAGGGCTGGCTGGAGATCGTGCTGCCGCCCGAGCAGGCGGAAGATCGGGAACCAACATAGCCGCCATGCCTTGGACCGCTCTGGTGCTGACCCTGTTCCCGGAGATGTTTCCTGGGCCGCTTGGCCACAGCCTAGCCGGGCGCGCCCGCGCGCAGGGGCTTTGGTGGCTGGAAACGGTGGACATTCGCGCCTTCGCGCGCGATAAACACCGTTCCGTCGACGATACCCCGTTCGGCGGCGGTCCCGGCATGGTCATGCGGCCCGATGTCGTCGCTTTGGCGATTGACGGGGTGCGCGAACGGCCTGGGATGGCAGCGCTGCCGCTGCTTTATCTCAGCCCGCGCGGCCGGCGGCTGACGCAAAGCCGGGTGCGGGAATTGGCGGCGGGCGCTGGCATCGTGGTGCTGTGCGGCCGGTTCGAGGGGATTGACGAGCGGGTGTTGGAGGCCCGGCGGGTGGAGGAGCTGAGCCTGGGCGATTTCGTGCTATCGGGGGGCGAGCCGGCGGCGATCTGCCTGATCGATGCGGCGGTCAGGCTGTTGCCCGGCGTGGTGGGCGACCCGCAGGCATTGTGCGAGGAGAGTTTCGCGGGCGACCTCTTGGAGTATCCACATTATACCCGGCCGCAGACCTGGGAAGGCCGGTCGGTGCCCGAGGCGCTGCTGTCGGGCCATCACGAGCGGATCCGGGCATGGCGGCGGCAGCGGGCGGAAGACTTGACGAAGGCACGGCGGCCGGATCTATGGCGGCGTCATCTGGCGGGCGAGGCAAGGCGAGGATCGGACGATGAACCTGCTTGAGAAGTTCGAAAAGGACCAGGTGGCGAAGCTCTCCGTCGGTCGCAGCACGCCCGATTTCGGTCCGGGCGATACGCTGAAGGTCAACGTCAAGGTGGTGGAAGGCAACCGCGAACGGGTGCAGGCGTTCGAGGGGGTGTGCATCGCGCTGAAGCGGCGTGGCCTCAATTCCTCGTTCACCGTGCGCAAGATCAGCTACGGCGAGGGGGTGGAGCGGGTCTTTCCGCTGCATTCGCCGCGGATCGAGTCGATCGAGGTGGTGCGTCGCGGCAAGGTCCGGCGGGCCAAGCTGTATTATCTGCGCGGCCGCACCGGCAAGGCCGCGCGCATCGTCGAGCGGACCGAACGCCGGCAGGCTGCGTCGGCGGCCGGGCCCACCGATGGGGCGAAGTAAGCGGCCGGCGGTCCCGCCGCCGGTCGGGGCGGCCTGCTTAGGTTAGGGGGAAGGGCGATGGCTGGGCCACGCACGCTGTACGACAAGATTTGGGAAAGGCACGTCGTGCACGAGGATGCCGACGGCACCACGGTGCTCTACATCGACCGGCACCTGACGCACGAAGTGACCAGCCCGCAGGGCTTCGAGGGTTTGCGGCAGGCCGGCCGGCGGGTGCGCCGGCCCGATGCCACGTTGGCCGTTGCCGACCATAACGTGCCGACCACCGACCGTTCGCAAGGCATCACCGACCCGGAAAACGCATTGCAGGTGGTGACGCTTGAGAAGAACGTCAAGGAGTTCGGCATCGAATACTTCGGCATGCAGGATATCCGGCAGGGCATCGTGCATGTGATCGGTCCGGAACAAGGCTTCACCCTGCCAGGAACCACTATCGTCTGCGGCGACAGCCATACCGCGACGCATGGCGCGTTCGGCGCGCTGGCCTTCGGCATCGGCTCGTCCGAGGTCGAGCACGTGCTGGCCACCCAGACGCTGTTGCAGAAGCGCTCGAAGAACATGCGCGTGGCGGTCGAAGGGGCGCTGCCGTTCGGCTGCTCGGCCAAGGACATCATTCTGCACCTGATCGGCCGCATCGGCATCGCCGGCGGCGTCGGCCACGTCATCGAGTATATGGGTTCGACCATCCGGGCCTTGAGCATGGAAGGCCGCATGACGGTCTCGAACATGTCGATCGAGGCAGGGGCCAGGGCCGGCCTGATCGCGCCGGACGAGGTGACCTATGATTATCTGAAGGGCCGGCCGATGGCGCCCAAGGCCGGCGCCTGGGAGCAGGCCCTGGCCTATTGGAAATCCCTGCCGAGCGATTCCGGCGCCAAATTCGATAGCGCGCTCGCCATCGACGCCGGCACGCTGGAGCCGCACGTCACCTGGGGCACCAATCCCGAGCAGGTATTACCGATCAGCGGCCGCGTGCCCGACCCTGCAGCGCAAAAGGATCCCGATCAGCGCGGCTTTGTCGAGCGTGCGCTCCATTACATGGGGTTGCAGCCGGGCCAGCCGCTGGTCGGGCTGAAGATCGACCGCGTGTTCATCGGCAGCTGCACCAACGGCCGTATCGAGGATTTCCGCGAGGCGGCCAAGTTGCTGAAGGGGCGCAAGATCGCCGCCCATGTCGGCGCCCTGGCGGTGCCGGGTTCCGGCCTGGTCAAGGAGCAGGCGGAGCGCGAGGGCCTGGACAAGATCTTCAAGGAGGCGGGGTTCGAATGGCGCGAGCCCGGCTGTTCGATGTGTCTGGGCATGAACGCCGATCGGATTGGCCCCGGCGAGCGTTGCGCCTCGACCTCCAATCGCAATTTCGAGGGCCGCCAGGGGCGCGGCGGCCGCACCCATCTGGTCAGCCCGGCGATGGCTGCCGCCGCGGCGGTGGCCGGGCAGCTGGCCGATATACGGCAGATGGCCAAGGGCTAGGACGATGCAGAAATTCACCACCCTGACCGGCGTCGCCGCACCGATGCGGCGCATCAACGTCGATACCGACCAGATCATCCCCAAACAGTTCCTCAAGGGCATCGACCGCAAGGGCCTGGGCAAGAGCCTGTTCAACGACTGGCGCTACAACCCCGACGGTAGCGAGAAGCCGGACTTCGTGCTGAACCAGCCGCAATACCGCAAGGCGAGGGTTCTGGTGGCCGGCGACAATTTCGGCTGCGGCTCCAGCCGCGAGCACGCGCCCTGGGCGCTCAGCGATTTTGGCATCCGCTGCGTCATCTCAACCAGCTTCGCCGACATCTTCTTCAACAACTGCTTCAAGAACGGCGTGCTGCCAATCCGCGTCGCGCCGGAGGAGCTGGAGGCGCTGATGCAGGATGCCGAGAAGGGCGCCAACGCGGCGCTCGCCATCGACCTGGAAAAGCAGACGATCGCCCGGCCCGATGGCGGCGTTATCCATTTCCAGGTCGATCCGTTCCGCAAGCACAGCCTGCTGAATGGCCTGGACGACATCGGGCAGACGATGCAGCACAAGCCCAAGATCGACAATTTCGAGGGCAAGCAACGCGGCCAGCAGCCCTGGCTTTATCGCGGCCCCGGCGCCGCCTGACCGATTGCCCTCAGCCTGCGGCCCGGCGGGAATCTCCCTCCCCAGGCGAGCGACCCAGGGCGGGGTGAGGGCAGCGCGGTGCAACCTCAACAAGCGCGCAACCGGAGTGTCGAACATGGCCGCCAACAAGCGTCTTCTGGTATTGCCGGGCGACGGCATCGGCCCGGAAGTGATGCGGGAAGCCAGGCGGGTCGTCGATTGGCTGGACAAGCGCCGCGCCGTCAGCTTCGCCATCGAGGAGGGCCTGTGCGGCGGCGCCTCGCTCGACAAGCACGGCACGCCGTTGACCGACGAGACGCTGGAACGCGCCAAGGCGGCCGACGCGGTGCTGTTCGGCTCGGTCGGCGGTCCCAAATGGGACAGCCTGCCGTTCGACAAAAAGCCCGAGCGCGGCCTCTTGCGCCTGCGCAAGGAGATGGACCTGTTCGCCAACCTGCGACCGGCGGTGTGTTTCGATGCGCTGGCCGACGCCTCCTCGCTGAAGCCCGAACTGGTGCGCGGCCTCGATGTCATGATCGTGCGCGAGCTGACCTCCGGCATCTATTTCGGCCAGCCGCGCGGGATCGAGACCCTGCCGAACGGCCAGCGCCGGGGCTACAACACGCAGAGCTATACAACCGAGGAAATCCGCCGCGTGGTGCGGGTGGCCTGCGAACTGGCGCGGAAGCGGAACAAGCGCGTCACCTCGGTCGAAAAAGCCAATGTCATGGAATCGGGCGTGCTGTGGCGCGAGGAGGCGCAGAAACTGCGCGACGCCGAGTTCCCCGAGATCGAACTCAGCCACATGTATGCCGACAACTGCGCCATGCAGCTCGTGCGCAACCCCAAGCAGTTCGACGTGATCGTCGCCGACAACCTGTTCGGCGACATCCTGTCGGACGCGGCGGCGATGCTGACCGGCTCGCTCGGCATGCTGCCCTCGGCCTCGCTCGGCGCCATCGACGCCAGCGGCCGGCGCCCGGCGCTGTACGAGCCGGTGCACGGCTCGGCCCCCGACATCGCCGGCCAGAACCTCGCCAACCCGATCGCCATGCTGCTCAGCTTGGCGATGACGCTGCGCTATTCCTTCGATCTGCTTGAGGACGCCAGGCTGATCGAGACGGCGGTCAAGCGCGTGCTGGACGGCGGCGCCCGCACCGGCGACATCATGCAGCCGGGCAAGGCCAAGGTCTCGACCTCCGTCATGGGCGAAATGATCGTGCGCGAACTGGACAATCTCGCGGCCTAGCGCGGCGTCCGATCAGAGGGAAGCGCTCAGCGATCCATCGGATCGGCGCCGACCGCGCCGCGGTCACGGTCGCAGCGCAAGGGCTTGCGGACACCTCGAGAACCTCTGGCGTTGAGGGTCGCGGGTTGATTCTCTGACCTCTGGCGATGGCCGGAGGCGGGGATGGCGGGACAGGCTGGTTTCTTCGACACGGACGAGCGGCCGGCGTGGCTGTC
>VGEV01000021.1 GCA_016869175.1 Alphaproteobacteria bacterium
CCGCTCACTGCATCGACACGCCACCGCAGACCAAATAGACCCCGCCACAGCACCCAATCCGCAGGCTGGGCCGCAGGCCATGCCCTCATCGGCGATGCTTCGTCGTCAATGATGGGGTTCTTCGAGGCGTCCTGTCGCCCAGATAGGCCACGGTGCCGGCTTGGCCCGCGCTCAGCGCCGGCCCGCGCAGCCCTTCGGCATTGATGCTGTAGCGCACGTCGAAGTCATGGTTGAGATGGCTGCCGAGCCAGCCTGGGCTGAGCCGCCAGCCCAGCCCCTCGTCGTAACGGGTGAGGCCGGGCTGCAATCGGTCGCTGCTTTCGATCTGCCGGCGCAGCGCGGCCAGACCGATTTCCAGCAAGGCGAAGCCCAGCGCAAGACCGAGGCCGACAGCGATGGCGGCGAACAGGCGCTGGCGGCCGCGCGTGGCGGCAGGGGCGGGCGGGCTCACGTCCGCGCCAGAACGGCCGCGACATCCAGCCGGTAGGCGCGCCACGCGGCCGGCAGCGCGGCCAGGACGGCCAGCAACATCGCGCCGCCAGCCGGCAGCAATTCCTGCCATTGCCAGCCCAGGCCGCTCAGCGGCACCTGCTGGCTGGCGGCGAGCCAGGTCGCCAAGCCCCACGCGGCCAGATGGCCCACTAGCAGTCCCAGGCCGGCTCCCGCCAGGCCGATCAAGCCGCCCTCCAGCAGCAATTGCCCGAACAGCCGCCAGCGGCTGGCGCCGACCGCGCGCATGATGGCCAGGTCATATTGCCGCTGACGCAGCGCGCCATAGAGCGCCGCGAACAGGCCGAGGGCCGACGTCGTGAACAGCAGGTAGGCAAAGCCGCGGAAGGCGTCCAGGGCAAAGCCGACCAGGGCGAAGAGCCGCGCCGCCTCGGTCGCCGGAGAGGCGGCTTGCATGGATGTCTCGGAGTTGATCCAACGCGGCAGCACGGCGGCGGCCATGGGCGAACGATAGACCACCAGCAGGGCAGTGAGCTCGTCGCGGGCCTCGGCCGGCTGGATGCCGCCGATACCGGTGCGCGCAGGCCCGGGCTTGCGTTCGTGTACCCGCCACACGCTTTCGACCGCGGTCAGGATGACGCGGTCCAGGCTGCCGCCCGTCGCTGCCAACACGCCCACTACTTCAAAGGGATGCTCGTCATGGCCGTGGCCGCCGCCGGCGCCAAGTCCGTGCGAGCCGACGAACCGGTCGCCCAGTCCCAGGCCCAGACGCCGGGCAACGCTTGCGCCCAGCACGGCCTGCAACTCGTCCTGCCACAACCGCCCAGCCGCCAGACGGCCGCCCTGCAAGGCGACATAGTCGGCGGTGGTGCCGACGATGCGAAAACCGGCCAGGCTGTCGCCCAGCGCCAGCGGCACCGCGCGCGCCACCAGCCGATGGTTGGCCACGGCCTCGGCCTGGGCGCGGTCGATGTTGCCGGTTGGGACATCCAGGTGGAACACCGCCGACAAGATGAGTTGCAACGGGCTGCCCTTGGCGCCAACGACCAGGTCGATGCCTTTCAGGTCGCGTGTCAGGCGACCCTTCAGCTCGGCATCCAGCAGCAGCAACACGACCATGGTGCCGACCGCCAATGCCGCCAGGCAGAGGGTGACCAGGGCCTCGATCGGCCGATGCCTGAGAAACGCCCAGGCCAGCGCCAGCGCGCTCATGTCGCTTTCGGCAGCGTCAAGTGCCGCACGAAACGGGCCGCGGCGCGGGCATCGTGCGTGGCGACGATGAGGGCGGCACCCACCGCCTTGGCTTCGCCCGTCAGCAGGTCGAGCGCACGGTCGGCATTGTCGTCGTCCAGACTGGAGGTGGGCTCGTCGGCCAGCAGCAATTGCGGCCGGTTGACCAGCGCGCGCGCCAAGGCGACGCGTTGCGCTTCGCCGCGGCTCAGTGCGGCCGGCTTGGCGGCGGCCCGCTCGGACAGCCCCAGTCGGGACAGCAAGTCGGCCAGATGGCGCCGGTCGACCGGTTGCCCAGCCAGGCTCTGTGCCAGCGCCAGGTTTTGCAGCACGCTCAACGCCTCAAGCAGATGCAGGCGCTGGAAGACGATGCCGACACTGCGTCCGCGCCGCCGGTCGCGTTCGCCCGCCGGCAGTGCATAAAGGTCGGTGCCGGCCAAGCGCACGCTGCCGCCGCTGGGGCGCAACAGGCCGGCGACGATGTGCAGCAATGTGCTCTTGCCCGAGCCCGAGGGACCGAGCAGCAGCCAATGCTCGCCGGCCGCCACCTGCCACGCGTCGAGCGCCAGCACGGTCCGTCCGGCATAGGCATGGGTCAGCGTCGTTATTTCCAGCATCGATGGGCCGACGCTACCGTGCCGGCCGCGGCTTCGCTATAGTGCCGGCGATGCGACAGCGGGCCAGGGACGGCGGCGCGGCGGGGCGGACCGGGCCGGGACACGATCACGATCTCTGCATCGCCGATGCGCTTGAGGCCGCGGCGCGGGTCTGTGCCGCGCGCGGCCAGCGGCTGACGCCCATTCGGCGGCGCGTACTGGAGCTGGTCTGGCAGAGCCACAGCCCGATCGGCGCCTACGAGATCATGCGCCGGCTGGGCCAGGGCCGCCCGGCGGCACCGCCCACGGTCTACCGCGCGCTGGACTTCCTGGTGGCGCAGCATCTCGTGCACCGCATCAATTCCCGCAACGCCTTCATCGGCTGCGCCTATCCGGAACGGCAGCACGATGCCTGCTTCCTGCTGTGCGAGAATTGCGGCAGCGCCGACGAACTGAGCGATGCGGCGCTGTTGCGGGCTTTGGCGGAGGTAGCCGACAGCCACGGCTTCGCGGTGACGCAGCAGACCGTCGAGTTGCGCGGCCGGTGCCGGCAATGCCGTGACGGCAGCCGTGCTTGAGCTTAACCTGCCGGACGTGGTGGCGGAGGTGGAGGCGGCCTTTCGGCGCTACGAGGCGGCGTTGATGGCGAACGACGTGGCCCAGCTCAACGAACTGTTCTGGCGGAGCCCGTGCACCTTGCGCTTCGGCATTGCCGAGAACCTGTACGGCCACGAGGCCATCGCCCGCTACCGGCGCGAGCGGGCGGCGACGGATATCGGCCGGCGTCTGGAAAACACCGCGATCACTACCTTCGGTCGCGAGCTTGCCGTGGCCAATACCGAGTTCCGCCGCAATGTCGGCGGCGCGCGCGGACGGCAAAGCCAGACCTGGCTGCGCACCGAGCAGGGCTGGCGCATCGTGGCGGCGCATGTCTCGCTGCTGCCGCCACAATCCTAGCGCAGGTGCTGCTCAGGTATTGAACACGATCTGCACGCGGTCGCCGGCGAAACGCGCGATGCCATAGTCGATCGGCTGGCCGGCGGTGTCGACATTGACGCTCTCGGTCACCAGGACCGGCCGATTGACCGGTTGGCGCAGCCGCTCGGCTTCGTCGGGTTCCGGCAGCCGGGCGGTGACGCGGGTGGTCTTGCGGGCGTAGTCGGCGACGCCGAATCGGCGTAGCGCGTTGCTGATCGAGCCGCTGGCGGCATAGGCGGCATCGATGCCGCGAAACCGTTCCGCGGGGAAATTGTGGCTGGCCAGGCTGATCGGCCGACCATCGGCTTCGCCCAGTGTTTCCAGCACCACGACCGTGGCTTGCCGCTTCAGCGCCAGTGCCTTGGCGATGGCGGCGCTCGGCCGTTCCTCGCGCACCGCCAGCAGCCGCCCACTCGGCAGCCGCTGCTGCGCCTGCACGATCTCGGAAAAGCGCGTGCGACGGCCGATCACGTAGTCCAGCATGTCCTCGTTGACGAAGGTGCCGCGGCCCTGCTCGATGCGAATGAGGCCGCGTTCGTTCAACGCCGCCAGCGCCTGGCGCAACGTGTGGCGGTTGACCTCGAAACGCTTGGCGAGCTCGGCTTCGGTCGGCAGCCGCATGTCGCCCGGGTAGTCGCCGGCGCCGATCTCCGCGGCCAGCGTCGTCTCGATCTGCCGCCACAAGGCGATGCCACCGCCCCGCCGCAAGGCCATCCCTCTCTCCCAGGGCCGATGCCATCGGTTGGTAACAGCCGCGCGCTTTACTCGCACGCGGGCTTGCGGCATAGTCCGCGAGATAGATCTAGATGTCTAGACCAATAGCAAGGGGCGTGGCGGAATGCCGAACCGAAGCAAAGTGCCCACGCCGCCCGCCGCCGCGCCGGGGCCGGGGCGAGAGGCGGCCGGCGACGCGCGGCAGGAATGGCTTGGCGTACTGGCGCGGGCGCGCAACGCCGATCTGCAAATGCTCTGGCGCGATCTGCCGGACAAGCCAAGCTGGACGCGGCTGCGGGGACCCGAGAGTGGCCTGATCATGTTGCGCGGCCGGCTGGGCGGCGATGGGCGGCCGTTCAATCTGGGCGAGATGAGCGTGACGCGCTGCTCGGTAAGACTGGGCTGTGGCCGGGTAGGGCATGGCTATGTCGGGCGGCAGGACGCCTGGCAGGCGGAGGTCGCGGCGGTGCTCGACGGCTTGCTGCAGGAAGCGGCCAGTCACCAAGCGGCGGTTGCCGGCATCATCGGCCCCTTGCGGCGGATCGAGCAGGACCGGCGGGAGCGGGCGAGCCGGCAGGCCGCGGCGACCCGGGCCGAGTTCTTCACCGTGGCCCGCGGCGAGGCCTAGGCGATGGCCATGCCCGGCATCGCCGACGCGAAACTGGCGCCCGGCTTCGCCGACCCGGGGCGCGACAGCCAAAGGGTTTTCCGGGCGGCGCTCGCGGCCATGGCGGAGCCTGGGCGCATCGCGACGTTGGATTTGCGCCTGCAACCGACGCCACCCCTGGGCTTGGCGCAATCGGCGCTGGCGCTGACCTTGCTCGACTTCGAGGTCGCGCTATGGCTCGACGGGCCAGTCGCGCCGGCGGCCGACTATTTGCGGTTCCACACCGGCGTCCGTCTGGCCGCGCGGCCGGAGGACGCTGACTATTGCCTGATCGCCGGCCCGCTGCCGCCGCTGTCGAGCTTCAAGGCGGGCAGCGAGGAGGAGCCGGAGGCGGGGGCCACGCTGATCGTCGCCGTCGCGGGCTTGTTGGGCGATGGCCCCTGGCGGCTGAAGGGGCCGGGCTTGCCGCACGAAGGGCGCCTGGGGGTCGGCGGCTTGCCCGCCGACTTCGCCGCGCAGTGGGCGCAGAACCAACGCGCCTTCCCGCGGGGGATCGATCTCTTCCTCTGCGCCGGCAGCCGCCTGGTCGGCCTGCCGCGCACACTTACGATCGAGGGCTAGGCATGTATGTTCCGGTCAAGGGCGGCGAACAGGCGATCGACAACGCTGCCAGGCTGCTGGCCGAGAGCCGGCGGGGCGATCCGGCGGTTCCGGAACTGACGCTGGCGCAGATCGAGGGCCAACTCGCCCATGCCGTCGACCGGGTGATGGCGGAGGGTTCGCTTTATGACCGCAAGCTGGCGGCGCTCGCCATCAAGCAGGCGCGCGGCGACTTGGTGGAAGCGATCTTTCTGTTGCGCGCCTATCGGACCACTTTGCTGAGGTTTGGCGCGAGCGAGCCGCTGGACACCCGCCGCATGGCGATCCGCCGGCGGATCTCCGCCACTTTCAAGGACCTGCCCGGAGGTCAGGTGCTGGGTGCCAGCTTCGACTACACCCATCGGCTGCTGGACTTCTCGTTGGCCGAGACCGGCGGTCCGTGCCCGGCAGCGGCCAAGGCAAGCCAGGCGCTGCCCTCCGACATGCCTTCCATCGCCGACATCCTTGAGCGGGAAGGCTTGATCGAGCGCGAGCCGGCCGAGAGCGGCGGCGCCGTGGCCGACCTGACGCGCGAGCCCCTGCGGTTTCCGGCCGCTCGGCCGGTGCGGTTGCAGGCGCTCGCCCGCGCCGACGAAGGGTTCCTGCTCGGGCTCGGCTATTCCACGCAGCGCGGCTACGGCAACAATCACCCGTTCGCCGGCGAAATCCGCCACGGCATGGTGACGGTCGAGTTCGTGCCCGAAGAACTGGGCTTTGCCGTCGCGCTCGGCGAAGTGGAGTTGACCGAATGCCAGATGGTCAACCAGTTCAAGGGCTCCGCCGCGCAGCCGCCGCACTTTACCCGCGGCTACGGGGTCGCATTCGGCCATGCCGAGCGCAAGGCGATGGCGATGGCGCTGGTCGATCGGTCCTTGCGCGCGGCCGAACTGGGCGAGGAAGTGACGGCGCCGGCGCAAGACCCCGAATTCGTGCTCTACCACGGCGACAACGTCGAGGCCTCCGGCTTCGTGCAGCACCTGAAGCTGCCGCACTATGTCGACTTCCAGGCCGAATTGGTGACGGTCAGGGACTTGCGTCGGGAATTCAACGAACGCGCCGCCGGCCGGCGGGAGGCGGCAGAATGAAGCCGTCCAGCCCGGCCATGGCGGGCGAGCCGTCGGCCAACTACAACTTCGCCTTCCTCGACGAGCAGACCAAGCGGATGATCCGCCGGGGGCTGCTCAAGGCGGTCGCCATCCCGGGCCACCAGATCCCGTTCGGCAGCCGCGAGATGCCGCTGCCCTATGGCTGGGGCACCGGCGGCATCCAGATCACCGCCAGCATCGTCGGTCCTGACGACGTGCTGAAGGTGATCGATCAGGGGGCCGACGACACCACCAACGCCATCAACATCCGCCGTTTCTTCGCGCGCACGGCAGGGATCGCCACCACCGAGCGCACGGACCGGGCCAGCATCGTGCAAACCCGTCACCGGGTGCCCGAAAAGCCGTTGCGGGCGGGCCAAATCCTGGTGTTCCAGGTGCCGACCCCCGAGCCGCTGCGCTGGCTGGAGCGGCGCGAGGCGGAGACGCGCAAGATGCATGCGCTGGCGGAATACGGCGCCATGCATGTCAACCTCTACGAGGACATCGCCCGGTTCGGCCGCATCGCCAAGTCGTACGACTATCCGGTCCTGGTCAACGGCCGCTACATCATGAGCCCGAGCCCGATACCGAAATTCGACAATCCGAAGCTGCACATGAGTCCGGCCTTGCAGCTCTACGGCGCCGGCCGCGAGAAGCGGCTCTACGCCGTGCCGCCCTACACGGAAGTCAAGAGCCTGGACTTCGAGGACCATCCGTTCCGCATCGAACGCTGGACCGAGGCTTGTGCCCTGTGCGGCGCCGGCGACAGCTTCCTTGACGAGGTGGTGATGGACGATGCCGGGGGGCGGATGCTAGTCTGCTCGGACAGCGAGTATTGCGCCGAGCGGCGGGCGGCCGGCCATCGCGGCAAGGCGGCACCGTGAGCCGGGTGCCGCTGCTCTGCGCGGAGGGCGTCGCCAAGTCGTTCGGTGCCCGGGTTGCCTGCCGCGATGTCGGCTTCGAACTGCATGCCGGCGAGATCCTGGGCGTGGTGGGCGAGTCAGGTTCGGGCAAGACCACGCTGCTGCGCTGCCTCGCCGGACAACTCACGCCCGATGCCGGTCGGGTCGCCTATGCCGACCGGTCCGGCGCGCTGCGGGACGTGTTTGCCATGAGCGAAGCCGAACGGCGACGCCTGGCACGCACCGAATGGGGCTTTGTGCACCAGAATCCGCGCGACGGCCTGCGCATGGGCATCTCCGCCGGCGCCAATGTCGGCGAGCGGCTGATGGCGGTCGGCTGGCGCCATTACGGCGCCATCCGCGCCAGCGCGCTGGCCTGGCTCGCCAATGTCGAGATCGCCGCCGACCGGATCGACGACCTGCCGGCCGGATTCTCCGGCGGCATGCAGCAGCGCTTGCAGATTGCCCGCAACCTGGTGTCCGAACCGCGTCTCGTCTACATGGACGAGCCGACCGGCGGCCTCGACGTCTCGGTGCAGGCGCGCCTCCTCGACCTGCTGCGCCGGTTGGTGCAGCGACTGCAGCTGGCTTCGGTCGTTGTCACCCACGACCTCGGTGTGGTGCGCATGCTCTGCGACCGCCTGATGGTGATGCAGGCGGGCGAAGTGGTCGAAGAAGGCCTGACCGACCAGGTGCTGGACGACCCGCAGCACGCCTATACCCAGCTTCTCGTCTCCTCGATCCTGCCGGCCTAGGACAATGGCGCGAACCGCGGAACCCATGCTGACGGCGCAGGCTCTGCGCAAGTCCTTCACGCTGCACCTGCGCGGGGGCGTGACCCTGCCGGTGCTGGAGGGCAACGACCTGACGGTCGCCGCCGGCGAGTGCGTCGGGCTGCTCGGCCCCTCGGGCGTCGGTAAGTCGACCTTGCTGCGCTGTCTTTATGGCAATTACCGGCCGCAAGCCGGCCGCATCCGTGTCAGGCATGACGGGGCGATGGTCGATCTGGTCGGCGCGCCGCCATATCTTCTGCTGGCGGTCCGCCGACGCACGATCGGTTATGTCAGCCAGTTCCTGCGCGTCATCCCGCGCATCGGCGCGCTCGACCTGGTCATCGAACGGGCGCTGGCCTTCACCCCGAGCGAGGAGGAAGCACGCATCCGCGCCATGACGATGCTGACCGCATTGAACCTGCCGGCCCGGCTGTGGGCGCTGCCGCCGGCGACCTTTTCCGGCGGCGAGCAGCAGCGCGTGAACCTGGCGCGCGTCCTGGTCGGCGACTATCCGATCCTGTTGTTGGACGAACCGACCGCCGCTCTCGACCAGCAGAACCGCGATGCCGCAATCGAGCTCATAGGCCAGCGGGTGCGATCGGGCGCCGCCGCGGTCGGCATTTTTCACGATGCCGATGCGCGTCGCCGGCTGACCGACCGTGGCGTCGAACTTGTGCCGGCACGGGAGACCGCATGAAGACGGCGCTGCGGCTGGGCAACGCCCAACTGGTGCTGCCGGACGGCGTGCGCCGGGGAGCCGTCGTTTGCGGGGAAGGCGCAATCGCGGCGATCGACGAGGGGGCGGGAAGCGCGGCGCAGGCGCTCGATCTCGAGGGCGACTATCTGCTGCCCGGTTTCGTCGAGCTGCATACCGACGACCTGGAGCGCCACGTCACACCGCGGCCGGCGGTGCGCTGGCCGACCCTGCCGGCACTGCTGGTGCATGACGCGGAGGTCGCGGCGGCGGGGATCACCACGGTCTGCGATGCCTTGCGCGCGGGCATCATGTCGTCCGAGACGTGGAGTCGGCTGGACATGTTGCACGACACCGTCGCCGGCATCGCCCGCTGCCAGGATGGCGGCCTGCTGCGGTCGGAGCATCTGCTGCACATGCGCTGCGAGGTGGCGAGCGACAACGTGATGGAGATGTTCCAGCCGTTTCTTGGCAACCGCCTGTTGCGCCTGGTTTCGGTCATGGATCACACCCCAGGCGCGCGGCAGTTCCGCAATGTCGACTATTGGAAGGTCTACTATCGTGGTCGCTACCAGTTCTCGGAGGCCGAGATCGATCGGATGATCGCCGAACGGCTGGACCTGCAAGGCCGCAATTCCGAACGCCATCGCCAGGCCATCGCCGGCGCCTGCAAGGGTTGCGATGTGGTGTTGGCTAGCCATGACGATACTCTGGCCGAGCATATCGACGAGGCGCGCGCGCTGGGGCTGACGATTTCCGAATTCCCGACCACCTTGGAAGCCGCCGAGGCCGCGCATGCCCAAGGCATGACGACCGTCGGCGGCGCGCCCAACATGGTGCGTGGCGGTTCGCATTCCGGCAACGTCGCGGCGATGGACCTGGCGCGGGCCGGATTGCTCGACGCGCTGTCCTCGGACTACGTGCCGGCCAGCCTGCTGCACGCGGCATTCCTGATGCACCGGCAAGTCGGCTTGCCGTTGCAGCAGGCAGTGGCGACCATTTCGGTCAATCCAGCCCGCATGTTGGGCTTGGCCGATCGGGGCGAGATCGCGGTCGGCCAACGCGCCGACCTGGTGCGGGTGGCGCTGTGCGATGGGCTGCCGGTGGTGCGCCAAGTCTGGCGCTCCGGCCGGCGCGTGGTTTGACGGAGGGCAGGATGTCGGCGGTCGATGCGATCATCCAGATCATGGCGCGGGGTGGCGCGCGCGACTATGGCGGCGAGCGGATCAGCCAGCTGGCGCACGGCCTGCAATGCGCGCAGTTGGCCGAGCGGCAGGGAGCGACGCCAAGCCTGATCGTCGCGGCCCTGCTGCACGACATCGGTCACCTGCTCAACGCCGACGAATGGGCGGCCTTTCAGCGCGGCGAGGATGCGCGGCACGAGGAGCGCGGCGCCGATTTCCTGGCGCGGCATTTCGGTCCGGAGGTGAGCGAGCCGGTCCGGCTGCATGTCGCCGCCAAGCGCTACCTGACCGCCGTCGAGCCCGGCTATCACGACGGCCTGTCGCCGGTTTCCGGACGCACGCTGCAACTGCAAGGCGGCCCCTTCAGCCCGGCCGAGGCGGCAGCCTTCGCCGGCGCCGCGCACGCGCAGGCGGCGATCGCGGTCCGCCGCTGGGATGAGCAGGGCAAGGATCCGGCCGCACCGACGCCAGACCTGCGGCATTTCGCGCCGTATCTGCTGACCGCTCTGGCCCGACCGGTTTGAGCAGACGGATCGCGCTCTATTTCGCGCCGGCATCAGGTTCGGCGTTGGCCGAGTTCGGCGCGCGGTGGCTTGGCCGCGATGCGCTCGAGGACCGGGCGCTGGCGCAACCGCGGCTGGTCGGCATCGCGCCCGAGCGACTGACGGCCATCACCGCTTCGCCCCGCCACTACGGCTTTCACGCGACCTTGAAGCCGCCCTTCGCGCTGTCGGCCGGACAGTCCGCGCAAGCGGTGCATCGTGCGGCCGCGGCGTTCGCCCGTCGGCAGCCGGCATTCGCGCTGCCGGCCTTGCGGCTGGTATCGCTGGGCGGCTTCCTGGCACTGGTGCCGGCCGCGCCCTCGCGCCAACTGCGCCTGCTGGCGGATGCCTGCGTCGTCGAATTCGATGGCTTTCGTGCCCGGCCCGGCGCCGCCGAACTGACCAGACGACGGGCCAGCGGCCTGTCCCAGAGACAGGATGCCCTGCTCGCGCGCTGGGGCTATCCCTTCGTCTTGGAGGAATATCGCTTTCACCTGACTCTGACCGAGCGGCTTGCGGAACCGGAACGCACGCAGGTGCTGCACGCCCTGGCGCCGCTCTGCGAGCCGTTCTGCCAGTCGCCCCTCGGCATCGACGCGCTGACCCTGTTCGAGCAGACCGAGCGCGCCCGCGACTTCGTGATCAGCGCCCGCTATCCGTTCGCCGGCTGATCGCCTCCAGGGTGCGCACGAACTTGCCGGTCGCTTCGCCGAGCGGCCGGTCGTTGCGGAAGGTCACGACATCCGCGCCGCTGACGACGAAGGCTTCCGCCCGCGCCAGCCGTCCGGCGATCTCGGCCGGGGTCTCGCGCCCGCGCTCTGCCAAGCGGGCGACGAGCAGGTCGGCGGGCACGCGCACGTCGATCACCGTCAGTCGGCGATAGCGGGTTCGCGCCTGGTCGAGCACGCCGCGCGAGACATTGACTACGACGTGCCGGCCCATGGCCAGATGGTCGTCGATGACGACTGGAATGCCGTAGCAAAGACCGTGCGCGCTCCAGTTCAAGGCGTAGGCGCCGGCCACCACGCGGTACGCAAACGTCGCTTCGTCGATTTCCACATGCGGCTCTCCGCCGCTGTCGGCCGGCCGCGTCACTTCGCGCCGGGGAAAGCTGAAACGCTCAGCCGGCGCCAGCGCATTCCGCGCGCCGGCGATCAGGCTGTCCTTGCCCGCCCCGGAAGCGCCTACCACCAGGATCAGCGCTCCGGCCGCGGACCGGTTCATTCGGCGCCGCTGGCCGGCCGGGACAGCGGCCCGGCTGCCACGCGGGCCACTTCGGCGTCGCGGCGACGCTTGTGCCGGCGCATCAGCAACCAAACCACGACCAGAAAGCCCGCCAGCACGGCCAGGCCGATATACTTGCCGACCTGCGGCAGCAGCGTGGCCAGGGCGTGGCCGAAGACGTAGCCGATGCCAGCGAAACTGATCGCCCAAAGGCCGGCCGCGATCAGGTTGAGCACGAAGAAGCGCAGCCAATGCAACTCGCTCAGCCCACAAGCGAACGAACTGACGTTGCGGATGCCATAGATGAAGCGGAAGGACAGGATGAAGCCGGTATTGTAGCGATGCAGCAGGTCAAGCGCGATCTGCGCGCGGAGCTGCCATTTCGGCCGCCGGGCGAGCAAGCGCTGACCGAAGCGCCGGCCAAGGAAAAAGTAGGCTTGATCGCCCAGGAAACTGCCGGACCAGGCGAACAGAACGATCAGCCAGAAACTCAGCTTTTCGAGGAAAGCGGCATAGCCGGCGAAAATGACGAAGGTCTCGCCTTCCAGGAAGGTCCAGACGAAAATGCCTGGGTAGACATAGTGTTCGTACTCGGCCAGCAACCGGTCGAAGTCGAACAACAGGCGAAAGAACTCCATACGCTCTCCTCGCGCACGGCCGTCGGCGTTGCGCTACAAATCCCGAAAGCAGCGCCCGGGCAAGCGAAATTCCAAGCGGCTAGCGCGCCAGGCCGGCGAAGCCTTGGCCTTTCGCCGCCAGTTCGGCCAGCAGCGGGGCCGGCTGCCATTGCTCGCCCAGGCTCGCCGCGTAACCGCGCATGCCGTCGACCAGCCGGCCGAGGCCGACCGCATCCGCCCAATGCATCGGGCCGCCGCGATAGACCGGGAACCCATAGCCATAGACCCAGATCACATCGATGTCGCCGGGTTTGGCGGCGATCCCTTCGGCCAGGATCCTGGCGCCTTCGTTCACCATTGGATAGAGGCAGCGTTCCAGGATTTCCTGATCGGAAACGGCGCGCCGGCGGATTTGCAGGCTTTCGGCCGCTTCCGCGATGAGCGTGTCGACCGCGGGATCGGGCTCAGGTTGGCGTGAGCCGGTCGCATAGCGGTACCAGCCCGCCCCGGTCTTCTGGCCATGACGGCCGAGTGCGTACAGCCGGTCGGCCACCGGCGAGGTGGTGCCGCGCGCCTGGCGCACCCGCCAGCCCACGTCGATGCCGGCCAGGTCGGCCATGGCGAACGGTCCCATGGGGAAGCCGAAATCGTACAGCACCTTGTCAACCTGCTGCGGGCTGGCGCCCTCCAGGATCAGACGGTCGGCCTCGCGCCCGCGCCGCGCCAGCATGCGATTGCCGACGAAGCCGTCGCACACGCCCACCACCGCCGGCGCCTTGCCGAGGCGCTTGGCCAGCGCCAGGACGCTGGCGATGACCGGCTTGGCCGTGGCCTTGCCGCGGACCACTTCCATGAGACGCATGACATTGGCCGGGCTGAAGAAGTGCATGCCCAGCACATCCGCCGGCCGTCCCGTGGCCGCGGCAATGGCATTGACGTCGAGGGTCGAGGTGTTGGTCGCCAGGATGGTGCCGGGCCTGGCGATGGCATCGAGCTGTCGGAACACCTCCTGCTTCAGCGCCATGTCCTCGAACACGGCCTCGACCACCAAGTCGGCGCCGGCAATGCCGGCCAGTTCCAGACTGGGTGCGATCAGCGCCATGCGCCGTTCGACATCGGCCGCGCTCAGCCGGCCCTTGGCCGCGGTTGCCTCGTAATTGCGGCGGATCACGCCCATGCCGCGCTCCAGCGCCGCGCGGTTCGACTCGACAAGTGCGACCGGTATTCCGGCATTGGCGAAGCACATGGCAATGCCGCCGCCCATCGTGCCGGCTCCCAGCACGGCCGCCTGACGGATCTGGCGGACTGGCGTGTCGGCCGGCACGTCCTTGACCTTGGCCGCCGCCCGCTCGGCGAAGAAGACGTATTGCTGCGCCTTGGCCTCGGGCGAGTTCCACAATCCCGCCGACAGTTCCGCCTCGCGCGTGAGGCCTTCGGCGAAGGGCAGGGCAACCGCGGCCTCGATCGTCTGGATGCAGGCTTCCGGCGCCTTGAGCCCGCGATGCGCGCGGGCGTTGGCCTTGCGGTAGTCGGCGAACAGGCTCGGGCGGCCGCGATCGGCCGCGACCTTGGCCGTCAGGCCGCTGACCCGCGGCAGCGGCCGCCGCTCGGCGATCCGCTCGGCGAAGGCCAACGCCGCCGGTCCCAGTTCGTCATCCGCGATTTCGTCGATCAGGCCCAATGCCAGCGCCTGCCTGGCGTCCACCTGTTCGGCTCCGACGATCAGTTCCAGCGCGCGTTCGGCACCGACCAGACGGGGCAGGCGCTGCGTGCCGCCGGCGCCGGGCAAGAGGCCGATCTTGACCTCCGGGAAGCCGAACCGGGCGCTCGGCAGCGCGACGCGGTAGTTGCTGGCCAGTGCCGTCTCCAGCCCGCCGCCCAACGCGGTGCCGTGGATGGCGGCGACGACCGGCTTGGTCGAGCCCTCGATTGCCGCCATCACCTCGTTGTAGTGCGGACCCTTGAACGGCTTGTCGAACTCGGTGATGTCGGCGCCCGCGATGAAGGTGCGTCCGGCGCAAGCGATGACGATGGCCGCGACGCTGGCATCGCTGTTGGCCAGGCCGACGCCATCGACCAAGCCCTGCCGGACGCCCAGGCTCAGCGCGTTCACCGGCGGATTGTCGATATTCAGCACGGCGACCCGCCCGTGCCGGGTCAGTTCGACCTTGTCGGTCACCTTGGTCATGGACGCTTCCTCATGCCCGCGGCCGTCAACCTAGCCGCGCGTCGGGTCGGGTGACACGCGCACCAGCAGCTTGCCGAAGTTCGCGCCCCTCAGCAGGCCCTGGAAGGCACGCGGCGCGTTCTCCAGCCCTTCCACGATGTCCTCGCGAAACTTGACCCGGCCCTCGCGCAGGTAGCCGCCGACCTCGCGGTAGAAATCGGACGCGCGGGCGGTGTGATCGCTGATGATGAAACCGCGGATGGTCAGGCGGCGGAACAGCGCCAGGCGCATCATCAACGGCAACTTGTCGGGGCCTGGCGGCGCCTGCGTCGCATTGTACCCGGCAATCTGGCCGCACACCGGAATGCGGCCGTGGGTGTTCATCAGTGGCAGCACCGCTTCCAGCACCGCGCCGCCGACATTCTCGAAATAGACGTCGATGCCGTTCGGGCAGGCTTCCGCCAGCCGCCCGGCGAGATCGTCGGCACGGTGGTCGAGGCAGAAATCGTAGCCGAGTTCCTTGGCCGCATAGTCGCACTTGGCCGGGCCGCCAGCGATGCCCACGGCCCGGCAGCCCTTGAGCTTGGCAAGCTGGCCGACCAGCGAGCCCACCGCCCCGGTGGCGGCGGACACCACCACGGTCTCGCCGGGCTTCGGCTGGCCCAGGTCCAGCAGCCCGACATAGGCGGTCAGACCCGGCATGCCCAGCACGCCCAATGCGGTCGAGATCGGCGCCGCTTCCGGGTCCAGCTTGCGCGCTCCCTTGCCGTCCGACAGGCCGTGACTTTGCCAACCGATATCGGCGAACACGAAGTCGCCCGCGCGATAGCCGGGGTGCCTGCTTTCCAGCACCTGCCCGACCGAACGGCCGGTCATCGGCTGGCCAAGCTCGACCGGCGCCGCGTAGGACGCCCCGGCGCTCATGCGGCCCCGCATATAGGGATCGAGCGAGAGATAGATCGTGCGCAGCAGGAACTGCCCTTCGCCCGGCGCCGGCAAGGCAAACGCTTCCTGCCGAAAGTCGCCGTCCTTCGGTTCGCCAACCGGCCGCGCCGCCAGCACGATGCGCCTGCCCAACTCCGTCGCCACGTCAGCCGCCCCCAATTTGCCCTGAGCCTAGTGTCCCGATTCCGAAGTTCGCAAGTCCCTGCTGCCACTCTGATGCGAACTTCGGAATCAGGGGGACACTAGCAATCCTATGATTCTAGTGTGGCTTTGGATTTGCAGTTCTTCACCGAGCCGGCCGCCAGAATCGGAGGAACTGCAAATCCGCCACAACAGCGCAAGGCAGAGCCATTGGGCGAGCGCGTTGACCCGCGATCCGTCGGCGCTTCATGGTGTCTGACCTGGATCGGACGGGGACAAAGATGGGCGAGGCCTTGCCGCTGGCTGGCATCACGGTGGTGGAGATGGGCAACAACGTGGCGTTGCCCTATGGCACCTGGGTCCTGGGCCGGCTGGGCGCGCGGGTGATCAAGGTAGAGCGGCCGCAGAGCGGCGACGACGCGCGCGCCTGGGGGCCGCCGTTCTGGCAGGGCACCGCCGCGATCTTCCAGGTGCTGAACGCCGGCAAGCAGTCAATGGTGGTCGATCTGCAGAACGAAGCCGAGCGGGCGCGGCTGCGGCGTCTCATCCTGGAAGAGGCGGACGCCGTGCTGCAAAGCTACCGGCCCGGCGTGGTGGCCAAGCTGGGGCTGGACGGCCCGCGCCTGAGGCGCGACAAGCCCGGCCTGATCTACTGCAACCTCGGCGCCTTCGGCCACAAGGGACCGCTCAAGGACCGGCCGGGCTACGATGCCCTGATGCAGGCCTTCGGCGGCATCATGAGCGTGACCGGCGAGGAAGGTCGGCCACCGGTGCGGGTGGGCGTTTCCATCGTCGACAGCGGCACCGGCATGTGGTGCGTCATCGGCGTGCTGGCGGCCTTGCAGCGCCGGGCGGCCACCGGCCAGGGCTGCGTCATCGACGCCTCGCTCTACGAAACCGCGCTCGGCTGGATGAACGTGCATGCCGGCGACTTCCACTCGGTCGGCCAGATCAATCGGCGGCGCGGCACGGCGACGCGCGGCATCGCCCCCTACCAGGGCTATGAATGCGCCGACGGCTTCCTGATCATCGGCGCCGCCAACGACCGGCTGTTCCGCGCGCTCTGCCAAGCGCTGGGCCACCCCGAATGGGGTGCGGATCCGCGCTTCCTCGACAACGCCAAGCGCTATGCCAACCTGGCCGAGTTGAACCGCCTGCTCGGCGACCTGCTCAACACCAAGCCGCGCGCGCATTGGCAAGCGCTGCTCGACGCCGCTTCGGTGCCGAACGCGCCGATCCAGGCGATCGACGAGGTGTTGGCGCATCCGCAGACCCAGGCCCTGGGCATGGTCCAGGCGACCGACGACGGGCGGCTGCGACAGATGGCCCTGCCGCTTAGCTTCGATGGCGAACGGCCGCCGGCCGGCGCCAGCGCGCCTGGGCTGGGTCAGCATGGCGCGGCGGTGAAAAGCGGCTAGAATTGCCGGCAAACGGCATCCAAGGGAGTTTGCCATGCGCGAAGGCATCGACGTGCAGGTCTGCGAGGTCGGGCTGCGGGACGGCCTGCAGGGCTTGCATACCTTCTTTCCCACCGAGGCCAAGAAGCAGTGGATCGAAATCGAGGCCGCGGCTGGCATGCCGGCCATCGAGGTCTGTTCGTTCGTGCCGACTTCGGTGTCGATCCAGTTCACCGATGCTCAGGAGAGCGTGGCGCATGCCCTGGCGCAGCCGGGGCTCCATGTCATGGCGCTCATCCCCAACCTGAAGGGCGCCGAACGAGCCCTGCCGACCGGCGTGCACCAGCTCAACTACGTCACCTCGGTCTCGGAGGAGCACAACCTGCGCAACGTCAGGCGCACGGTGGAGGAGTCGCTCACCGAATTCGGCCGCGTGGCGGCCTTGCGCAACAGCAAGCCAGAATGGAAGAAGACCCGAATCTGCGGCGCCATGGCGACCGCGCTCGGCTGCACCATCAAGGGCCAGGTGGAGACCAAGGACGTGCTGCGGATGGGCGAGCGCTACCTGAAGCTCGGCGCCGACGAGCTGGCCATCGCCGATACCGTCGGCTATGCCAGCCCGCGCCAGGTCAAGGCGATGTTCCAGGAAGCGGCGCGCGCCTTCCCGGGGGTGCCGCTGACCGCGCATTTCCACGACACCCGCGGGCTCGGCCTCGCCAACGTGGTGGCGGCGCTGGAGGCCGGCTGCCGGCGCTTCGACGCCTCGCTGGCGGGGTTGGGCGGCTGCCCGTTCGCACCCGGCGCCACCGGCAACATCGTCATGGACGATCTCATCTTCCTGCTGGAATCGATGGGCCTGAAGACCGGCGTCGCTCTGAGCAAGCTGCTGGAGGCGCGTGCCATCATCCGTGCCAACCTGAAGGACGAGCCGCTCTACGGCGCAATCGCCAAGGCCGGCCTGCCGAAGGGCTTCCGGCCGGCGAGCCCGCTGCCGTTGGCGGCGGAATAGGCCGGCGGCTCACAGCACCGTGGTCTGACCCTCGCGGCCGCGTTCCAGCAAGGTCAGGTGGCTGCCGTCGGCCTGCAGGATGGTGCACGAGCAGTTGTCGGGACGGAAGCCGACCACGCGGTCGTCGCCCGTGGCAGCGCCGACCGCGACGTTGATGGCGATGAAGTGGCTCACCACCACGGTATCGCGCGGCAGCGCGACCAAGCAGTCGATCACTCCCTGCCGCCAGGGCTGCAGCCAGACTTCGACCTCGCCCCAGCGCTGGCCCATGATGCCGCGAAGCCACAGCGTGCGGGCCTGCAGGTCGTTGTCCCGTGAGGGGATCTCGGCCACGCGGCGCTCGACCACCGGATCGATCTCCCAGCGCTGGCAGAGCGGCAGCGCGGTCTCCCGGGTTCGACGCAGCGGGCTGACCAGCACCGGCAGCGGCCCCAGCGGCGCCAGGCGCTTGGTCAGATCGATCGCCTGTTCGCGGCCCCGGTCGTCCAGGCCAGGATCCGTCGCCTCGGCGAAGGTGGCCGCCGCCTTGCCGTGGCGGACCAGGTAGACGCGCGCCACCATGCGCTAGTAGAGCCGCGTGCGCAGGCTTTCCTGCACCATCGCCTCGGCCTGCTCCGGATCGATCGCGGCCTTGGTCTGCTCGACGATCATGTGTCCCAATGGCGGCAGCAGCTTGCGGTCGACCTTGGCCCCGTCGTCCCACAAACGGCCGCGATGGATCGCCTTGCTGCAATGCAGGAATACCTGCCGGACGGCAATCACGATGGCGGCGGTCGGCAACTTGCCGTTGACAACGAAGCTGGCCAACAGGGCGGGGTCGCGCGTGATCCGCGCCTGGCCGTTGACGCGCAGGATCTCGGCAATGCCGGGAATGAGGAACATCAGGCCGACATTGGGGTTGGCGACGATGTTGGCAAGCGAGTCCAGGCGGTTGTTGCCGGGCCGGTCGGGCAGGGCCAGGGTGCGTTCGTCCACCACCTTGACGAAGCCCGGCGCATCGCCGCGCGGCGAGACGTCGGCCGCGCCGTCGGCCCGCGCGGTGCCCAGGCAGGCAAACGGCGAGGCGGCGATGAAGGTGCGGGCGTAGCGGTCCAGATGGTCGAGTTCCTTGATGCGGGCGAGCTGGCTGACCGGCGGATAAAGCGCACGAAGCGCCGACTCGCTGGTGATGGTATGGATTTGCGACAGATCGTCCATGGCGCCGGCTCCGCAAGAAAGAGGCATGCTACAGGCGTTGGCGGGACCCGGCAAACCGCGCGCGGACGTGCTATGAGCAAGCCACGCGGCGAGCGAGGGGAAAGGCGAGGCCATGGCGGAAGTCGTGCGGTTGACGAAGGTCGGCAAGGTCGGTGTCATCGCGGTCGACAATCCGCCGGTCAACGCCTTGTCCGCGGCGGTGCGCGAAGGCCTTCTGGCCAAGCTGCATTCGGCGCTGGCCGAACCGTCGATCCAGGCGCTGGTGCTGTTGGGCGCAGGACGCACTTTCATCGCCGGCGCGGACATCCGCGAGTTCGACAGTTTCGACAGCTCGGGCGGCCCCGACCTCAACGAGATCAACGCCGCCTACGAGACCAGCCCCAAGCCGATCGTGGCGGCGATCCACGGCACGGCGCTGGGCGGCGGGCTGGAGATCGCCTTGGCCTGCCACTACCGGGTCGGGCTGGCGCGGGCGCAAGTCGGCTTGCCGGAAGTGAAGCTGGGCCTGCTGCCGGGAGCCGGCGGCACGCAGCGCCTGCCGCGCCTGATCGGTGCCGCGGCGGCCCTGCCGCTGATTGCGCGCGGCAATTTCGTGCCAGGGCCGAAGGCGAAGGAACTCGGCATCCTCGATCAGCTGATCGAGGGCGACGTGCAGGCAGGCGCCGTCAGCTTCGCCGAGGAGCTGGTCGCGCGCAACGCGCCGCTGAAGCGCATTCGCGATCTCGCCGCGAAGGCCGAACCGCGGCTCTTCGCCGATTTCCGCAAGGAGATGGCACGCGAAGCCAAGGGCTTTTTCGCGCCGTGGAAATGTATCGACTGCGTGGAACTGACCACCACCACGCCGTTCGACGAAGGCCTGAGGCGGGAGCGCGCGCTGTTCCGCGAATGCCTGGCCTCCAAGCAGGCCAAGGCGCAGATCCACGTGTTTTTCGCCGAGCGCGAGGTTGCCAAGATCCCCGACGTGCCGCGCGATACGCCGGTCCAGCCCTTCGCCAAGGCCGCCGTGGTCGGCGCCGGCACCATGGGCGGCGGCATCGCCATGTGCTTCGCCAATGCCGGCATTCCGGTAACCGTGCTGGAAGTGAACCGCGAGGCGCTGGAGCGCGGCCTGGCCGTGGTGGCGCGCAACTATGCGGGCACGGTCGCGCGCGGCCGGTTGACGCAGGCCGAGATGGATCGGCGCATGGCGCTGATCCAGGGCACCACCGACTACGCCGCCCTGGCCGACGCGGATTTCCTGATCGAGGCGGTATTCGAGGAGATGGAGATCAAGCGCGAGGTCTTCCGCCGGCTGGGCCAGGTGGCGAAGCCGACGGCCATCCTCGCCTCCAACACCTCGACCCTCGACATCGACGCGATGGCCGCCGAGTCGGGCCGGCCAAGGCAGTTCATTGGCACGCATTTCTTCAGTCCCGCCAACGTCATGCGGTTGCTGGAGGTGGTGCGCGGGGCGCAGTCCTCGCGCGCGACCATCGCCACGGCGATGGAACTCGGGCGCAAGCTGGGCAAGGTGGCGGTCCTGGTCGGCAATTGCGACGGGTTCGTCGGCAACCGCATGCTGGCGCCCTATGTGCGGGAAGCTGAGTTCTTGCTGGAAGAGGGCGCCTTGCCGCAGCAGATCGACAAGGTGTTCGTTGAGTTCGGCCTGGCCATGGGACCATTCACCATGGGCGACTTGGCGGGCGTCGATGTCGGCTGGCGGATCGAGAAGCGGCGGCGCCAGACCCGCTCCAAGAACCTGCGCACCTCGTATCTGGTCGACAAGATCGCCGAGCGCGGCCGCCATGGCCAAAAGACCGGCGCCGGCTGGTACCGCTACGAGTCGGGTTCGCGCCAGCCGCTGCCCGACCCTGAAGTCGAACGCATCGTCGTGGAGCACGCCCGCGAGATCGGTCTGGCGCGCCGGCCGATCTCGGACGAGGAGATCTTCAAGCGCTGCTTCTATCCCTTGATCAACGAGGGCGTGAAGTGCCTGGAAGAGGGCATGGCGATCCGCGCCAGCGACATCGACATCATCTATGTCAACGGCTATGGCATGCCGGCCTATCTGGGCGGTCCGATGTGGCAGGCCGAGGTCATCGGCCTGCGGGCGATCCACGATGATATCCGCCGCTTCCAGGACCGACATGGCGGTTACTGGGAGCCGGCCGGGTTGCTGAGCGAACTCGCCGCAAGCAGCGGTAGACTGCGCGACTGGCGCCGCTAGCGTCGCTTCGAATTCCGCGATGCGCAGGGCAGCGGCCGGATGGAGCTGCGAACTGCGGAATCGGGACGCCAGCCGCCGGCGCCGAGGTTGCCGTTGGCGCTTGGCGCGGCCAATGCCATCTCTGGCTTGTTCGGACTATCGCGATTGTAAGGCCGTTTTACAGGAAGTCGCGCCGAGCCGGCGAAACTGTAAGCCGTGCTTTACGCGGTGGCAGGGCCACGTTTTTTGGCCAGAAAATAAGCGACTGAAATCATTTCACGTTCGTCATTGAAGCGGGGCTGGCGCAGGTCTTGCACTGATCTGGGCCAAGGCCTGGCAAACCGGCCCTGTACAAGAATGTATGGGGGAAATCATGACGATCCGCATGCGGCGCACCCTGCGGGGTGGGCTGGGCGCGTCCGCCTCGTGCCTGCTCGCCTGCGCCACTCTGGCCGATCCCGCCGTGGCGATGCCGATGAGCCATGTGGTCATTCAGGACACCATCCTGGTGCATGGCTACAAGGGCGGTGCCAATGCCAACAACCCGGCGACCACGGGGCCCTATAGCTAATTCGTCGATGTGATCGGCGATCGCAAGATCTGGGATACCCAGCGCGTTGAAGTCACCCGCACGCCGGACCTGGTGAAGATCGAGATCTTCACCAACAAGCATAAGAACGACGAGGGCGGCGTGCCGTTTGCCGACTTGGCGTTCGACCTGTCGCCGGACGACGCGATCGATGGCCCGTTCAATATCTGGCACCTGGGGATCGATTTCCAATACAACGCCGGCGATCCGGCCGACGTCGTCACCAAGGTCTCCGGCAAGGAGGTGAGCCGGGTCGGTCAGCGTCGACTCTATGGCCTGAATGCCAACACGCTCTGGCAGACCTCCTACGAAACCTACGGCCAGTTCCAGGGGACCGGAACGATTTATGGCGGGCGTTTCCGGGCCGCGGATTGCGGCGCGCCCAACGCCGGCGACGGCGACCCGGCGGCCTGCAACGACGCAACCCCGGTGGCCGAGGATGAGAAGGGTTTCGAGCCGCCGGTCAACATCCCGCTCGGCGTGGCCGGCGTGACCCATCTCGGCAATGTCAGCTTCCGCATCGATCAGATCGAGGTCCCGGGTCTCACCAGCCCCTATCTCGACGACAACAACGTCGACACGCCGTCGACCAAGATCACGCTCGAACTGAGCGGCTTGGCGTTCGGCAAGTCCGGCCTGGGCCTGGATCCATTCGATCTCTACTGGGGCACCGGCCAGTGTTCGAACGACGGCATCTGGGGCAACGTTCCGGGCATTTCGGAGCCGGCGACGCTGGCGCTGTTCGGCCTCGGCCTGACCATTCTGGGTTTTTTCGTCGCCGTCCGCGCCGACACGATTCGGCCTCGGCGAGGCGGGCGGGGTGCTGTCCCGCCGGCTGGCCCCCGGGTTAGGGCGACAGTTCGAAATAGCCGCGCTTCAAGGCATGGCGCAAGGCGCCGAAGCCGAGCAAGGCTTCCTCATACGCCTCGCGTCGGCGCTTCAGCTCGTTGGCGCTTTCGTCGGCGCAACGGTTGCCATCGGCGAGGCATAGCACGGCGTTGAGATAGTCGGCCCGCAGCCGCGCAACCGCGATCGCTGCCTTGAGGAAATGCTCCTTGCCGATGCCACCGGTCACGCGGCTGATACAGCTCGTGTTGGCCTCGCGGATCGCCTGTTCGAACTCGTGAAAGACGCGCTCCCGTTTCAGCTCCTCGGTGAAACTGTCGTGCTCATGGATGCTCACGCGCGGCTCCTGCAGGGCGGGCCAGAACCCGTGCCGAGGCTAGGCGGCGAGCCGTTGCGCAAGCGTTAACGCGGACTGGGCATTAACGGCGCCGACAAAGCGTCTTATGGTCCGCAGCCGATGGCGATCCGTCTCGACAAAGCGGCGGACTTGGCGACCGCGGTGCGGAGGGGCGACCGGCGGGCGTTGGCGCGCGCCATCACGGCGGCCGAATCCTCGCGGCCCGAGCATCGCCAGTTGGCCGAGGCCGTCCTCTCGGCGGTGGTGCCGCATCGGGGTGCAAGTTTCCGCTTGGGCATTTCCGGCGCGCCCGGGGCCGGCAAATCGACCTTTATCGAAGCCTTCGGTTTGCACTTGCTGGGCGCCGGCCGGCGGGTGGCCGTGCTGGCGGTCGATCCGTCCTCGGCCCTGTCGGGGGGCGCCATTCTGGGCGACAAGACCCGCATGCCGCGGCTGGCGCGCGCGGCCGACGCCTATATCCGGCCCAGCGCCGCTGGGCTGACGCTGGGCGGCGTGGCGCGACGCACGCGCGAAGCGATCCTGCTGGTGGAGGCGGCCGGCTTCGACATTGTGCTGGTGGAGACCGTTGGCGTCGGCCAGTCGGAGACGGCGGTCGCCGACATGGTCGACATGTTCCTGCTGCTGCTGCCCCCGGCCGCGGGTGACGAGTTGCAGGGGGTGAAGCGCGGCATTATCGAGCTGGCCGACCTGGTGGTCGTGACCAAATCCGACGGTGCCCTGCTGGCGGCCGCCAATCATGCCGCCTCGGACTACCGCAGCGCACTCTCGCTGTTGCGGCCTCGCCTGCCGCCCTGGCAGCCGGAAGTCGTGCCGGTGTCGGCGCTGGAAGGGCGCGGTCTCGATCTGGTCTGGGTGGCTGCCCAGCGTTTCCAGGCGCTGCTGCAAGCCGGCGGCCTGCTGCAAAGCCGACGCGCCGAGCAAGCGCGGCGCTGGCTGTGGTCCGAGCTCGAGCAGGGGCTGATCGAAGCGCTCCGGGCACGCGCCGACTTGCGGCAGCGCGCTTGCGACCTGGAGGCAGAGGTGGTGGCCGGCCGGCGGGCCGCGACCCTGGCGGCGCGCGAATTGCTGGAGCGGTTCCTGTCCGGCTAGCGCGGTGTCCGATCAGATGGCATCGCTGGTGGCGATCCACCGGATCGGAGCCGACTGCGCCGCGGCCATGGTGCAGGGCAATGGCTTGCGGTGAAACCGAACCGGCCGGTCCGATTGGATGGGAGATCGCCCTAGACCGCCAGGTGCCTGGCCGCGCCCGGTTGGCGATTTTGCCGATCCGTCATCTTGCTCAGGACTTTGTGCAGCTTGTCGGGCGGCAGGCCAAGCTGGACCAGCGCCTCGCCGATCCTGGGCACATCCTCATAGAAGGCAAGCAGCCCGTCGCGCAGACGGAAATGGCCGCAACCTTCCATCACCACCCGGCGGCCGTTGGCCTGGGGCAGGGTCGCGGTATAGCTGAAAAGCCAGCGGGCATAGCCCGTCCTGCCGTCGCTGACCGGCTCGATCATCTCCCAGTGGAAATCCTGGCCATCTCGGTGGAAGTAGTTTTCCAGCATGTCCTTGATCGCGGGGCGGCCGTGGAAACTGCCGTAGAACACGTCGTGATAGACGCCGTCGGGGGCGAAACAGGCGGCCAGCGCGGTGCCGTCACCCGCCTTTACGGCAGCGCAGAAACGCTCCAGTAAAGCCTTGAATTCCATGCTCTTCCTCTGCCCTGTCCGGCTTGCCCGCGCTTGACGGCGGGCGCGGCTTGGCCTATCTAGCGCGCCTGCCCGCAGGGCACGGCGCCCTGGCGATTTCAGCATGGAACGCGTTCGCGCGCACGCCCCCCGTAAAGGATCACCGCCATGTCCAGACGCTGCGAACTGACCGGCAAGGGCATCCTCTATGGGCACAATGTCAGCCATTCCAATATCAAGACCAAGCGGCGGTTCCTGCCCAACGTGCAGACGGTGTCGCTGCGCTCCGACGCACTGAAACGGTCGGTGACGCTGAAGATCTCGATGAACGCGCTGCGCTCGGTGGAGCACAATGGCGGGCTCGACGGCTTCTTGTTGAAGGCCGACAACGAAGTGCTGTCGTTGAAGGCTCGCCGGCTGAAGCGCGATGTCGTTCGCACCCAATCGGGCGAGACGCCCGCCGCCTGATCATGACCGCCCCCGGGCCAAGCTGGCGCGCCCTGGCGCCGGCCGTGGCGGCGATGGCATTCCTCGTCGTCGTCTCCAATGTCCTGGTCGCCTATCCCTTGCCCTATTTCGGCCTGGGCGAGTGGTTGACCTGGGCGGCGTTCACCTATCCGGTCACCTTCGTCGTCAACGATCTAACCAATCGCCGGTTTGGTCCGGCCGCGGCGATGCGCGTCGTTGCCGTCGGCTTCGCGCTCGGCGTGATCTTGTCGGTGGCGGCGGCGGGCCTGCGCATCGGCCTGGCTTCGGGCATCGCCTTCCTGGCGGCGCAGTTGCTCGACGCGCTGGTGTTCGACCGCCTGCGACGCCAAACCTGGTGGCGGGCGCCGGCGATTTCCTCGGTGCTGGGCTCGATCCTCGACACCGCGCTGTTCTTCAGCATCGCATTCGCCTTCACCTCGGTGCCGTGGATCACGCTGGCGGTGGGCGATCTGGCGGTGAAGCTGTTGCTGGCGCTTGTCATGTTGGCGCCTTTCCGGCTGGCCATGGCGCACATTCGGGCGCTGCCTAATCCGGCAAGTGGAACTGCAGCAACAGGGTGCGCTGCAGCGGGTTGAAATTGTCGTCCGACACGAGATAGAGCCAGAGGCCGCCCTCTGGGTGGGTGGCCACCGCCAGTCCTTCGAAATTGTCGAGTTCGAGCGGCCGCTCCAGGCGGGCGATTTCCTGGCCTTCCAGCACGGCGCCCGGCCGGATCGAAGCGGCCGCGAGCCGCGCCAGACGGGCGGCAACGCCGCCGACCCAGCTGAACCGGCGCTCCAGTACCAGCACGTCACCCGATGGCAGCAGCGCCAGGTCGGTCGGCCGGAACTGGCCGGTCGGTCGATAGCGGATGGGCTGCCATTTGCCCGGATGGCCGAGCCAACCGACCAGCATTCCATCGCCGTCGGTCAGCTCCTCCGCGATCGCCAGCAGTTCGCCCGTTGCAAGCGCGACCAAGGCCTCGATCCCGCCATTGTCGGGCGCTTGCGTCAAGTCGCGCGGCGATGCGAGCGCAACCGGCACGGCAGTCGCGGGATCGGCGCTGAACGCATAGCGCCACAGCCGGTGGCGGTGCTCGAACGCCACCACCAGGCTGCCGTCGGGCTCTCTGGTCAAGGCTTCGGCATCGATCGACAAGCCCCGCACGCCGGTTCTGCCATCGAGCGACAGCATCGGACTGAGGTCACCCTGTTCAAGGCCGACAAGTCGGCCGTCGGCCGAGCGCAACAGACGGGCGGTGAACCAGCGCCCACGATCGCTGACCGCGATCAGACGGTTGGTCGCGCCCTCGATCACGAGGCCCGACAGGCCGCCGAAACGGCCATCGGGGCTGGTGAGCTCCAGGCCGGCGACGAAGGAAAGCTGGCCGATTCGTGGCGCGACCTCGCCCGGCAGCAGTTCGAACGACCGGGCATCGATGCCGATCGTCTCGGCACCGGCGGTTGGGCTCGCACCCAGGCAGACGAACGCGACCAACCACTTGGCGAGCCGATAGCCCAATGGGGTCAAGCTCGTGCGAACGCGATTGGCGGCGCCGGAGGACATCGCCTAGTTTGCACGCGCTAACGCGATGGGAGGAAGATCGGCATGCTGGCGCGGCGCGAGGTGATGAAAGTTGCGGCCGGGCTGCCGTTGGCGACGGTGCTGGCGGAGCCTCGGCTGGCCGCGGCGGCGGCGGCGGGCTTGGAGGCCATCACTGTCACGTGGCCCGACGGGCGCAAGCTGCAGGCCGCGCTCGCCCATCCCGTGCGCCAGCCGGCGCCGACCCTGGTGCTGGTGCACGAATGGTGGGGTCTCAACAACCAGATCAAGGCAGCCGCGGCGGAGTTCGGAAAGGAGGGCTATCTGGCCCTGGCAATCGATCTCTATGACGGCAAGGTGGCCGAAACGCCGGATGCGGCACAGGCTTTGATGCGCGGCGTCGAGCCCGAAACCGCGACCAAGACCATGAGCTTCTGGGGTGATTGGCTGGCCCAGCACGAGGCGGGCAACCGGAAAGTCGGCATCGCTGGCTGGTGTTTTGGCGGCGGCATGGCGCTGCTTGGCTCGATCAACCGGCCGATGGACGCGACCGTCGTCTACTACGGCAACGTCAAGCGCCCAGTCGAGGAGCTGCGCAGGCTGAAAGGGCCAGTGCTCGGCCATTTCGCCACGCGCGACCAGTGGATCAACCGCGAGATGGTGACCGGCTTCGAGGCGGCCATGAAGGAGGCCGGCAAGCCGTTCGAGAACCACTGGTACGAGGCCGACCACGCCTTCGCCAATCCGACGGTCGCCCGCTACAACGAGCCGGCGGCGCAGCTTTCCTGGAGCCGGACGTTCGCCTTTCTCGGCAAGCATCTGTCGGGCTAGGCCCGTCCGCGGCGGCCCGCGGCGGCCGTCCTGCCCTGGGCCTGGGGCGCCCGGCGCGGCCCGGCGGCGGCGGGCTGCTCGGGCTTCTCGTCGAACAGCTCGGCCAGCTTCTCCATCATCGCGCCGCCGAGCTGCTCGGCGTCGACGATGGTGACCGCGCGCCGGTAATAGCGCGTCACGTCGTGGCCGATGCCAATGGCGATGAGCTCGACCGGCGAGCGGGTCTCGATCCACTCGATCACCTGGCGCAAGTGCTTCTCCAGGTAATTGCCAGGGTTGACCGACAGCGTGCTGTCGTCGACCGGGGCGCCGTCCGAGATCACCATGAGGATCCGCCGCTGCTCCTGCCGCGCCATCAGCCGATCGTGCGCCCAGATCAGCGCCTCGCCGTCGATGTTCTCCTTCAACAGGCCTTCGCGCATCATCAGGCCGAGATTCTTGCGCGCCCGCCGCCAGGGCGCGTCGGCCGACTTGTAGACGATGTGCCTGAGATCGTTGAGCCGCCCGGGATTGGCGGGCTTGCCTTCGCGCAGCCAGCGCTCGCGCGCCTGACCGCCCTTCCAGGCGCGAGTGGTAAAACCCAGAATCTCCACCTTGACGGCGCAGCGCTCCAGCGTGCGCGCCAGGATGTCCGCGCACATCGCGGCGACGGTGATCGGCCGACCGCGCATCGAGCCGGAATTATCGAGCAGCAGCGTCACCACGGTGTCGCGGAACTCGGTGTCCTTTTCCATCTTGTAGGACAGCGGGTTCATCGGATTGACCACCACCCGGGCTAGCCGCCCGGCGTCCAGCAGCCCCTCGTCGAGATCGAACTGCCAGGAGCGGTTCTGCTTGGCGAGCAAGCGGCGCTGCAGCCGGTTGGCCAGTTTGGCCACCACGCCCAGCAGGCTGTGCAGTTGCTGGTCGAGATAGGCGCGCAGCCGGGTCAGTTCTTCCTGGTCGCAGAGATCGTTCGCTTCGATCACCTCGTCGAATTCGCGGGTGAAGGCGCGATAGGGCGGTTCGTTCGACAGGTTGGGGTTGAGTTCGCCCGGCCGCCATTGCCGCCGGCCGCGGCCCGGGTCCTCGCTGCCGAGCGAGGGGGCCATGTCCTGTGCTTCGACCGCGGTCGAGGCATCGGCGTCGTCGTCGCTGTCGCCTTCGCGCGTGTCGGCGCGTTGCGGCGTGCCGGTCTCGTCGGTGCTGCCGTCGCCGCCCTCGCCCTCGCCCTCGCCGTCGCCCTGCGGCTGCTGATTGGCCGAGTCGTCCGGCTGGTCCTCGCTCGTCTCCTCCTCGCTGAGGTCGTCCTCGCCCAGGTTTAGGTCGGCGATCAGGCGCCGGGTCAGCCGAGCGAAAGCCGGCTGGTCGCCGATCGCCTTGGCGAGATCTGCCAGATCCTCGGCCGCCCGCTCCTCGACCCACGGCCGCAGGTTTTCCACCATCGCGCGGGCGCCTTCGGGCGGCGGTCGTCCGGTCAGCTTCTCGCGCACCATGAAGCCGATCACATCGGGCAATTGCGCATCGTTCGGCTGCAGCACGTTGGCATAGCCGCGCGCCTTGCAGCGCTGCTCCAGCATGGCGTCGAGATTGTCGGCAACGCCGGAGAAGCGGCGCGCGCCCAGTGCCTCGCATCGTGCCTGCTCGGCTGCCTCGAACACCGCGCGCGGCACCGCGCCCTTTGGCTGGATGCGGGCATGCACCTTGTTGTCGTGATGCCGCACCCACAGCGCAAGCGCATCCCCCGAACCGCGGATCTGCGCCACTTCCTCCGGCGGCAGATCGCGCGAGGGCTGCGGCAGCCGCGCCTTGCCGGTGCGCACCGCGACCGGCTCGTTGCCGAAGCTGACCGCCAGGTCGCGGCTACGGGCCACTGCCCGAACCGCGGCCGAAACAACCCGCTTGAACGCCTCTGCCGGTGGTTCGTTCTTGGCTGCCAAGATGTGCGCCCGTCAGTTCCGCTTCTTGGTGACCGCCTCGGGCAGGTCCTTGCCGAAGCTGCGCTGGTAGTACTCGGCGATGGTCGAGCGCTCGATCTCGTCGCAGCGGTTCAGGAAGCTGAGCCGGAAGGCCAGGCCGACATCGCCGAAGATAAGGGCGTTCTCGGCCCAGGTGATCGCCGTGCGAGGCGACATCACCGTCGAAATGTCGCCGGCGATGAAGCCGCTGCGCGTCAGGTCGGCAACCGCCACCATCGCGGCGATGGTCTTGCGGCCTTCCGCGGTCTCGTATTTGGGCACTTTGGACAGCACGATCCGGGTCTCGTCGTCGTGCGGCAGGTAGTTCAGGGTCGTCACAATGCTCCAGCGGTCCATCTGGCCCTGGTTGATCTGCTGGGTGCCATGATAGAGCCCGGTGGTGTCGCCCAGGCCGATGGTGTTGGTGGTGGCGAACAGGCGGAACGACTTGTGCGGCCGGACCACCCGGTTCTGGTCCAGCAAGGTCAGCCGGCCTTCCACCTCCAGCACGCGCTGAATGACGAACATCACGTCGGGTCGGCCGGCGTCGTATTCGTCGAACACCAAGGCGCAAGGATGCTGCAACGCCCAGGGCAGGATGCCCTCGCGGAACTCGGTCACCTGTTTGCCATCGCGGATGACGATGGCGTCCTTGCCAATCAGGTCGATGCGGCTGATGTGGCTGTCCAGGTTGACCCGGATGCAGGGCCAGTTCAGCCGGCAGGCGACCTGTTCGATATGGGTCGACTTGCCGGTGCCGTGATAGCCCTGCACCATCACGCGCCGGTTATGCGCGAAGCCCGCCAGTATCGCCATCGTGGTGTCGTGGTCGAACTGGTAGGCATCGTCGCGGTTCGGCACCAGGTCGCTGGACTGCGAAAAGGCCGGCACCACCATGTCGGTGTCGAGGCCGAACTCCTGACGCACACTGATGCGGATATCGGGCAAGTCCAGTTTGTGCACCGAGCCCGGCTCGGTGGTGCTCAAAGCCGTCATTTTAGCGTGGCCTCGCTTGCGGAATTCCCATTGCGCCGCGGCTGGCGGGTGCCTCAGGCATAACCACAGCCCATCAAGTAGCTGTACGCCTCGGTGATTACCTTGAAACGTTCCTCGGCCTCGACCGCGCCGCCATTCGCGTCCGGATGGAAGCGTTTGACGAGTTGTTTATAGCGAGCCTTGACCTCCTGCAAGCCGACTCCGGCCGGCAGGTCCAAGGTGGCGAGCGCACGTCGCTCGCGCTCGCTGGTTGGTCGGCGGAGCGGGCTGGGCCCGCTGGTCTCGCCGGCCGCTTCCCAGGGCGCCTTGCCGCTGCGCAACGCGCCAAAAGGCCAGGTGGGCCGATGGCCGAACACCGCCTCGGCCCGGAACCGCTCGATCTCGCCCTGGCTCATGCCGCGGAAATAGTCCCAGGCTGCATTGTAGGCTCTGACATGCTCCAGACAGAATTGATGGTACTCGCCCAACCGGTCGCGCGAGCGGGGCGCGCGAAAGCGGCCGGCCTCACGACACCCTGGATACTCGCAGGCCGGTTCGCCCGGCGCCCCGCCGGGCGGCTCGGTGATTTGGGCGAGCGGGATGTCCTTGCGTTGCGGCATGGTGGATCACAAGTATGGTGGCCCGAAGCGGGGCAAGCAACCGGCCGCCCGCCGGCAAATCAACAGGTAGGGAAAGGAGAACCCGACTTGGCCGGATCCCTGCGCCAGATCATCCATGACAAGTTGTTGGCGGCATTGAAGCCGACGCAACTGCTGGTGATCGATGAGTCGGCCGCGCATGCCGGCCATGCGGGCGCCCGGCCCGGCGGCGAGACGCATTTCCGCGTGATCGTGGAGGCCCCGGCATTTGCCGGGCAAGGCCGTGTCGCCCGTCAGCGACTGGTGCATGCCGCGTTGGCGAACGAGCTGGCGGGCGGCGTGCACGCGCTGGCGATCAGCGCTCGCGCGCCGGGCGAGACCTAACCGTGCGCGATCAGAGCGGTCGGCGCAGCACATGGATGACCGACCAGCGCGCTTCCTCGCCGCAGAACTCGCGCCCGCCGAGGAACAGCAGGTAAGGCGGCAGGAAGGCAAGCTGCACTTCCGCCCCGCCGTCGCGATGGGTGAACAGGCGACGCCCGGGGTCATAGACGAAGCGGGCCGACAACGCGCATTCATGCGCCAGCCTGCCCGGGGCGAATGCCTCGACATCGATGGCGCCGTTGCCAAGGGGTCGCACCGTCAGGAACTCCAGCGAGCGGCGCAACAGCCTTTGCAGGCGGGCCGGGGGGAACTGCGGCTCGTCTTCGGCGCCGCTTGGCGGGAAGCTGGCCGCGGGACCGTAAAGTCCCGCGGGCGGTGACGAGGCCGCCGCCGTGTCGCTGCCGTTGTCGATCTGGTTCAGCAATTGCTGGACATAACCTTGCTTCAGGCAGCCTGAGACGTCGTTCAGCTTTGGGCATTCCGTGAGACGTTGCTGCCAGGCCGACCGGCGCTCGCCGGACGGCCGTTCGCCTTCGTGCCGGCTCGCCAACCGCGACAGCGCGGCGACGTCCGGATCACCGCAGACCGCTTGCTCCAGCGGATCGGTGGCTTCGACGCAGGCGAGCCAAGCCGGAAAGGAACCATCGGCGTTGGCGCGCCAGTTGGCCAGCAAGGCCCTGATCTCCTGGGCTGAGAACGTCACCGGCCACGCTTCCGAGACCGCCGAGGGGGCGATTTCCAGCGTTTCGAACCGCGCCGACAAGGCAGCCGTCAGATAGCGCGCATCGAGGGTCGCGTCGTCGAGCCGGCTGCCAGCCAGATTGATCGGCAGGTCGAGTGCGGCCAACGTCGCTCCGCTCAACTCGGCGTTCGCCAGATCGAGCTCGCCGACCTGCGCCGGGCAGGGCTCGCCCAACGACGCTTCGTCGCAGAACAACAGGGCGCCGCGCAGGTTCGCGGCGCGAAAATCAGCCCCGGCCAACAGATTGGCGTGCAGGACCGCCTCCTCCCAGCGGCTCTTGCGGGCGCTGAGCTGCGACAGGTTGCTGCGCACAATGGCCGCGAGGCCCAGATCGGCCTTGTTGAGCCGCGAACCGGTGAGGTCGCTGTCGCAAATGCGTGCCTGGCGCAGTGTGGCGCGGCTGAGGTCGCTGTTCAGCAGGCGCACCCGTTCCAGCACGGCGCCATCCAAGTTGGCGCCCGCCAGGTTGACATCGTGCAGCACGACGTCGCCGAGATAGGCGCCCGCCAGGTCGATGCCGCGCAAGTCAAGGCCGCTTGCCTCGATGTCGCGCAACAACAGGGGCCGGCCTGCCGCTTCCCGCAGTTGCTCGGCCAAATTCTCGGCATCGTCGATCTGACGGGCGCCGGCCAGCGCCGTCTCGATGCGGGCGCTGGCGCAGCTTGCCAGGGCGCGCTGGCCGAGTTCCGACCAAAATGGGTTCTTGCGCGAACGCGGCTCGCCGGCAGTGGCGAGGCCCGCGGACAGCAAGCCCAGGAACAAGGCGCAGCAGGCCAGGCCGCCCTTGACACGACCGCTCGAGCTTGCCTGGCCAGGATTACGAACCCGCACTTTTGGCCCTCGCTGCGCCGGCGGTCAGCGCGCCCGGCCGCGCCCGCCCCGCGTTATACTCCCGCCCGATGTATCCCGCCCGCCTGCGGACCCGGATCTGGATAGCCTCGCAGGTGCGCGCCTGCGGCGTCGCCGGCGTGGTGGCCACCGTCGTCCGCCGCGGTGACGAGGATAGCGGGGCGGTGTTGATAAAGTTAAACCGATACGCGGTCGGCTTCACGGTCCTTGTGCAGACCCGGGTGGCCGACGATGCGGTTGCCTGGCTGCGCGGTACGGGGGCCGAGCCGGTCGGCGAGGAGGTATGCGACGCCTATATCGAAAGGGCGGTGGCCCGCGATCCCGATCTCTGGGTGCTGGAGATCGAGGACCCCGACGGTCGGGCGCCGCTTGGTGGCCGCATCGCATAGGCGCTAGCTGCCGTGCGGCGCGACCGGCGCCCAGAGGACATCCTCGATCCGGTTGGCACCGGTCGCCAGCATGACCAGGCGGTCAAAGCCGAGTGCGATACCGGCGGCCGGCGGCATGCCAAAGGCCAGCGCCGCCAGGAAGTCCTCGTCGATCGGGTAGGCCACGCCGTAAAGCCGCCGCTTCAGTTCCTGGTCGGCCTGGAAGCGTCGACGCTGCTCGACCGGGTCGGTCAGTTCGCCAAAGGCGTTGGCCAGTTCCAGGCCGCAGACATAGAGCTCGAAGCGTTCGGCCAGGTGCGGGGCGCCCGGCTTAGGCCGCGACAGGGCCGCCATGTGGATCGGGTAGTCGCAGAGCAGCGTGGGGACCGGGTGGCCCAAGCCCGGCTCGATCCGTTCCAGGAAAATGCGAAAAAAGAGATCGTCCCAGCCATCGCCGTCCGCCACCCGCACCCCGGCCGCGCGCGCCTGCTCGGCCAGCCGCCCAGGTTCCGGCGCGTCCGGCCGATCGATCGTCGCCAGAAGGTCGAAGCCGGCGTGCCGGTGAAAAGCCTCGGCCACGCTCAAGCGCTGCCAGGGCTGGCCGGGATCGCTGTCCTGTCCCCGCCAATGGAATCGCTCCCGGCCGGTTGCCACCAGCGCACCCCGCAGCAGGTCCTGGCAATCCGCCATGAGCCGCTCATAGCCTTGGTCGGCGCGATACCATTCCAGCATGGTGAATTCAGGGTGGTGGGTATCGGCGCGCTCGCCGTCGCGGAACACCCGGGCGAACTGGAACAACCGCGGCTCGCCCGCCACCAGCAGCTTCTTCATGGCGAACTCCGGCGAGGTGTGCAGATAGAGCCGGTCGCTGGCGCCGTCCGGTTGGGTCAGCCGGGTGGCGAACGCCTTGAGATGCGGCTCCATCCCGGGCGACACCTGCAGGGCCGGCGTTTCCACTTCGACGAAGTCCTGCGCCTGGAAGTACCGCCGGGTCGCCTGGGCGATCCGGCCGCGGGCCAGCAGTGCCGGCCGGCGCAAGGCATAGCGGTCGGGCCGCCACCAACTCTGCCGCATCGGCCGATCGCTCCTTTCCCTGCCTCCAGCGGGCGACCGTTGTCGGTCCCGATGCCCCGTGCTAAGGGACCGGCCGAGCACGGTTCCACCCCGCCCACCGGTTAGGCGTCCATGAAGGTCAATGCAAGCCAGCTTCGCGCCGGCAATGTCGTGGAGCGCAATGGCAAGCTCTATGTCGTGCTGAAGGCGCAGAACATCCAGCCCGGCAAGGGCGCGGCGGTCACCCAGATCGACATGCGCGGCATGACCGACGGGATCAAGACCAACGAGCGGTACCGCACCACCGAGCAGGTCGAACGGGTGTTCATCGAGTTTCGTGAGTTCCAGTTCCTCTACCGGGAAGGGGATGTCTGCACCTTCATGGACAACGAGACCTTCGATCAGGTCACCATGACGGAGGAACAGATCGGCGAGCAGGCGCAGTTCCTGCAAGAAGGCATGAAGGTCAACATCAGCCTCTATGAAGGCAATCCGGTATCGGTGGAATTGCCGCAGAGCGTGGTATTGACGGTGACCGAAACCGAACCGACCACCAAAGGACAGACTGCCGCGTCGTCTTACAAGCCGGCGCTGCTGGACAATGGCGTGCGGGTCATGGTGCCGCCGCATATCGGCACCGGCACCCGGGTCGTCGTGCGGATCGAGGACGCGACCTACATCGAGCGCGCCAAGAATTGATCCCGCATTCGCCGGATGACACCGTATTGTGATGCAATTTCTTAGAGATTCAGATATAAGAATCAATAAGTTAATCTGGATTGAACGAGGCTATTTTGCAGAACCCAACGGGTGAATCAGGTGATGGTCCGCTCCGGCTCAATTTCGACCGCCGCGTGAAGCTGGAG
>VGEV01000022.1 GCA_016869175.1 Alphaproteobacteria bacterium
CCGCCTTATTCGCCGGACTTCAATCCGATCGAGCAGGCCTTCGCCAAGCTCAAAGCACATCTGCGAAAGGCTGCCGAACGATCCATCCCGGAGCTCTGGGACAGAATCGGCGCCATCCTCGACACCTGGACACCTCGAAGAACCCCATCATTGACGACGAAGCATCGCCGATGAGGGCATGGCCTGCGGCCCAGCCTGCCCCCGGATCATCAGCGGAAACGGATCATGAAAGGCCGGACGGCCATGGCCGAGGCTGTGGCGCTGGCCGTCCCGGACATGGCGCACGCCCAGACCGTGGTGCGGTTCTGGCATGCCCTGGGCGGCGCGCCGGGCGGAAAGCGGCCGGGCCGAACCGGCCGCCCGGCACCGGCACCTGTTCGACCTGGCTGGCCGACGCCGGCCCTATCGCCGCCTTGCGGCCGACCGACCCGAACGCCATGCTGCGCGGGAGAAGCGCAGGGGATCCCCGCCGGCGATGACGAGCCCACCGTTCCGCGCCGAACATGTCGGCAGCCTGCTGCGCCCGCCCGCGCTGAAGGCCGCGCATGCCGCGCATCGCGCCGGAACGCTCTCGGCCCAGGGCTATGCGGAGGTGCTGGAGCGCGAGGTGGCTCGCGCCGTCGGCATGCAGGAAGAAGTCGGCCTGCGGGCCGTGACCGATGGCGAGTTCCGCCGCTCGTCCTGGTTCGGCTTCTTCTTCGAGGCGCTGGAGGGCTTCGGCCTCGCCCCCTCGCTCTTCCGCTTCCGCGACGAGACCGGCCACGAGCATGCTTGGCAAACCAGCTATGCGACCGGCCCGATCCGTCGCAGGCGCAGCATCTGCACCGAGGAGTATCTCTGCCTGCGCCAGCATGCTCGGGGGCTGCCCAAAGTGACCATGCCGAGCCCCAGCGCCTTGCACTTCTTCCGTGGCGCGCAATCGGCCGATCCCGCCGTCTATCCCGACTTGGAGCGCTTCTGGGAAGACGTGCTGCAAGTCTATGAAGCGGAGATGGCGGAACTGGTGCGTCTGGGCTGCCGCTATGTGCAGTTGGACGAAGTGCCGCTCGCCATGCTGTGCGACGACGGCATCCGCGCGCAGGTCAAGGCGCAGGGCGCCGATCCCGATGCGCTAACCCGCCGCTATATCGACGCCGCCAACCGGGTGATCGCCGCCAAGGGCGCCGACATGACAGTTGGCATGCATCTCTGTCGCGGCAACTTCCGTTCGCGCTGGATGGCATCCGGCGGCTATGCGCCCGTGGCCGAGCGCCTGTTCCAGGAGTTGGCCGTCGATGCTTTCTTCCTGGAATACGACAGTGCCCGCGCCGGCGACTTCACGCCGCTTGCCCATATGGGTCGCGATAAGACGGTGGTGCTGGGCTTGGTCAGCAGCAAGACGCCGGAGCTCGAGGACGCGGACGCGCTCAAGCGGCGGATCGATCAGGCGTCGCGCTTCGTGCCGTTGCAGCGCTTGGCGATCAGCCCGCAATGCGGCTTCGCCAGCGTCGCCGGCGGCAACCTGCTGAGCGAGGATGAACAGCGGCGCAAGCTCGCGCGCGTGGTGGAAGTCGCTAGCGCGATTTGGAGCTAGCCGCCGCAGGTATGGGCGTGGTCGAGCGGTCCGTGGCCCCGGCCGAAACCGGGCGCACGCCGGATCGCTTCCAGCAGATAATTCCGCGCCCGGGTCACGGCCACTTCCAGCGCCAGACCTTGGGCCAGCCCGCAGGCGATGCTCGAGGCGAGCGTGCAGCCGGTGCCGTGCGTGTGGCGCGTCTCGATGCGGGCCTGCTGAAAGGATTTCACGCCATCCGTCGTGGCCAGCAAATCGGTCACCACCGGCCCCGGCAAATGCCCACCCTTCAACAGCACCGCGCCCGGGCCCAGCGAAAGCAGCATCGCTGCCGCCTGCGCCATCTCCGCCGGCGTGCGGATGGTCATTCCGGTCAAGGCTTCCGCTTCCGGCAGGTTCGGCGTCAGCACATGCGCACGCACGATCAGGCGGGCTTTCAGCGCCTGCATGGCGTCCGCCCTGAGCAGGCTGGCGCCGCCCTTGGCCACCATCACCGGATCGACCACCAGCGGCACGTCGGGTGCCTTCGTCTCCAGCACCGCCGCCACCGCCCCGATCACCGCCACGTCGTGCAGCATGCCGGTCTTCACGCAATCGGCGCCGATGTCGTCCAGCACCGCTTCCATCTGTTGGCGCACGAAGTCCGCCGGCACCTCGTGAATGCCGCTGACACCCAGGGTGTTCTGCGCGGTCAACGCGGTGATCGCGGTGGCGGCGTAGCCGTGCAACGCCGTCACGGTCTTAAGGTCTGCTTGGATCCCGGCCCCGCCGCCGGAATCCGAACCGGCGACGATGAGTACGCGCCCCTTCATGCCGCGACGCCGCTCCGCGCCACCGCGTCGATCAACCGGCAGAGTTCGTCAACCGTGCCGGCCACCCGCTCCGCGTCGTCGCCTTCGGCCATCACGCGGATCACCGGCTCGGTGCCCGAGGGCCGGATGATCAAGCGGCCGCCATGCCCGAAACTCCGCTCGGTCGCGGCGATGGCCTCCTTGACGCGGGCATCGGCCAACGGCGACGCGCCGGCATAGCGAACGTTGCGCAGGATCTGCGGCAAGGCGGTGAAACGCTGACAGACTTGGCTGACCGGCTGCCCGGCCTTGGCCACCACGGCCAGCACCTGCAACGCCGCCATCAGGCCGTCACCGGTCGTGGCGTAGTCGCCCAGCACCAGGTGGCCCGACTGTTCGCCGCCCAGATTGCAGCCCGTGGCGCGCATCTGCTCGACGACATAGCGATCGCCGACCTGCGTGCGATGTAGGCCCACGCCGTGCCCCGTCAGATAGCGTTCCAGGCCCATGTTCGACATCACGGTCGCCACCACGGCGCCGCCTTTCAGCCGGCCGTCGGCGGCCCAGGATTGTGCGATGGTGGCCATGATCTGATCGCCATCCACCAGCTGGCCGTGCTCGTCGGCCAGCACCAGTCGGTCGGCATCGCCATCCAGCGCGATGCCGAGATCGGCGTTGTGCAGCACCACCTGCTGACAGAGATAATCCGCATGCGTCGAGCCGCAGCCCTGATTGATGTTGATGCCATCGGGTGTGACGCCGACCGCGATCACCTCGGCCTCCAGCTCCCACAGCACCGGCGGCGCCACGCGGTAGCCGGCGCCGTTGGCGCAGTCCAGCACGATCTTCAGCCCGTTCAGCCGTCGGTCGTCGGGGAAGGTGGCCTTGACGAACTCGATGTAACGGCCGCGCACGTCCTCCAGCCGGCGGGCGCGACCAAGGGCGCTTGGGCCCGCGACCTCGCCCGCCGCTTCGCCGTCGTTCTCCAGCCTTCGCTCGATCTCGAGTTCGATCTCGTCCGACAGCTTGTAGCCATCCGGGCCGAACAGCTTGATGCCGTTGTCCTGGTACGGGTTGTGCGAAGCCGACAGCATGACGCCCAGATCGGCGCGCAGACTGCGCGTCAGCATGGCGATGGCGGGCGTCGGCAGCACGCCGACCAGGATCACGTCCATGCCGACGGCGGTGAACCCGGCGGTCAGCGCCGGCTCCAGCATGTAGCCCGACAGCCGCGTATCCTTGCCGATCACCACCCGGTGACGATGCTGGCCGCGGGTGAAGTGGCGGCCGGCCGCCATGCCGACCCTGAGCGCCACGTCGGCCGTCATCGGCCAGCTGTTGGCCTTGCCGCGTATGCCGTCGGTGCCGAAGAACTTCCGCCGCATGCCGGGCCTCGCCCCCGCTGACTGTCCGCCCCAGCTTGCGCCGGAGAGGTGTACCATTCCTAACCCGTTCCGCCGCCAAAGCGCAAAGCCCGCCAGACCGCAAGGGCCTGCCGCGTCTCTGTCACATCGTGCACGCGCAATACCTGCACACCGTGTTCGGCCGCGAACAACGCAGCGGCCAGCGAGGCGGCCAGCCGACCCTTCGGCGCGGCGCCATCGCTGAACGCCGCCAGGAAGCTCTTGCGCGACAGGCCGAGCATGAGCGGCTGGCCGAGCGCGTGGAACAGCGGCAGATGTCGCAGCAGTTCGAGATTCTGCTCCGCCGTCTTGGCGAAGCCGATTCCGGGATCCAGCAGGATATCGGCGCGTGCGATCCCCGCCGCCTCGGCGCGCACCAGCAGCCCCGACAGCTCGTCATAGACATCCAGCGCGACATCGCGGTAGCCCGCCAGCCGCCGCATGGTGTGCGGCTCGCCGCGGCTGTGCATCAGCACGACCCCGGCGCCAGCGCCGGCGGCCAGCGCCAAGCCCAGCGGTTCGTGGTGAAAGCCGCTCACATCGTTGACAATGCGCACCCCCAGGGCCAACGCCTGCCCGATCACCGGCGCGTGCCGGCTGTCGATCGACAGCGGCAGGCCGAAGCCGTCAAGGCCACGCAGCACCGGCCCGACCCGGCGCCATTCCTCGGCGGCGGTCACGGCCGCAGCGCCTGGTCGCGTCGATTCGCCCCCGATGTCCAGGAGATCGGCACCGTCCGTCGCCAGCCTTTGCGCCCGCGCGATGGCCGAAGCTGCCGTCGGATGTTCGCCGCCATCGGAGAAGCTGTCGGGCGTGACGTTGAGGATGCCCATGAGCAACGGGCGGCAGAGGGCCAGCCCAGCCACGGGCGGGCGCGGCGCCGAAAGCCGCGCCAGACTTGCCGCGAAGACCTCGCCATGCGCCGGCGCCAGCCGGTCGGCCCAACGCCGGGCGCCGGCAAGACCAGCACTGGCGGCATGGGTCAGCCCGCCCGCGCGCACGATGATTGCCAGCCGATGGAAGTGGAGCGGGCCGCCCGCCAGCGGCCGGCCGCCCTCATCGTCGGACGACAGGCACAATGGCTCCAGATAGAGCCGCGCCTCCTCCGGCAGCGCCACCGGCAGCATGCGCCGCCGGCCCGCGCTCAAGTGCCCGGCTGCGGTTCCGGCGAGATTGGTCTCGGCCGCACACCGCCGCGCGGCTTGCCGGCGGGCGGCACGGCGCCGGCGGCATGGCCTTCGCTGGGGCTTTCCGGCGGGCGTTCGCGATGCACCGGCTCGCCGCGCAGCAGCCCGCGCACTTCGTCACCCGACAAGGTCTCGAACTCGAGCAGCGCCTTGGCGATCGCGTGCAGATCGTTGGTCCGCGCGCGCAGCACGCCGCGCGCTCTCTCTTCCGCCTCGACGATCAACCGCTTCACTTCCCCATCGATCACCCGCGCCGTCTCCTCGGAGACGTTCTTGCGCTGGGTCACCGAATGGCCGAGGAAAATCTCGGCCTCGTTCTCGTTATAGCGCAGCGGCCCCAGCTTCTCGCTCATGCCCCATTCGGTGACCATGCGACGCGCCAGTTCGGTCGCCTGGCGGATGTCGTCGCCGGCCCCGGTCGTGATCTCGTCCGGCCCATAGATCAGTTCCTCGGCCACCCGCCCGCCGAACATCAACGCCAGCCGCGAGACCAATTCGATCTTCTTGTAGCCGTAGCGGTCCTTCTCCGGCAGGTTCATGGTCAAGCCCAGCGCCCGGCCGCGCGGAATGATGGTGATCTTGTGCAAAGGATCGCTGCTGGGCATCGACAACGAGACCAGCGCGTGCCCCGCCTCGTGATAGGCGGTCAGGCGCTTTTCTTCCTCGCTCATGACCATCGAGCGTCGCTCGGTGCCCATCAGCACCTTGTCCTTGGCGTCCTCGAAGTCCGCCATGGTGACGATGCGCTTGTTGCGCCGGGCGGCCAGCAGCGCGGCCTCGTTCACCAGGTTGGCGAGATCGGCGCCGGAGAAGCCGGGCGTGCCGCGCGCGATCACGCGGGCCTCCACGTCGGGGCCGACCGGCACCTTGCGCATATGCACTTTCAGGATCTTCTCGCGCCCGACGATATCGGGGTTTGGCACCACGATCTGCCGGTCGAAGCGGCCCGGGCGCAGCAGTGCCGGATCGAGCACGTCCGGCCGGTTGGTGGCGGCGATCAGGATCACGCCTTCGTTGGATTCGAAGCCGTCCATCTCCACCAGAAGCTGGTTCAGCGTCTGCTCGCGCTCGTCGTTGCCGCCGCCCAGGCCGGCGCCGCGATGCCGGCCGACCGCGTCGATCTCGTCGATGAAGATGATGCAGGGTGCGTTCTTCTTGGCCTGCTCGAACATGTCGCGCACCCGGCTGGCGCCGACGCCGACGAACATCTCAACGAAATCCGAACCGGAAATGGTGAAGAACGGCACGTTGGCCTCGCCGGCGATGGCACGCGCCAGCAGCGTCTTGCCGGTGCCGGGCGGCCCCACCAGCAGGGCGCCCTTTGGAATGCGCCCGCCCAGGCGCTGGAACTTCTGGGGGTCCTTCAGGAATTCGACGATCTCCTGCAGCTCGTCCTTGGCCTCGTCGATGCCCGCCACGTCCTCGAACGTGACGCGACCCGTCCGCTCGGTCAGCAGGCGCGCCTTGGATTTGCCGAAGCCCATCGCCTTGCCGCCGCCAGCCTGCATCTGCCGCATGAAGAAGATCCACACGCCGATCAGCAACAGCATGGGGAACCAGTTGACCAAGATGGCCAGGAGGGTGGGCGTGCCTTCCTCGTCCGGCGCCGCGGCGATGCTGATGGACCGTTCCGCCAGGCGGCGGATCAGATCGGGGTCCTTGGGCGCGTAGGTGCTGAACGCACGGCCGTCGGTGAAGTGGCCGGTGATGGTGTTGCCCTGGATCGTCACGTCGCGCACTTGGCCGGCTTCGACGTCGCTCAGGAAATCGGAATAGGCCCGACTGGCGCTATGGCCACGCGAGGTCGGGCTCTGAAACAGGTTGAACAAGGCCAAGACCAGGAGCCCGATGATAACCCATAAGATGATGTTCCGACTGATATTATTCACGTTCGTCGTTGCTCCGCGCCGGGCTCGGACGGCTGCGTCCGCGCAGCCATTGTCGCCCCCCTGCCTGGTCCCATTCCAGCTTGGTCGCCACAAGCATTAGATAGGCATCGCAGCCTAGCAAACAATTACGAAAGGGTCCGGCACAAGTTCGTGCACCGGCTGGAAGCGGACGCCGATGGCCGGCTCCCCCAGTTCCGCCCGCCACAGGCCAAGCTGCGGCAGGCCGGCCAAGCCGCCGGCGTCCTCCACGGCCAGCAGACCTGGCCGGACCGCCGCCGGCACAGCCGACAACCGCGCCCGGTCGCCGGCCGTCAGCACGCTTCGCCAGGCCCGCCGGCCGAGGGCGCCGACGCGGACCTGGCCGCGGAGCCGGTCGCCGGGCGACCGGGCGATCAGGAACCGATCCCAGCGCAGTTCCGCGCCCGGGCAGAGCAGTCCAGGCGGCGGCAGGCGGCGGAGTTCGCGCAGCACCAGCACGCTGCCATGGTCGGCGCGCAGAACGCAGCCCGCCAGGCTGGCCGCGACCCGGCCGTCGCCCGACAAGCGCGCGCACAGCCTGACAACCGCGGCAGAAGCGGGCGCGTGCGGGTGTCCGCCCAGGCAATGCAGCAGGCGGGCCAGCAGCCGCACCCGAAGCGCTGCCGGCAGCGCCGCGAAGTCCCCGCGAGCGAGGCGCAAGTAGCCGAGCGGCTCGACCGAGACGAGGCGCGAGGCATCGCGCAGGGCCGCCTGCCAGACTTGCCGCAGGCGGCCGAAGGCCTGCGCGGCGCCGGCAAGACGCTCGACCAGGCGATCGGGGGCTGCTGCCAGCACCGGTCGCAGGCGGGCGCGCGCAAATCGGCGGGCGCGGTTGCTGGGATCGTCGAGAGAGGTTTCCCCGCGTTCCGCCAGGACCGCGAGAACGGCGCGGCGCGGCCAAGCCAGCAGCGGCCGCAGCAGCCACAGGCCGTCGCGCCGGCTGACCGCCGACATGCCGGCGGCGCCGTCGGCGCCGCTGCCGGCGGCAAGGCGCAGCAGCATGGTCTCGATCTGGTCGTCCCGCTGATGCCCCAGCAACAGGTGGCGCACGCCGCGCTGCCGGCAGGCCTCGGCCAGCAGCCGATAGCGCGCTTGGCGCGCCGACGCCTGCAGACCGGAAACGGGCGGCGCTCCGCTCCAGCGCAGGACCGTCGGCTCCAAGCCTCGCATCACGCACCAGCCGGCGACGGCCGCCGCCTCCGCCGCGGACGCCTGGCGCAGCCCATGATCGACCGTCAATGCCAGCAGCCGCACGCCCCATTCCGCCGACCACTCGCGCGCCAGCAACGCCAGCGCGGTACTGTCAGGCCCGCCGGACAGCGCCACGGCCAACGCCGGCGGCGGGCTTTGCGGCAGCAGTTCGCGCATGACGCGGGCGAATCGCTGCGCCGCCTCCGCCCGGGTCGGCGTCGCTAGCGGCAGTTGTTCTCTTTCAGCTCGCGTACGGCTTCGTCCTTGATGCGAGGCTCGGCATTGGCGAACTTGCGGCCGACTTCGGCCCAGGCGGCGCAAGCCTCCTTGTTTTGCCCCATGGCGTGCAGCGACAGGCCAAGCCGCAACAGCGACTCCGGCGCCTTGCTGCTTTCGGGGTGCTTGGTATAGCCCTCCAGGAAGGCCTTGGCGGCGGGCTCGAACTGCTTGCGCACGAAATGCGTTTGGCCGAGCCAGAATTGCGCGTTGCCAGCCAACTTGTCGTTGGGATGCCTGGCAAGGAACTCGCGGAAGGCGCGCTCGGCCGCGGGGAAGTCCTGCTTGCGGACCAGCGCGAAAGCATGGTCGTAGCGTTGCATCGCATTGCCTGCGGGCAGGCCGCCCTCATCGGCCGGCGGCGCGGCCGGGCGCGGGGCGGGCGCGGGCGCCGCGGCCTGCGCACCAGGTGCCGCGACCGCGGCGCCCTGGCGCAGGATGCCGATCTCGCGCTCCACGTCCTTCAGCCGGAAATCCACGTCGCCCACCAGCTTCTCCACGCGCTGGGAAAGCTGGTTGTTGGTGTATACCTGCCGTTCGAGTTGCCCTGTCAGACCGCGCAGCGCCTCCTCGAGCTGGCGGACCCGGTCCTCCGCCTGCGCCAGCCGCGCGGCCAGCACCTGATCGCCCGGCGGCGCGGCGCCCTGACCGGCCTGGGCGGGCGGCGCACCGCCGCGATAGACAAAGCGCTGCACGTCGCGCATGTCGCGTTCCAGTCGATCCAGACGGTCGACCAGCACCGCGTCGCCGGCCGACTGTGCCCCGGCCGGCGGGCTTGGCCATAGGGCGCAGCAAAGGATCGACAGGACGAGCCACCGCTGGGTGGCGCTGATCGGCTGGGACATCCTGGTTTCCTCAATCGGCCAGCAGGCGGGACGGCAGGCCCGCGGGCCGCCATAGACCGAGATTACGGCGGTTTTGCGACCGCCCCGCCGGCACAAGCGAAAAGGGCCCGCCGATCCCGGCGGGCCCCTGCTTGCCTCGCACCGACGACGAAGGCAATCAGTTGACCTTCATCACGTCGCGGCGGTTCTTCTGCCAGCACGCCTCGTTGCTTTCTCCGCAATCCGGCCGATCCTTGCCGTAGGAGATGGTGGCCACCCGCTGCGGGTTGATGCCGAGTTGCACCAGGTACCGCTTGGCGGTATCCGCGCGCCGCGCGCCGAGGCCCAGATTGTACTCGCGCGTGCCGCGCTCGTCGGCATGGCCCTCGACCGTCACGGTCACCTGCGGATACTGCTTCAGCCAAGCCGCCCACTTCTCGACCTGCGCGCGCCCCTCGGGCCGCAGATCGGCCTTGTCGAAGTCGAAGAAGATGCGGTCGCCCACATTGCGCGCGAGATCTTCCTGCGAACCAGGAACGATCGCGGTGGCAGCCGTGCGCGGTGCTGCCTGCGTCGTGCTCTGCGCGGCACCTTGGCCACCGGCACCGGCGGCGCCCTGCTGCTGCGTCTCGCAAGCCGCCAGTGCCAGCATGCCCGCGCCCAGGCACAACGCCTTCCAAGACATCCATTCGATCCGCATCTTGTTTGACTCCTTCGTCGCTCCGCGCCGCTAGGCCGGCGGTTGGGCCGTGGTATTGATCAGGAAGTTCTTAAGCTCTGCTTGATTCCAGCTCGGGCACTGGGGTGTTCAGCCCGTCGTCTTTTGGCGCCCTTGTTGCGCGCGCCTGCCGCCCCGAGCGCTGAGCCTCGCCGACGCTCCGCGCCCCCGCGATTCGTTGCAAGAACACAAGCAAAATAACTGCCGGTGCAGGCAGTTTCAAGCGAAATGCGCGGCGCATTCGCGGCATTCGGTGGCTCAGCGGTTGCTCGCGGCAAGCGGTGCCGGCGGCGACCAGGCAGGGTCGGAAGCGTCCTGCGGCGTCAGCATCTCGCGCTCGTTGTAGCCCGTGAGGTCGACCGAACGCAGGCGGACGCGACCGCCGCGGCCGCCGGCCTCGCCTGGCTCCTGGCGGAAATACATCAGCACCCGGCCATTGGGTGCCCAGGTCGGACCTTCGTCGAGAAAGCTTTCGGTCAACAGCCGCTCGCCCGAGCCATCGGGCCGCATGACGCCGATGAAGAAGCGACCGCGATGCATCTTGGTGAAGGCAATCAGGTCGCCGCGCGGCGACCAGACCGGCGTCGCATAGCGCCCCTCGCCAAAGCTGATGCGTTGCGGGTTGCCGCCGTCGGCGCCCATCACATAGATCTGCTGGCTGCCGCCGCGATCGGAATTGAAGGTGATCCGGCTGCCGTCGGGGGCGTAAACCGGCGAGGTGTCGATCGCCGGATGGTCGGTCAGGCGCCTGACCGCGCGGCTGCGCAGGTCCATCTCGAAGATGTCCGAATTGCCGTCCGTTTCACGGCTGAAGATCACCCGGTCGCCATCGGGCGAGAAGCGCGGGGCATAGGTCATGCCCGGGAAATCGCCCAGCACTTCTTGCCGCCCGGTATCGATGTTGTAGAGAAAGACGCGCGGCTGCCCGCGGGCATAGGACAGATAGGTGATCTCCTGCCGGGTCGGCGAGAAACGCGGCGTCAATACCAGGTAGCTGCCGTCGGTCAGAAAGCGATGGTTGGCGCCGTCCTGGTCCATGATCGCCAGCCGCTTGACCCGCCGCGTCACCGCCCCGCTCTCGGAGATGTAGACGATGCGGGTATCGAAATAGCCCTGTTCGCCGGTGATGCGCTTGTAGATCTCGTCCGAGATGATGTGGGCGATGCGCCGCCAGTTGTTAGGCGGCGTCTTGTAGCTGAAGCCGAGCATCTGCTGCGCGCCGAACACGTCCCACAGGCGGAACTCGACATCGAGCCGGCCATCGGGCTGCAGCTGCGCTTTGCCGGAGACCAGCGCCTGCGCATTGATCGCCCGCCAGTCCGGAAAGCGCGGGGCTGCCTGCAATTGCTCGGAGCTCTGCAGGAACGACTTGGGATCGAGCGGTCGGAACAGGCCCGAACGCTCCAGGTTGGCGGTGATGACGCCGGCGATGTTGCGTCCCGTCAGGCCGGCATCGGCGCCTTCGCCGTGGAAATCCGGGATGGCGATCAGCAGCGGATCGACGTTGCCGCGCGTGATGTCGATGCTGAGCTGCGCACGCGCCTGCGATACCGACAGCAGCGTGGCCAACAGCAGGCAAAGCAACGGCAGGCGAGCGGCGGGTACGCGCGGCATCTTGGTCATCATCCACCCAGCATGTCTTTCGGATTGAACTTGAGGACGAGTTCGCGCCATTGCTCGTAGCGCTCGAGTGGCAAGCCCTGCAAGGGACTGCAGCGCTGCACCGCGCGTCTGGCCGATTCGGCGGCGCTGCGGAAGGCTTCCTCGCCGGAGCGCGTCATGCGCGCTTCCTCCAGGATCTCCGGCGGGCGGAGCAGCGAACCGTCGCGATTGAGTGCCACCCGGACGGTGACGATCAGGTCCTGCGCGTCGCGTGCCCCGGCCTGCACCGACCAGCATTGCTCGATCTGCTTGCGGATCGCGTCGATCACGGTCATCGACAGCGGCTGGTCGGACAACCGGGGAGCGGCAACGCTGACCGGCTGGAGCTTGGCCTGCGGCTTCGGCGGTTCGGGGGTTGGCGGCGCGGCTTCCTTGAGGCGGCGATCCAGCAGGGCGGCGATCCGGTTGGGATCGAATTCGGCCTCGCGTTTGGGCCGGGCCCGCGGCTCCGGCGCCTCGCTGGCGGCGATGCGTGGCGTCGGTTCCTTCGGCGGCTCGGGCCTTGCCACCGGTTCCGGCTTGGGTTCGGGTTTGGGCGGCAACGGCTTGGGCTCTGGCGCCGGCGCCTCGGCCAGTTTCGGCGGCTCGGGCTTGGGCGGCTCCGGTTCGGCCCGCGGCGGGGGCGGTGGCGGGGGTGGTGGTGGCGGGGGTGGCGGCGGCAGTTCCGCCTTCTTCGGCTCCACCTGCTCGCGTTTGGCCTCCGGTTTCGGTTCGGGCGCCTTCTCGCGTTTCTGCGGCGTCGTGACCTCGCCGATCGGGACCAGTTCCACCAGGATCGGCGGCGTCTCCATCGGCTCGGTCCGGCGCATCAGTTCCGGCAGCCCGACCGCCGCCAGGGTCAGCAGCGCGGCATGCAGAAAGAGCGAGAAAGTGAAGCCGTTGCGCACCGCCGCCGACCTTCAGGTGCCTCGCCTGGGCGCCGGCGCGACCGGCTTCGACTGGGTGACCAGCGCAACCTTGCTGAAGCCGGCGCTGTTCAACACCCCCATCACTTCCATGAAGGTTCCGTAGTTGATGCCGGCGTCGCCGCGCACGAAGATCCGCGCATCGCGCCCGCGCTGACCGGCAATGGCGGCCAGCTTCGCCGGCAATTCGGCCAGCGGCACCTTGGCCTCTTGCAGGTAGACGGCACCGGACTTGTCGATGCTGACGGTCAGCGGCTGTTCGCTGTTGCGCAAGGCCTCGGCGGTGGCTTTCGGAAGATCGACCGGCACGCCCACGGCCAGCAGCGGCGCGGTCACCATGAACACCACCAGCAGCACCAGCATCACATCGACGAACGGCGTGACGTTGATCTGCCAGAGCGGCGGAAAGCCACGGCCCGGACGCCGTCGCCCGCCGCCATGCTGGATATAGGCGGCCATCAGGCGGGCCTCTCTTCCAGTTGCCTCGACAGGATGGCGGTGAACTCGCCGACGAAACCATCCAGCCGGTTGGCGTAGCGGCCGAGGTCGTTGGAGAACTTGTTGTAGGCGATCACCGCCGGTATGGCCGCGACCAGGCCGACCGCCGTGGCGAACAGCGCCTCGGCGATGCCGGGTGCGACCGCTGCCAGGTTGGTTTGCTTGGTCACCGCGATCGCCTGAAAGCTGTTCATGATGCCCCATACCGTGCCGAACAGGCCGACGAACGGCGCCGTCGAGCCGACCGTGGCCAGGAAGCCGAGATAGCGCTCCAGCCGTTCCAGTTCGCGGCTCATGGTGATCTGCATGACCTGCTGGATCCGTTCGCGTATGCCCGCCCGCAGCGTGTTGTCGCTGGCCAGCCCCTTGGCGGTCGACCGCCGCCATTCCCGCATGGCGGAGGCGAACAGCAGTTCCATGGGGTGGCGGGCGCGGTTGCCGACGTTGTCGTACAGCGTCTCCAGGCTGCCGCCCGACCAGAACTGGTCCTCGAATTGGTCGGCCTGCACCCGCAGGCGCCGGAAGCGGAGCCACTTCTCGAAGATGATCGCCCAGCACCAGATCGAGGCGCCGAGCAGCAGCAGCAGCACCGCCTTGACCACCACGTCGGCGCGCAGGATCAACGCCCAGATGCTGAGATCGCCCGCGCCGATCGATCCGGCCAGACGCATCGCCTCGACGCTTTGTGCTTCCATTCCTAACGGTCCTTCGCTGTCATGTCCGTCGCGCTCAGGCAAGCGCGCAAGCCGACCGGTATGCGCCGCGATCGGCCAGCCCGGTCGATGCAGGCCAGCCTGACCTGTCCCTGGGCCAGGGTCCGCGCCTGCCGGCGCACGCTCTGCGCAAGGTCGAGCGTGGCCGCGCCAAGGTGGGTCAGGCAGGTCTCCACCTGCAATTCGTCATCGAGCCGCGCCGGCGCCAGATAATCGACCGCGACCCGGCGCACCGCGAACATCAGGCCGTCCTGGCGCAGCAGCCGCTGCTGGTCGATGCCGCGCGCACGCACCAGTTCGCTGCGGCCGCGCTCGAAGTAGCGCAGATAATTGGCGTAATAGACGATGCCGGCGGCATCCGTGTCCTCCCAATAGACGCGGAGACCCAGCACATGCCTTGCCTCAGCCATCGCCGGCATCGTCCTGGGTGAACAGCCCGGGTTCGCGTCCGCCGCGCGGCACCGCCAGGCCCAGATGCCTGTAGCCGGCGGCGGTCAGCATCCGCCCGCGCGGGCTGCGTTGCAGCAGGCCGCGCTGGATCAGGTAGGGCTCGACGATGTCCTCAAGCGCGTCGCGGGTTTCCGACAGGGCCGCCGACAGCGTGTCGATGCCGACCGGCCCGCCGCCGAACTCGCGACCAATCGCGCCAAGATAGCGACGATCCATCGCGTCGAGGCCGCCGCCGTCGACCTCCAGCCGGGCCAGCGCGGCGTCGGCTTCCGCCCGCCCGACCTCGACCTGGCCGGCATGCGCGGCGAAGTCGCGCACCCGGCGCAACAGGCGAACCGCGATGCGCGGCGTGCCGCGGCTGCGCCGGGCAATCTCGCGCGCGCCCTCCGGCGTCAGCCTGAGCTCGGCAAGCCGAGCCGCCCGGCGCACGATCGCCTCCAGTTCGGCCACGTCGTAGAACTCCAGCCGCAGCGGGATGCCAAAGCGTTCGCGCAACGGCGTGGTCAACAGGCCCGAGCGGGTGGTGGCGCCGACCAGCGTGAAGGGCGGCAGGTCGATGCGCACGTTGCGCGCCGCCGGCCCCTCGCCGATCACCAGGTCGAGCTGAAAATCCTCCATCGCCGGATAGAGGATTTCCTCGACCGCCGGGCTCAGCCGATGGATCTCGTCGATGAACAGCACGTCGCGCGTCTGCAGATGGGTCAGGATCGCCGCCAGGTCGCCCGCGCGCACGATCACCGGCCCGGAGGTCGCGCGAAAACCGACCGCCAGTTCGCGCGCCACGATCTGCGCCAGCGTCGTCTTGCCCAGGCCGGGCGGGCCATGCAGCAGCACATGGTCGAGCGCTTCCGCCCGCTGGCGCGCGGCCGCAACATAGATCGCCAGATTCTCCTTCAGCGCGCGCTGGCCAACGAAATCGGCCAGTCGCTGCGGCCGAAGCGTGCCTTCGCCGACATCCTCGGCCCCGGCTTCGGGCCCGACCATCCGTTCCGGCACCGCTTCCGGGCTCATGCGCTGAGTTCCCGCAAGCCGCCGCGGATCAAGCCCGCGAGATCGATCCGCTCGCCCAGCTTGCGTCGCGCGGCATCGACCGCCAGCGCCGCTTCGCCCTGCCGGTAGCCGAGATTGACAAGCGCCGAGACCGCATCGTCGCCAAGCGCGTCGGCGGGTGGCGCCGGCGCGGCCGATGGCGCCGGCGCCGGCACCACTGGCAACGCGCGGCCCTTCAGTTCGGCGACAATGCGAGCCGCCAGCTTGGGCCCGACGCCCGGCGCGCGCCGCAGACTGCCGGCATCTTGCCGGGCGACCGCGGCTGCGAGTTCGGCCGGCGCCAAGGCGCCCAGGATGCCAAGAGCCAGCTTGGCGCCGACGCCTTGCACCGCCTGCAACAGCACGAAGCACTGCCGCTCCGCCGGCTCGGCGAAGCCATAGAGGTGGATATGGTCTTCTCGCACATGCGTCTCGATGCCGAGCTGTGCCGCCTCGCCGACGCGGCCGAGCCGGGCGAGCGTGCGGGCAGAACAGAACACCAGATAGCCGACGCCGCCGACCTCGAGCACGACCTGGCCCTCGCCCAGTTCCACCAGCCTGCCCGACAGCCGCGCGATCATTGCGCTTGCCCCGCTGGTGTCGCCCGCGCCGCGAAAGCGGCGTGCTGGGCATGGCAGAGAGCCACCGCCAGCGCATCCGCCGCGTCGGGATCGAGCGGCCCGGCCGCCGGCAGCAGCGTGCGCACCATCATGGCGATCTGCGCCTTCTCGGCATGGCCGGTGCCGACGATGGTCTTCTTCACCAGGTTGGGCGCGTATTCGGCAACCGGCACACCGGCCAGGGCCGGCGCCAGCAGCACGACGCCGCGCGCCTGGCCCAGCTTCAGCGTGGAACCGGGGTTGCGATTGACGAAGGTCTCCTCCACCGCCGCCACGTCCGGCAAAAATCGCGCCAGCACCGCGCTCAAGCCGCGGTAGAGTTCGGCCAAGCGCGGCGCCAGCGCCGGGCCGGCGGCGGAATGCACCGCGCCATTCCCAACATGCCGCAAGCGTCCGTGGCCAGCCTCGATCACGCCCCAGCCGGTGTGGCGCAGGCCGGGGTCGAGGCCCAGGATGCGCAACGCGCGCGCCTCAGGCGCTCAGCCGACGCATCACGTCGTCGGCCATCTCGAAATTGGCGATCACCTGCTGCACATCGTCGCTGTCCTCCAGCAGGGCGAGCAGTTTGAGCAGCGACTGCGCCTTTTCTTCGTCGACCGCAATCGCGGTCTGCGGTCGCCAGGTCAGCCGAACGCTCAGCGGATCGCCCAAGCGCGCTTCCAAGCCCGCGCGCACGGCCTGCAATTCGTCGGCGGCGCAGTAGATGTCGTGTGTCTCGCCGCTGCTCTCGACGTCGCTGGCGCCGGCCTCGGCCGCCGCCTCGAACATCCCCTCCGCGCTGGCCGCGGCGGCCGGATAGCGCAGCAAGCCCACACGATCGAACAGGTAGGACACGCTGCCGGTCTCGCCCAGGGCGCCGCCATACTTGCTGAACAGCGCCCGCACTTCCGATGCCGTGCGGTTGCGGTTGTCCGTCAGGGCCTCGACGATCACGCCAACGCCGCCCGGACCGAAGCCTTCGTAGCGCACCTCGTCGTAATTCTCGCCGGCGCCGGCCTGGCTTGCCCGCTTGATCGCCCGGTCGATGGTGTCCTTCGGCATGTTCTGTTCGCGCGCCGCCAGGATGGCCGCGCGCAGACGCGGATTGGCGGCCGGGTCGGGCAGTTCGGCCCGGGCCGACACGGTGATCTCGCGGATCAACTTGGTGAACATCTTCGAGCGCTTCGCATCCTGCGCGCCCTTGCGGTACATGATGTTCTTGAATTGCGAATGACCGGCCATGGCCTCGTTTCAGCCCTCTCCCTGGTATACTGATTGACGCTGTTTACCAGATGTTGTGGACGATCGCACGGGATACGACTACCCTTCCAATATGGCAACAATGCGGCGTCTAGCCCGCAGGCAGGCAGCCCCCCTGGCGGAAGGCGCGCGCCTGGCGACAGAGCCCCGTGGCATCGTCCGTCTCGAACAGCGTGCCGCACAAGGTCGGTTCGCCCAGCGCCGGGCTCATGCGCCCGCCGGGCACCTTGTGGCGGAAGCGTTGCAGGGCTTCCGCCTTGTCCATGCCGATCACGCTGTCGTAGTCGCCGCACATGCCGATGTCGGTCTGATAGGCGGTGCCGCCCGGCAGGAAACGCAGGTCGGCGGTCGGCACATGGCTGTGGGTGCCGACCACCGCCGAGACCCGGCCGTCCAGATGGTGGCCGAAGGCCATCTTCTCGGAGGTGGCCTCGGCATGGATGTCGGCCAGGATGAAGGCGGCATCGCGGCCAAGCGTGAGGTCGGCCAACGCCTGGTCGGCGGCGGCGAAGGGATCGTCCAGCGGCTCCATGAACACCCGGCCCATCGCCTGCAGCACGATGGCCCGCCTGCCGTCCGGCAGTTCGAAGCGGCCCAGGCCGCGCCCCGGCGCGCTGGCGGGAAAATTGAGCGGCCGCAACAGCCGGGTCTCGCGCTGGAAGTAGGGGATGATCTCGCGCTGGTCCCAGACGTGGTTGCCGGTGACGATGCAATCGGCGCCAGCGGCGAACAGCGCCTCGGCGATCTCGCCGGTGATGCCAAAGCCGCCGGCCGCGTTCTCGCCATTCAGCACCACGAAATCCAGCGCCAGCGTTCGCCGCAAGTCCGGCAGCGCGGCCTGCACCGCCTCACGCGCGCGCCGGCCGACGATGTCGCCGAGATAGAGCGCCCTCATCCCTGTCGTATCCTTGCAAAATGCTCGACCCCCTTTTCGTGCGCCAAGGCGTCGAGCGGTTCGTCATTCGGTCCGTGCGGCAGCCGCTCGACCCGCTGGCCGGCAAAGGCATAGCCGACCGCCGAGGTCCGCGCACTAGCCCTGAGCGCGCGCAGGCTGCGGTCGTAGTAGCCACCGCCATAGCCCAGCCGATAGCCCTGGCCGTCGCAGGCCAGCAGCGGGGCGACGACCAGTTGCGGCACCACCTGCGCGGCCCGCGGCAAGGGCTCGCGCAAGCCAAGCGGGCCTTCGGCCAAGGTCTCGCCCGGCTGCCATCGCCGGAAGACCAGCGGCTGTCCGCGCCCGACCACGACCGGCAGCGCGACGACGCAGCCGGCGGCCTGCAAGCGGACCAGCAACGGCCGGGTATCGAACTCCTCCGGCAACGGCCAGTAGACGGAAACCACGTGGCCCCGACCGGGCGCGAAGGCGGCCAGGAAGTGTTCGGCCGCCAGTTCGCCGGCGTTGGCCGGGGCGGCCGCCGCCAGGCGCACGCGATGGGCGCGCGCTTCGCCACGCAGCCACTGTTTCTCGGTTTTCAGGCTGTCCACGCGAGCGGCCGGGCTGACGACGAGAGGTGAACGGGACCGCCGTGGCCGTCGGCATCGGATGCTCCGCTGTGGCCTGCTGTTGCAGGTGGGCGCCGTATTGCCGTGACCAGGGTCGCGGCAGGGACAGCTCCCATCACATCGGACATTGGCCCAGGGGCATGATGGACCTAACGCGCCGGGCAGTACCCGTCCGCTTCCCTATCTAGGCGGTCTCCAGGTGCCGGGCAACGCCCTCCAGGCGTTCGACCAAGCTTTCCAGCGTCGCAACCGACGCGGACGCGGGTTCCGCGGCTGTCGGCCGCTGTCGCAGCTCCAACACCTCGTCGGCCAGCAGCAGCGTGGTCATGAGCAACAGCCGCGCTTCGCCCACCTGGCCGATCTGCTCGACCAGCGCCGTGACGCGCCGGTTCACGTCGGCCGCCAGGCGCCGCACATGCTCCTCCTCGCCATCCGCGCAGGCGACTTGGTAGTCGCGATTGTTGACGCGGACGGAGAGCTGGGCCACTTCAGCTGTCCACCAGTTGATTGAGCTCGGCGATCGCCTGGTCGAGGCGGCTGGTCACCAGTTCCGTCAGGCGTTTCAGTTCGGCGTTCTCCGCCTTGAGGCCGTCGAGTTCGGCCGCCAAGCGCTCGCGCTCGGCCTTCAGCGCCGCCAGTTCGCGTTCCGCTTCGGCCCTGGCCTCCTGCAATTGCCGTCGGGTGGGCTCGCCCAAGGTGTTCTCAGCCACCCGGCCGACCACCCCCTCCAGCCGCCGGAGGGCGGTTTCCAGCCGTCCGCCATCATCGGCCATAAGTCAAATTTCCCTGTTTTTTCAATTACATATAAAGCCTCGACCAAGCCCCAGCATAGGCCCGGACACGCCGCCGCGTCAACCGCACCGCCGCCCGCCCGGCCGCCTGCTTCGGCTGTTGACGGCAACCGCACCGACGGTCATGTTGCGGCGCCTTCCACGACAGCCCGCGCGCGCATTCTGTTCCTGGTGGTACCGTTGCCCGCATGTCCGGAATGTCCGCCCACTCCGCGCCGGGAGCCCGCCATGACGGCAAGCGACCTTCAAGCCTCATCCGCGACGCCGCATCGCGATCTGGCCAACGCCATCCGGGCGCTGGCCATGGATGCGGTGGAGGCGGCCAAGTCCGGCCATCCCGGCATGCCGATGGGCATGGCGGACGTGGCGACGGTGTTGTTCGGCGAATACCTGAAATTCGATGCGAGCGCGCCCGACTGGCCCGACCGCGACCGCTTCGTGCTGTCGGCGGGGCACGGCTCGATGCTGCTCTATGCGTTGCTGTACCTGACCGGGCATCCGCGGATGGAGCTCGCCGAGCTGCGCCGGTTCCGCCAATTGGGCAGCCGCACCGCCGGGCATCCCGAATACGGCCTTGCCCCCGGCATCGAGACGACGACCGGCCCGCTGGGCCAGGGTCTGGCAAACGCCGTGGGCATGGCGATCGCCGAGCGCCACTTGAACGCCCGGTTCGGCGACGACCTGGTCGATCACCGCACCTATGTCATTGCCGGCGACGGCTGCCTGATGGAGGGCATTAGCCACGAAGCGGCGTCGCTGGCCGGCCATCTGGGCCTGGCCCGGCTGGTCGTGCTGTTCGACGACAACCGAATCTCCATCGACGGCCCGACCGACCTGACCGTGAGCGATGATGTGCCGGCCCGCTTCGCCAGCTATGGCTGGCGCACCGACACCGCGGACGGACACAATCCAGCGGCGATTCGCCGCGCCCTGGCCGCGGCGCAGGCGGCGGATCGGCCGAGCCTGATCGCCTGCCGCACCAAGATCGGCTATGGCGCACCGAAGAAGGAAGGCAGCGCCGCCACGCATGGCAGCCCGTTGGGGGCCGAGGAAGTGGCGGGCGCGCGGCAGAAGCTCGGCTGGCCGCATCCACCATTCGTCGTGCCGGAACCGGTGCTGGCCGCCTGGCGCCAGGCGGGTCGGCGCGGCCACGGCCACCGTCAGGCCTGGCAGGCGCGGCTTGCCGCCGCCGGCGCAACGGGCCGCGAATTCAGCTGGGCCCTGGCCGGTGAACTGCCGACCGCGGCGGCAGCCGCGCTGGCCAAGCTGCGGCTGGAGTTCCAGCAGGAAGCAAAGCCGCAGGCCACGCGCATGGCCTCGGGCCGGGTGCTGGCGGCGCTCAGCCCGGCGGTGCCCGAGCTGCTGGGCGGATCGGCCGACCTGACCGGCTCGAACAACACCTTGGCTCCCGATCAGCAGCCGTTGCGCAAGAGCGCCTATGGCGGGCGTTACCTCTATTACGGCGTGCGCGAACATGCCATGGCGGCGGCGATGAACGGCTTGGCGCTGCACGGCGGGGTGATCCCCTATGGCGGCACATTCCTGGTGTTCAGCGATTATTGCCGACCGGCCATCCGGCTGGCCGCGCTGATGCACCAACGGGTGGTGTTCGTGCTGACCCACGATTCGATCGGTCTGGGCGAGGACGGGCCGACGCACCAGCCGGTGGAGCAGCTGGCGGCCTTGCGCGCCATTCCCAACCTGCTGGTGTTCCGTCCGGCCGATGCGGTGGAGACGGCGGAATGCTGGCACCTGGCGCTGACGCAGGCGAATCGGCCATCGGTCATCGCGCTGACCCGGCAGGCGGTGCCGCTGTTGCGCCGGCAGCCAGAGAGCGCCAACCGCTCGGCCGGGGGCGCCTATGAACTGGTGCCGGCCGACGGCGCGGCCCGTGTGACGCTGTTGGCGAGCGGTTCGGAAGTGGCCCTGGCGCTGGCCGCGCGAGAGGCGCTGCAGGCCGAGGCAACACCGACCCGCGTGGTCTCGATGCCGTGCTGGGAACTGTTCGAGGCGCGGCCCGAGGCGGAGCGTCGGGCCGTGCTGGGCCCCGGCACGGCGCGCGTCGCGGTGGAGGCGGCTTGCGCACTAGGCTGGCATCGCTACACCGGCGACACGGGGCGATTCGTCGGCATGTCGGGCTTCGGCGCTTCGGCGCCTGTCGAGGACCTTTACCGGCATTTTGCCATTACCCCGCAAGCTGTGGTCGAAGCGGCCCGCCTGGCGTTGGCGGGCTGACGGGCAGGAACGGAGGCGAGCATGGCAGTCAGGGTCGCGATCAACGGCTTCGGCCGCATCGGGCGTCTGGTCCTGCGGGCGATCTACGAGAACGGCCGCAAGGATATCGAGGTGGTCGGCATCAACGATCTGGGCCCGGTCAAGGCCAACGCCCACTTGCTGCGCCACGACAGCGTGCATGGCGCCTTCCCGGGCAGCGTCAAGGCCGCCGAGAACAGCATCGACCTGGGCCGCGGCCCGATCCACGTCACCGCCGAGCGCGATCCGGCCAAGCTGCCCTGGGCGGAATTGCAGGTCGATGTCGCCCTGGAGTGCACCGGCATCTTCACCAAGCGCGAACAGGCCGAGTTGCATCTCAAGGCCGGCGCCAAACGGGTGTTGATCTCGGCGCCCGCCACCGGCGCCGACCTGACCGTGGTCTATGGCGTCAACCACGAGAAACTGGCGGCCAGCCATCGCATCGTCTCCAACGCCTCCTGCACCACCAATTGCCTGGCGCCGGTCGCCTTCGTGCTGAACCAGGCGGTCGGCATCGAGCATGGCTACATGACGACCATTCACTCCTATACTGCCGACCAGCCCGTGCTGGACACGCTGCACAGCGACCTGCGCCGGGCGCGCGCCGCCAACCTGTCGATGGTGCCGACCTCGACCGGCGCGGCCAAGGCGGTCGGCCTGGTGCTGCCGGAGCTTTCGGGCAAGCTGGACGGGACCGCCATCCGCGTGCCGACGCCCAACGTCTCGCTGGTCGATTTCAAGTTCCGCGCCAAGCAGGCGACCAGCAAGGAGAACGTCAACCAAGCGATCCAGGCGGCGGCGCAGGGTCGGCTCAACGGCGTGCTGGCGGTGAACGAGGAAGAGCTCGTTTCCACCGACTTCAACCACAACCCGGCCAGCTCGGTGTTCGACCTGACGCAGACGCAGGTGATCGACGGCACTTTCGTGCGCGTGCTGTCCTGGTACGACAACGAATGGGGCTTCTCCAACCGCATGTCGGATACCGCGGTCGCCATGGGCAAGCTTGGCTGAGGCGGCCGCCGTGGCGCGCTTCCGCACGCTCGACGAGTTGGCGGTCAAGGGCCGGCGGGTGCTGGTGCGCTCGGACCTCAACGTGCCCATGCAGGACGGCAAGGTGAGCGACGCCACCCGCATCGCGCACACCGCCGTCACCTTGCGCGAACTGGCCGGCAAGGGCGCGCGCGTCGTGGTGCTGTCGCATTTCGGCCGCCCGGAAGGCAAGCCGGTCGCCAAGCTGAGCCAAGCGCCGCTGGCGGCGGCATTGGCGGCGGCGCTGGGCGGGCGGACGGTCGGTTTCGCTGCGGACTGCGTCGGGCCGGCGGCGGCGGCGGCGGTGGCGGGCCTGCCGGAAGGCGGCGTGCTGCTGCTGGAAAACGTGCGGTTCCATGCCGGCGAGGAAGCGAACGATCCGGTCTTTGCCGGGCGTCTGGCCGAACTGGGCGACATCTACGTCAATGACGCGTTTTCCTGCGCGCATCGCGCGCATGCCTCGACCGAGGGGTTGGCGCGGCTGCTGCCGGCCGCCGCCGGGCGCGGCATGGAGGCGGAATTGAAGGCGCTGGAAGGCGCACTCGGCTCGCCAGCGCGGCCGGTCATGGCGGTGGTCGGCGGCGCCAAGGTCTCCACCAAACTGTCGGTGCTGGGCAACCTGCTGGGCCGCGTCGAGCAGTTGGCGATCGGCGGCGGCATGGCCAATACCTTCCTCCACGCCCGCGGCCTGGAAGTGGGCAAGAGCCTGTGCGAGCGTGACCTGGCCGACACCGCGCGGGAGATCGAGGCCAAGGCCAGGGCCGCCGGCACCGAACTGGTGCTGCCGGCCGATGTGGTGCTGGCCAAGGCGCTGAAACCGGGGGTCGATACCGCGACCGTGGTGGTGGAAAAAGTGCCGGCCGACATGCTGATCCTGGATATCGGCCCGCGCGCGGTGCTGGACCTGCAGGCCCGCCTGGAACGCTGCCGCACGGTGGTGTGGAACGGCCCCTTGGGGGCGTTCGAAACGCAACCGTTCGACCGGGGCACCAATGCCGTCGCGCGACATGCGGGCCAGCTCAGCCGGGCCGGCAAGCTGCTCTCGGTGGCGGGCGGCGGGGACACCGTGGCGGCGCTCAATCATGCCGGCGCCGCCCAGGATTTCTCTTATGTCTCGACCGCCGGCGGCGCCTTCCTCGAATGGCTCGAAGGCAAGACGCTGCCGGGCGTCAAGGTCTTGATGGGTTAGCCAACGCAAGCAAGGAGACGGCAGCATGCGCGTCAGCCGCAAAGTCCGCGAGATCCTGTCCTGGTACGAGAGCGACAATCCCGGCACCAAGGCGAACTTGGCGCGCATCCTGATGACCGGCCGGCTGGGCGGCACCGGCCGCATGGTGATCCTGCCCGTCGACCAGGGCTTCGAGCATGGGCCAGCACGCAGCTTCGCGCCCAACCCTCCCGCCTACGATCCGCGCTACCATTTCCAACTGGCGCTCGACGCCGGCCTCAACGCCTATGCCAGCGTGCTGGGCATGCTGGAAGCGGGCGCCGACGGTTTCGCCGGCCAGGTGCCGATGATCCTGAAGATCAACAGCGCCAACTCGCTGCTTCCCAAGGCGGCGCCCAAGGATCAGGCGATCACCGCCTCGGTCAAGGACGCACTCCGGCTCGGCTGCGCCGCCATCGGCTACACCATCTATCCCGGTTCGGAAGCCGCCAACGACATGATCGAGGAGATCCGCGAACTGGCCGAGGAGGCCAAGTCGCACGGCCTCGCCGTCGTGGTCTGGTCCTATCCGCGCGGCGGCGATCTGTCCAAGGACGGCGAGACGGCGATGGATGTCAGCGCCTATGCCGCGCATCTGGCCTGCCTGATCGGCGCGCATATCATCAAGGTCAAGCTGCCGACCACCGCCATGGAGCAGGCGGAGGCCAAGAAGGCCTATGAGAGCGCCAAGGTCGACATCGGCACGATGGCGGCCAGGGTCAGGCACATCATGCAGGCGGCCTTCAACGGCCGGCGCCTGGTGGTGTTCTCGGGCGGCACCCTGAAGGGCGAGAACGCGCTGTTCGACGAGGTGAAAGCGATCCACGACGGCGGCGGCAACGGCTCCATCATCGGCCGCAACACCTTCCAGCGGCCGCGCGAGGAGGCGCTGAAGCTGCTCGATCGGGTCATCCGCATCTACCAGGGCAAGGATGGCTGACCCGATGGCCGACGGTGCCGCCTGCCGGCTTTACCTGATTACCCCGCCCGCCTTCGCGCTCGACGCCTTCGCTGCGGCACTGGAGCAGGCGCTCGAGGCAGGCGATGTGGCCTGCCTGCAACTGCGTCTGAAGGACGTGCCGGACGACAGCGTCCGGCGCGCGGCCGAGCGCTTGATGCCGATCGCGCAGCGCCGCGATGTCGCCTTTCTGATCAACGACCGGCCCGACCAGGCGGCCGAGTTGGGCGCCGACGGCTGTCATGTCGGCCAGCAAGACGCGAGCTATGCCGAGGCCCGACGCCTGCTGGGGCCGGAGCGGATCGTCGGCGTCACCTGCCATGCCTCGCGCCACCTAGCGATGGCAGCGGGCGAAGCGGGTGCCGACTATGTCGCGTTCGGCGCCTTCTTCCCCACCGACAGCAAGGCGGCCAAGAGTCGGGCCGACCCCGACCTCCTGCGCTGGTGGTCGGAATTGTTCGAGATCCCTTGCGTCGCCATCGGCGGCATCACCGTGGCCAACTGCCCGGCCCTGGTCGCGGCGGGGGCCGACTTCCTGTCGGTGATCGGCGGCGTGTGGAATTACCCGGCCGGACCGGCCGCCGCCGTCAGGGACTTCAACCGCGCCATCGCCTTGGCCCTGCGCCAGCGCGCCTGACGGCGACAAACGGCCCCCACCGCCCGCGGCGTTCCGTCATTTCGCCGCCACGCACATGATCTCCACCTTGAAGGCCGGATTGGCCAGCCGGCTCTCGATGCATGCGCGGGCCGGCGGATTGGCCGGGTCGATCCACGGATCCCAGACCGAGTTCATGTCGGCGTAGTAGCGGATGTCGGCCACCCAGATCTGCGCCGACAGGATCTTCGACTTGTTGCTGCCGGCGGCGGCCAACAGCTTGTCGATCTTGTCGACGATCTGCTTGGTCTGGCCCTTGACGTCGAGCGCGCCGTCGTCGGCCACGATGCCGGCGAGAAAAACGAGATTGCCGTACTCGGCCGCCTGGCTGAGGCGCTGGCCCGGTTGATGGCGCTTGATCGTCATGCTCTCACCCCCTGTTGCCGCCGGCCGCGCCGGCGCGGGCGGAACTCTAGGGCAAAACCCGGGCGCGGCGAACCCATTGCCAGGAGGCAAGCGACGCTATAGCGTCCGCCGCTCGCCACGCTCCAGAACGGACCATGGCACGACAATCGGCCTTGATCAATGTCATGACGGCGGCGGCGCTGAAGGCGGCGCGCGCGCTGGCGCGCGATTTCGGCGAAGTGGAGAACCTGCAGGTCACGCCGAAGGGTCCGGCGGAGTTCGTGGCGATCGCCCGCGCCAAGGCGGCCCGCACCCTGCAGGCCGAACTGCTCAAGGCACGGCCCGATTTCGGCCTGCTGCTGGCCGATGGCTCGGCCGCAGCCGGCGGCGACCGACGCTGGCTGGTCCAGCCGCTCGACGGCGCCCAGAACTTCCTGCACGGCCTGCCGCATTTCTCGCTCGCCATCGCCGTCGAACGCGCGGGCGAACTGATCGCGGGCATCGTCTACCAGCCGATCACGCAAGAGCTGTTCTGGGCCGAGAGCGGCATCGGCGCCTTCGTCAACGACCGCCGCTTGCGCGTCTCGGGCCGCGGCGAGCTGGGCGAAGCGCTGGTGGCGGCGGATGTCGGCCCGCCGCCGGCGGCGGAGCAGCCGCGCGTGCTGGAGCAAACCCGCCGGTTTTGGTCGCACGTCGCCGGCCTGTGCCGGCTGGGCGCGCCGGCGCTCGATCTTGCCTATCTCGCCGCCGGCCGCCTCGATGGCGTGTGGCAAGAGGCGACCGCGCCGGCCGCGACGGCGGCAGGCCGCGTGCTGGTCGCGGAGGCGGGCGGCTTCGTCAGCGACCTGGCCGGCGGCGCAGTGGCGCTCGGGAGCGGCGGCCTGCTGGCGGCGAACCCGCGTTTGCACCCGCGCCTGCTCGCCCTGCTGGACCGGGCGGCGGCCGCCGGTCAACAGGCGCCGCTGGACGTGCTATGACGGCCGGCAAATGAGCCCAAGGCCTCCATGACTTCGCCGGCACCGGGCGAACCGCCCGGCGCACCGCATCTGGTGGCGCCCGGGTTCGCCCCGCTTCCCCCGAAACCGAGCGCTTCGCCCGCGGACGAGTATGTCATCGACCTGCGGTTTCTCGGCCGGACGATCCTTCGGGCACGCTGGTTCGCGCTATTGGCTTTCGTGCTGGGCGCCGGCTACGGCTATTGGATGCTCGCCAAGTTCGATCCCAGCTATCAGGCCTTCATGGTGGTCTCGCCGTCGCGCAGCAGCGAGACGGCGCCATCGGATGCCTCGCCGGCGATCGGGGCGGCGGGGGCCCTGGGCCTGGCCTTCGGCGACCGCGGGGCGATCAATTTCGACCGGCTGACGCAGTTGATCGGCAGCTTGCAGCTGGCCGAACGGCTGCAGCGCAAATACGGGCTGATGCAGACGATCTTCGCCGATGGCTACGACGGCGAAAGCAAGACCTGGCGTCGGCCGAGCGACGCCGCCTTCGAACGCAAGGAGTATTTGCGCGCCCTGCTGCGCCAGACGCTGTGGCGCCCGCCGGATATCGACATGCTGGCCGACTATCTCAAGGCCGCGGTCAACGTGCGCAACATGGACCCGCTGCCGTTCATGAAGCTGAGCTATGGCCATGCCGATCCGGTCATGGCGCGCTTCATCCTGGAGATCGTGTATGCCGAGGCGGATGCGCTGTTGCGCGAGCAGGACCTGCTGGAGAACAGCCGCCGCAAGGCCTACCTGCAGGACCAGCTCAACAAGGTGACGGTGCAAGATATCCGCGCCGTGCTGTTGCGCCTGCTGACCAGTGCCGAGCAGAGCGCCATGCTGCTGGAAAGCAATCTGCCCTATGCCGCGCGCATCGTCGAGCCGCCGCGCGCGCCGGTGCAGACCGAGGCGGCCAACCTGTTCCGTATCGTCGGCATTCCCGCGCTGACCGCGCCGGTCTTGGTTATCGTGCTCTTCCTGCTGGTCGCCCTGCTGCGGCGCGAGTAGCGGCGGTGGCCGACCCCACCAGGACCGGACGCGCCGCGCCGCTTACCTGGCCGGCTTTCCTTGCCTTCCTGTTCGCCTACCGGGTCGCGCTCAGCGTCGCGGCGGAAACCCTGGTGCGACAGTTCACTTCGCTGGGCGACTCGCACAAATACCAGGCCGGCGACCTGATGCAGGGCGCGTTCGCCGGCGGCTCGACCCATGTGACCGTCTATCTCGGCTATCTGTTCAATCAGCTCTCCTTCGGCAACACTTACCTCGTCAACATCTGGTTCCAGGCGCTGGCCTTCGTCGGCATCGCCAGCTTCCTCACCGCGCTCGAAGGGCGCGACCGTCGGGCAGCGGCGCTGCTCTGCCTCATGCCGTCCTTCAACCTGTGGTCGTCGGTCGCTTCGAAGGAAGCGGTGCTGGTGTTCTGCGTCGGCATCGTCGCCGGCATGATCGCGCGGCTGGCCAGCGGCCGGTTTCGTCTGCGGCTCTGGCACATCCCGGTGATCTTGCTGACCGCGCTCTACAAGCCGCATTTCATGCCGGCGATCGTCTTCCTGTTGGGCACCTACATGCTGGCGCCGCATCTGCGGCAGCGCACGGCGATGATCCTGCTGGCCTCGCTGGTCTCGCTGCTCGGCCTCTATCTGGCGGCCGACGCGGTCGACCAGATGGCGTTCGACATCATCCCGCATTTCCAAGGGGTCGGCTTCAGCACGCGGCCGGTCTTCTGGGAGCAGGAATACGACGTGTTCTACAAGGCGCCGCTCGGCATGTATCTCGCCTTTGTCGGTCCGACCTTGGAAGAAGCGGTCTCGGGTCACGCCATGCACACCTTCGCCTTCGCCGAGAGCATGCTGGTCCTGGCGATCGCGCTCTACCTGTTGTCGACGCGCCTCGCCCGGCTGCCGCTTTTCAACCTCTTCGTTTTTCTGTTCGGGCTGTTCTGGCTGCTGTTTCCGAACTACCCGGTCGGCGTGATGAATCCCGGCTCGGCGGTCCGCTATCGCACGGGCTACCTGCTGCTGTTCTTCCTGCTGTTCACGGTTATCCTGGCGCGCGAGCCCATCGTGCGCTGGGTGCGGCAGGGCCGGCAGCGGCACGCAGCCGCACAGCCGGCGTGAAGCCGGCCGCGCCCATCCGGGTTGCCTTCGTCCTGCCGAACCTTGCGGCGGGCGGCGCGGAGCGGGTGGCGTTGTCCCTGCTGGCCGGTCTCGACCGGCAACGCTGCCGCGCCTTACTGATCGTGTTGCGGGAAGACGGTGCCTTGCGCGCCGCGCTTCCGGCGGATGTCGCGCTCTATTCGACCGGCCGGCCCCGCCTGCTGACCGCGTTCGTTCCGCTTCTGCGGACACTGCGGCGAACCCAACCCGACGTGCTGTTCTCGACGCTGGGCTACGTCAACTTGGCGGTGCTGGTCCTGGCACGGCTGCTGGCGAAGCGACCGCGCGTCGTCATCCGCGAAGCCAACATGCCCTCCGCCAGCTTGCCACGGCAGAACCTTGCCGGCCCGCTGGTCCTTGGCTATCGGCTGCTCTATCGCATTGCCGACGCGGTGATTGCCAGTTCGCGGCAAATGGCGAACGAACTGGCGCAGCGGTTCGCCGTGCCGGCGGCGCGTCTGCATGTCCTGGCGAACCCCGTGGACAGCGCCGGCCTGCGCCGGCAAGCGACGCCGCCTGTCCGTGCGCCAGGGGACGGCGCGCGCTATGTTGCTTGCGGTCGCCTGACGGCGCAGAAGGGCTTCGATCGCCTGCTGGACATGTTGCCATCGCTCCCCGGCGCATGGCAGCTCACGATACTGGGGGATGGCCCCGACTACGACGCCCTGACGCGACAAGCCGCCGCACTGGGCCTTGGCGATCGGGTGCGCTTGGCCGGTTTCGCGGCCAACCCCTGGTCCTGGTTCGCGGGCGCCGACGCTCTGCTGCTGCCATCGCGGTGGGAAGGCCAGTCGAACGTCGCCCTGGAGGCATTGGCCTGCGGCTGTCCGGTGATCGCGACGCCAGAGGCAGGCGGCATTGGCGAACTGGCGGACGAGGCGGCGGGCGCGGTGCAGCTCGCGCAAATTGGTGCGCCGTTCCTCGCCGCCCTGGCAGCCGTCCGGCCGGCGCCGCCCGCCTGCCCGCGGCCGAGCCTGCTGCCGGCGCGCTACGAAGCGGCGGCGGTGCTGGCCCAGTTCCAGCGGCTGCTGGAGGGCTGACTTGGCCGGCAGACCCCGCCTGCTGTTCGTCGTCAACGAGGCCTATTTCTTCTGGTCGCATCGCCGCATCCTGGGCCAGGCGGCGCGCGACGCCGGCTTCGAAGTGCATGTGGCGGCGCCGTCCGATCACGTCTGGGCGCCGGCGGACTTCGAGGTCTCCGCCCTCAGCTCCGAGCGGTTCAGCTATCACGCCATACCGCTCTCCCGGCGCGGAACCGGACCGGTGGCGGAACTGCGCACCCTGCTGGCGCTCTATCGGCTTTATCGCCGGCTGCGCCCGGCCTTGGTACATCACATCACCATCAAGCCGGTGCTCTATGGCGGCATCGCCGCGCGGGCGGCCGGCGTGCCGGCGGTGGTCGCCGCCATCACCGGCCTTGGCCAGCTTTTCGTCGGCCGGGACTGGCGGACGCGGCTGCTGCGCTGGGCCGCCTTGCGGGTCTATCGCCTGGCGAGCGGGCACCGCAACCTGAAGGCGATCGTGCAAAACCCGGAAGACGGCCGGCGGCTGGCGGCAAGCGGCGCGATCCGGCCGGAGCGCATCGTGTTGATTGCGGGCGCCGGCGTCTCCATGCGGGAATTCCAGCCAAGCCCGGAACCCGAAGGGCCGCCGCTGGTGCTGCTGGCCGGACGGCTGCTGTGGGAGAAGGGTGTGGGGGTTTTCGCCGAAGCCGCCCGCCGCCTGCGCGGCGCGGGCGTGGCCGCGCGCTTCGTCGTGCTGGGCAATACCACGCGCACCAATCCGCACGCGGTGCCGGAGGCGGCCTTGCGCGGCTGGGCCGCGGAAGGCGTCATCGAATGGTGGCCGCGGCGCACCGACATGGCCGCGGTGCTGGCGGGCACGCATATCGTCTGCCTGCCGTCCGCCTATGGCGAGGGGGTGCCGAAGATCCTGATCGAGGCGGCGGCGGCCGGGCGCGCCATCGTGGCGAGCGACATCCCGGGCTGTCGCGACATCGCACGCGAGAGCGAGAACGCCCTGCTCGTGCCGCCCAACCGGCCGGATCTGCTGGCCGATGCCCTGCGGCGCCTGATCGACGATGCCGGGCTGCGCGCGCGGCTGGGCGCGCGCGGCCGCGCCATCGCGCTCGACGAATTCAGCGACAGCTTGGTGGTCGAGCGGACGCTTGCGGTCTACCGCTCGCTGCTGGACCCGGCTTCACGCGCGGCGATCTCGTCATAGAGCCGCATGCACGCTTCGGCATAGCGCGCGGGATCGTGGCGGGTCTCGGCCCACCGCCGACCGGCCAGCGCGAGCCGCGACGCCAGGCCATTGTCGTCCAGCAGGCGGGCGATGGCGGCGGCGAACGCGCCGGCCTCGTCGGGCGGCGCCAGCAGGCCGGTCTCACCGTCGCGCACGCTTTCCAGATGGCCGCCGGAGGCGGCCGCCACCACCGGCGTGCCGGCCAGCATGGCCTCCACCGGCACACGGCCGAAACTCTCGTTGACGCCCGGCGCCACCACCACGTCGGCGGCCGCCAGCAGCGCCGGCAGATCGGCGCGGTAGCCCAGCAGGAAAAGCCGACCGGCGATGCCGGCCGCAGCCGCTTGACGGCGCAGCGCCGGCTCCAGGCCGTCGCGATCCTGGCCGGCGACCAGGCCGAGCGCCGGCCGGCCCAGCGCCGCCAGGGCGGCAACGAAAACCTCGGGCCGCTTCTGCCGGGTCAGATTGCCGGCGAAGCAGAGCCAAGGCTGCGCGGGATCGAGCCCGAGGTCGCGGGCAAGCCGCTGCCGCGTTTCGTCCGGGCGGGCCGCCGGCGCCATCGGTTCCAAGGGATTGGGCGTCAGCGCCGCCCGTTCGCGCACGCTTGCCGGCAGGGTGCGACGCGCAGTCTCCGAGACCACCAAAACGCCATCCGCCAGCGCCGCCAGGCCGCGCCACAGCGCATTGTCGCGCAGGTTGACATGCACATGCCAGACGAAGCGCCGGCCCGCCAGCTTGGCCGCCGGCGCCCAGGCAAGATGCATGCGCAGGTCGCCGGTATGCACGGCCCAAATGCGCTGGCGGCGCAGCAACGCCATGCTGGCCGGCAACGAGCGGGCGATGCGCGCGAGGGCCTGCGCGGGTCTGGGCGCCTCGCCTGGCAGCGGACGCGGCGCCAGCAGCACGAACGGCAAACCCAGCGCGGTCAGACGCTCGGCCACCGGGCCCGGACGCTCCAATGCCAGAACAGGCGAATAGCGCGATGCATCGAGCCGGCGCACGAGCGACAAGGTGGCGAGCTGGCTGCCGCCCAGTGAATCGCCGACGACCGGATAGAGGATGCGGCGCGACAAGCAGCCGCCCGGCGCCGCTAGGGCAATCTCCGTTCAAATCGAGCCGGCAGGTTCGGTTTGAACGGAAGCCATTGCCCTGCCATCTGATCGGACACCGCGCTAGCTGACGCCGACGGCGCGGGCAGGCGGCGCGGCCTCGTTCACCTGGCCGTCGGCGATGCGATAAACCAGATCGGCCGCCGCCATCACCGCCGGCTGGTGCGATACCGCCAGCACCGTGATCGCGCCGGCCAGCCCGCGCAAGGTGGCCAGGATGCCCCGCTCGGTCTCCGGGTCGAGCGCCGAGGTCGCTTCGTCCAGGATCAGCAGGCGCGGGCGATGCGCCAGCGCGCGGGCCAGCGCGATGCGCTGGCGCTGGCCGCCGGACAGGCGCCCGCCCTGCTCGCCGACGACAGTGGCAAGGCCGTCCGGCAACGCCGCCACGAAATCCCAGGCGCCTGCCGCCTTCAGCGCCGCCGTTGCGTCTTCCGCACCCAGGCCCGGCGTGTCCAACGTCACGTTGGTCAGGATGGAGGCATGGAAGAGAAAGCTGTCTTGCGGCACATAACCGATCTCGTGCCGCCAGGCCGACAGGGCAACGCCGTCGAGTGGCACGCCGTCGATCAGGATGCGGCCTTCGCTCGGCTGGATCAGCCCCAGAAGCAGGTCGAGCAGGGTGGACTTGCCCGCCCCCGATGGCCCGAACAGACAGACGATGCGCCCCGCCGGAATGCGCAATTCGACGCTTCGCAGCACCTTGAGCTCGCCATAAGCGAAAGAGACGGCGGCGAAACGGATCTCGCGTTGCAGCCGGGGCGCCGGCCCATCGGCCGAGAACTCCAGCCGCGCTTGCGCGCGCGCCAGCTTGGCCTCGAACCCCTTCAGAAACGCCAGGCTGCCGACGAAGCTCTGATAATGCCCCTGCACTTCCAGCACCCGCGTCACCAGGCGGTGGAACAGGAAGGCCAGCACCAGCACCAGTTCGATGGCGAACTGGTAATGCGCGATGGCGAGATAGAGTGCCGGCGCGCCGACCAGTACCAGCAGCGGCTCGACCATCTGCTTGCGCGTTTCGCCGGCGATGGCGCGCCGTCGCAGCGCGCGGTTGATCGCCGCCGCCTCGGCGATCAGCAGCGGCGCCACTTCGGCTTCGCGGGCCATCGCCTTCAGCGCCTTGATGCCGCGGAAGAAGTCCGTGAGTTGCCGACTGAGTTCGTTGAGCGCCAGCGCCTCGTCCTCGCCGGCCCGGCGCACCATGCCGATCAGCCGGGTATAGAGCAGCGCGATGGCGAGCCCGGTGCCGAGCGCCGCAGCCGTCGCGGCTGGCGAGATGACGAGCGCCAGAGCGAGGTAGACCAGCACCTGCGCCGCCTCGGCCACCAGCTTGTAGCCGGAGATGTAGGTCTCGGCCGCGTATTGCGCCTCCATGCCCATGGCATTGGCCAACCCGCCCACCGGCTCGGCGGTGAAATGCCGCCAGTCGGCGCGGAACAGGGCCTTCAAGAGGTCGCCGCGCAAGGCGGTCGCGATGCTGGCGCCGGCGAACCGGATGGCCAGGATGCTGGCCAGCAGCAGCAGCGACTTCAGCAGGATGGCCAGCGCGAACAAGGCCAGCAGCACCGGCAGCGTTGCCGGCAGGCCAAGCCAGCCCAGCAGTCCGGCGATCGCCGCCTGCACGCGGCCCTCGCCGCCGCCGCCCAGCAATTGCGCGATCAGCGGCAGCAAGGTGGCGATGCCGATGCCCTCGGCCAAGCTGGCGACGAGGAAACAGCCGAATAGCCAGGGAGCGCGACGGCGGTCCCGCCGCAGCACGCTCGCAACCTCGCCAAGCCCCACAAGGGGATAGCCCATTACGCGGCGCCTTCCACCTGGCGCACCACCACGAAGGCTTCGGCCGCGGCCAGTCCGACCGAGGCGCCGCGCCAGCTTGCCAGCGCCGCCACGGCCTCCGGGCTGCGGGGGTGCGGGAAGGCACGCATCTCGCCGGCATAGCAGTCGAGCGCGCGCGCCTTGGCCGCCAGGTGCGCCGCGATATCGACGAAATGCGTCGGCTGGAAGCCCTGCTGCTGCGCCGTCGCCGCCCATTCGCTGCTGGAGACGGTCTCGAAGGCGTAGATGCGGGCGACGCTGGCGCCCGGCACCGGCCGGCAGGCGGTCAGCACGGCGGCATGCGCGATGCGATGATCGACATTCAGATCGCCGCCGTGATGGGTGTAGACGATCGCCGGGCGCAGCCGCTCGACGACCCGCTCGACCCGCTTGACCACGTCGATCAGCGGCAGGCTGTCCAGTCGGTTATCGGGCAGGCCGCAGAACTCCGGCGGTGCGGCGCCCAGCACGCGGGCCGCCGCCCTGGCGGCGCGCCGCAAGGCCGCCAGTTCGG
>VGEV01000023.1 GCA_016869175.1 Alphaproteobacteria bacterium
GCCTGCGCTTGTTGAAGCTCGGCGCCCGCATCGTCGAGACCGCCCATCGCGTGCGCATCGCCTTCGCCGCCGTTTGCCCGGATGCCGCTCTCATCCGCTTGCTCGCCGGCGCGCTTCGACCCGCCGCTCCATGACCGACGGGGCCGATGCCCCGAAAACACCCGTTCCCGCAATCCCAAACCAATAACCCGACACCCGACAAACCAACCCGCGATGAAAAAGACGCAACGACCACGCATGCCGCGTGATCGCCTTGCCTCCCTGCCCATCACATCATGGCCTCTCGTGAATAAACCGGGCTAGGCTCTGGCGTCCCGGTGTCACCACGCTGTCGCCGCTCCAGCCCAGCGCGACGGTGCCGTCCACGCCGTTCAACGACCAATCCCGTCCGCGCAACGACAGGCTGCGCGCGCTGATCGTCGCGCGCGCCTGCAGCGCGCCCTGGTTCCAACTCACATCGCCATCCGCCTCCAGCCCGCCGTCGGCCGTAAGATTGGCGCCGAAGCGCGGCGACAGATCGAACAAGGTGCAGCCGGGCGAGCTGAACGCAAGACCGCCAAGCCGCCAGATCGCCCGACCCGCCTTGCGCCCCAGGTCGTGCTGGCCGGACAGCGTCAGCCGCGCTTCGCCGAGCGTGGTCGCATCGCCTTCCAGCCGAAGCTGGTCGCCCGCAAGCGTCAAGGCCGCGTTGAGCGTCAGCGGGCCGTGCCACGGCATGGCCTCGCGATGCAGCAGGGCAGGAACGTGCAGCAGCAATACCTGCTGGTCCTGGCCGAGGCCGGCCAGCTGCAGCTCCACCGTTTCGGCGGTCAGCTCCCCGTGGCCGGGCAGGAGCAGGCCAAGGGTGCTCAGTCGGGCGATTGCCGGTTCGCGTTCGGGTCCGATGGCGAAATCGCTGGCCAGCCGCCAGACGGCTTCGCTGGCTTGCCCCCAACCGGCGACGAGGCGGCCCTCGACCGGTTTGCCCCGCTCGAACGGCAGGCGCATGGTCAGCGAGGCCCGTGCCGGCTCCTCGGCGAGCCGCGTGGCCAACTCGGCCGTCACTTGGGTGTCGCCGCGCCGTTGCCGCCGCACAGCGGCGTCCAGCGTGGCCTCGGCCGGTCCCAGCGGCGTGCCGTAGCGCACGCGCGTGCGGTTGAGCGCGATCGTCGGCAGGGGCGGGCGCGGTTCGTCGGTTGCCTCGTGCGACATCATGTCGGCAAGGGCGTCGGCCAGGCGGGGGTCGCGCAGGTCCAGGCTGAGGCCGATGACCTCGATGCTCTCGGCGATGGGATTGCCGAGCGGCCAGAGCCGAAACCGCGCGCGCACCCGCTCCGCGCCGATGCCAGGGGTCAGCCGCAGTCCGCTGATCTCGGCCGCTTTCAAGTCGATCGACACGACCTTAAGGTCGGCTTCGGGAAAGCCCAGATCGGCGATCGCCTCGCGCAGCACGTCCTCGATGATGGGCTTGCGCCAGAGCATGATCGTCAGAACGCCGACCGCGCCCAGCGCCATGGCACCGAAGATCGGCAGCAGCCAGCGCCAGAGCGTCGGCCGTTGCTCTGCGTAAAGCGGGCGCCGGCGCCGCCAGCGCATCAGCCTTGGCCGCGTGCTTGCGTCCGCTTGCTGGCCAGGCGGAAAATCGCGCGATTGCCGCTTCGCCAGGCCAGCTTCAGCGCGTAGGCGGCGATCAGCCAGCCGCCGTCCGGTTCCCGCCGCAGACTGAAATCGTAGTGGCCGCCAATGGTGTAGCTGGGGTCGCCTTGCTCGTTGGCCAGCACATGGGTCGCCTGCATATAGACGACCGCGCGCGCCCTATCGCCATCCAGCCAGTGCATGTGCTGACCCAGCAGATGCTGCGTTGCGTCCATGCCGTCGATCAGCGCGCGGATCTGTCCCACCCATTCCTCGGCCGGTCCTTGAAACGCTCGCCCCGGCACCAGCGAGACGAAATCGGCGGTGATCCGCGCGGCGAAGCAGGTACGCAGCAGCGGCCAGTCGCGGCTATCGACGGCCCAGGCATAACGGCCGGCGAGGTCGGTCAGCGCCTGCCGGTCGCTCAACGGGGATGGCTCGACTGCTGGCATCCGCGGCTTTCCTGCATCGGCGCCGTCACGCCGCCTTGCCGGCATTGAGCGCCTGCCAGACCCTGAGCGGCGTGGCCGGCATGTCGAGGGCACGGACGCCGGCGCCCGCGTGCAAGGCGTCGATCAGGGCGTTCATCACCGCCGGCGGCGCGCCCACGGCGCCGGCCTCGCCCGAACCCTTGATGCCGAGCGGATTGGCCTTGGTCGGCACATTGTGAAACTGGAACTCAAAACTCGGTGCCAAGTCCGCGCGCGGCATGGCGTAGTCCATGAACGAGCCGGTCAGCAACTGGCCGGAGCCAGGCTCATAGACCGTGCCTTCGCACAACGCCTGACCCAGGCCTTGCACGATGCCGCCGTGCACCTGGCCGATCAGCAGCAACGGATTCACGATCCCGCCGAAATCGTCGACGATGCAATAGCGCATGAGTTCGACCCGGCCGGTTTCCGGATCGACCTCGACCTCGCAGATATGCGAGCCGTTGGGAAAGGTCGGCGCCTGCGGGCTGTGGGTGTACTGCTGGTCGAGCCCGGGCAGGGCTCCATCGCCGGCCGTGGGGCGTTCGCGCGCGCCCTTGGCCACTTCGAAGAGCGTGACCGAGCGATCGGTGCCGGCCACCCGGAAGCGGCCGTCGGAGAACTCGATGTCGACCGCCGCCGTTTCCAGCAGATCGCCCGCCACCTGCTTGCCGCGCTCGATCACTTTCTCCGCCGCGCCCAGCACCGCCGAGCCGCCGACCGGGATCGAACGCGAGCCGCCCGTCAGGCCGAACGGCACCACGTCGCTGTCGCCCTGCAGAAGGTGAATGCGTTCGGCGTCGATGCCCAGCACATGCGACAGGATCTGCCGGTACGAGGTTTCGTGGCCTTGGCCGTTATGCTGGGTGCCGATGACGATGGTCACGCTGTCGTCGGGGTTGAAGCGAAGCTGGGCCGTTTCCGGGAAGCCGCCGCTGCAGCGTTCGACATAGCTGGCCATGCCGATGCCGCGCAGCCGGCCCCGGCGCTTGGCTTCGGCCCGGCGCGCCTCGAAACCCACCCAATCGGCAGCGCGCATGCATTCATCCATCACCCGCTCGAACTCGCCGCTGTCGATCACATCGCCCATCGGCGTGCGGTAGGGCAGGTCGGACGGCTTGAGGAAATTGCGCCGGCGGATTTCCGCCGGGCCAAAGCCGCTTTCGCGGCCGGCCGCATCGACCAGACGTTCGATCAGATAGGCCGCCTCCGGTCGCCCGGCGCCGCGATAGGCGTCGACCGGCACGCTGTTGGTCAGCACGCCCTTGACGTTCGCGAAGATGGCCGGGATGCGGTAGAGCCCGCCCACCATGGTGGCGCCGTTGGTCGGGATGTAGGGCCCGAAATTGGACAGGTAGGCGCCGAGATTGGCGTGCGTGGTCACCTTGAGGGCAAGGAAGCGGCCGGCCGCGTCGAGCGCCAACTCGGCCTGCGAGACGTTGTCGCGGCCATGCACGTCGGAGACGAAGGCATCGCTGCGGTCGGGCGCCCACTTCACCGTGCGGCCGGTGCGCCTGGCGGCCCACAGCACGAGGCACTGCTCGGGGTAAAGGAAGGCCTTCATGCCGAAGCCGCCGCCGACGTCGCCCGTCAGCACGCGCAATCGCTCCTTCGGCACACGCAGCACCTGTTCGGCCAATTGGTCGCGGATGAGGTGCGTGCCCTGCGAACCGGTGGTCAGCGTGTAGCGGCCGGTGGCGGCGGAGAACTCGCCGATGGCGCCGCGCGGCTCCATCGAGTTCACCACCAGGCGGTTGTTGACGATGGCGAGCTTGACCACGCGCGCCGCCTTGGCGAAGGCGGCGTCGACCGCCGCTTCATCGCCCACCGCCCAGTCGAAGCAGACATTCCCGGGGATCGCCTCCCAGACGCGCGGCGCCCCTGGACGGGCGCTGGCCACCGTGTCGGTCGTGGCCAGCAATTCGTCGATGTCCAGATCGACCAGCTCGGCGGCGTCGCGTGCCTGCGCCAGCGTTTCCGCCACCACCAAGGCCAACGGATCGCCGACATGGCGGACGCGGCCTTGCGCCAGTATGGGCCGGGGCGTCTCGCCCCGCTCGCTGCCGTCGCGGTTCTTGATGGGAATGAGGCAGGGGATGTGCCCGAGGCCGTCGGCCGCCACATCCTCGCCCGTCAGCACCGCCAGAACCCCGGGCGCCCGGCGCGCCGCCTCGGCATCGAGCTGGCGGATGACGCCATGCGCCATCGGCGAACGCAGCACGACGGCGGCGGCGGCGCCCGCCACCGGCACGTCGTCGTTATATCGGCCGCGCCCGGTCAACAGCCGGCGGTCCTCGGTGCGCGTGACCGCCTGTCCGATGCCGAACTTCGCCATGATGCCACCTTTCGCCGCGCTAGGCCTTGCCGCGGATCATCTGGATGATGCCTGAGAAGTCCATGTCGGCATTGCCCGCGTTGGCGAACAGGGCCATCAGCGCTTGCGCTTGCGCGCCCATCGGTGTCGCGGCGCCGGTCTGCCGTGCCGCGTCTTGCGCCAGACGCAGGTCCTTCCACATCAGCTTGGCGGCGAAGCCCGGCTGGTAGCCGCGGTTGGCCGGCGTCGTGGGCACCGGCCCCGGCACCGGGCAATAGTTCGTGAGCTGGAAGGACGAGCCGGACGACTTGGAAACGATGTCGAACAGCACCTGCTTGTCGAGGCCCAGTTTCTCCGCCAGCACGAAGGCTTCGCAGGTGCCGATCATGTTGATCGCGGCCATCATGTTGTTGCAGATCTTGGCCGCCTGGCCGTTGCCCGGGCCGCCCGCGTGCACGATGGTCCGGCCCATGCCCTCCAGGATGGGCCTGGCCTTGGCGAAGGTGGCGGAGCTGCCGCCGCACATGAAGGTCAGCGTGCCTGCTTCCGCGCCCATCTGGCCGCCCGAAACCGGCGCATCCAGCATCTCGAAGCCGGCCTCGGAGGCGGCCTTCGCGACCGCGCGGGCGGTTTCCACGTCGATGGTCGAACAATCGAGCAGCACCGTGCCCTTGGCCGCCGCCGCCAAGGCGCCCTCCGGCCCTAGATAGACCTCGCGGCTTTCCTTGCCGGTCGGCACCATGCTGACCACGAACTCCATGCCACTGGCCGCTTCCCTGATCGACTGGCAGGCCTTGGCGCCGGCCTGTGCCAGGTACTGCACGGCCTCCGGCCGCAAGTCATAGACCTTGAGCTTGTGTCCGGCCTTGATCAGGTTGCGCGCCATCGGCCCGCCCATGTTGCCCAGTCCGATGAAGCCGATCGTCGCCATGCGTTCCCCCGCTCGCTTCGTTCGCCTGCCGCCTATGTAATCCCTGGCGTTCCGCCAACCAAGTCGGACATGCCATGATCGCAGGTCGGCGCGATCGGGAGAACGGCATGCGGACCGTGCGGTTGCCAGGCGGTGAGACGGTGCCAGCGCTGGGGCTCGGTACCTGGCGAATGGGCGAACGGGGCGGCAATCGCAAGGCCGAGGGGGCGGCGCTCAAGCTTGGCCTGGACCTCGGCCTCCGGCTGATCGACACGGCCGAGATGTACGCCGACGGCGGCTCGGAGGAGGTGGTGGCGGACGCCATCGCCGGGCAGCGCGACCAGGTCTTCGTCGTCAGCAAGGTGTATCCGCACAATGCCGGCCGCGACAGCGCCATTGCCGCTTGCGAACGCAGCCTGATGCGGCTGCGAACCGACCGGATCGACCTCTACCTGCTGCACTGGCGCGGCTCGATCCCGCTGGGCGAAACGGTCGAGGCGTTCGGCCGGCTGCGGCAGGCTGGCAAGATCCGCTATTTCGGCGTGAGCAATTTCGATGCGGGTGACATGGCCGAGCTCTGGCGGCTGCCGGGTGGCCCGGCCTGCGCCGCCAACCAAGTGCTCTACAACCTGGCGCGGCGTGGGATCGAATTCGATCTCGTGCCCTGGTGCGCCGAACACGGGCTGCCGCTCATGGCCTACACGCCTCTGGAGCCCGATCACCTGGCGCGCCACAAGGGGTTGCTGACGATCGCCAAACGGCTTGGCGTGGCACCGTTGCAGGTGGCACTGGCCTGGCTGCTGGCGAAGCCGCAGGTGATCTGCATCCCCAAGGCCAGCCAGCCCGAGCATATGCGGCAGAACCGGGCGGCGCTCGACCTGAAGTTGACGGCCGAGGATCTGGCGGAGCTCGACCGCGCCTTTCCGCCGCCGAAGACGCGTCGCCCGCTGGAGATGCTCTAGGCCGCGGCCTTGCGCAAGACGCGGGCGACGGCGGCGATGGCGCGCTCGATCGCTTGGTCGTCGATGTCGTTGTGGATGGCGAAGCGCACCACCTTCGGCCCGAACGGCATGGCCAGGATGCCTTCCTTGGCCAAGCGTTCGCAGAAGGCCTCTGGCGTCATCTGGGTCAGCGTGGGCACCACCAGGTTGGTCTCCACTTCCGCCGGATCGAGGCTGAGGCCCGGCTGATTGGCCAAGCCATCGGCCAGACGCTTGGCCCGCGCGTGGTCTTCCGCCAGACGCGCAATCATGGTGTTGAGCGCGACCAGCGCGGCGGCGGCGATGGTGCCGACCGGCCGGAAGCCGCCGCCGAACATCTGCCGGACGCGCACCGCCTCCTCGATCAGCTCCTTGGGGCCGGCCAGGACCGCGCCGATGGGCGCGCAGAGGCCCTTGTTGAGCGAGGCGGCCACCGTGACCGCGTGCCGGGTGAAGTCGGTTGCCGGCCGGCCGCTGGCAATCGCGGCGTTGAAGATGCGCGCGCCGTCGAGATGCACGGGCAGCTTGGCCCGGCGCGCGATGTCGGCCACCGCCGCGCAGTGCGCTTCGGGCAGGATGGTCCCGCCATAGCGCACATGCGTGTTCTCGATCACGATCATGCCGGTCTTGGGAAAGGATTCCGCCACGGGCGTCAGGGCCGCTTGTTCCAGTGCCGCCAGATCCATCGCGCCGCGCCTGCCGGGCAGGGTGCGGAGGGTGGCGCCGGAAAGCGCCGCCGGCGCGCCGCCCTCGGAGGTGATGATGTGCGAGCGCTCCTCGCACAGGATGGCGCGGCCGTGGCCGGTGAACAGGTGGATGGCGATCTGGTTCGCCATGCCGCAGGTCGGCACGAACAGCGCGTCCTCCTTGCCCAGCAGTTCGGCCGCGCGCGCCTCCAGCGCCGCCTGATGCTTGTCCTCGCGCAGGCCGAAGCCGCTGGGCTCGACCGCCGCCTTGACCATGGCCTCGACCATCGCCGGCGTCGGACGGGCGAGGAAGTCTGAGCGGAAGTCGACGATCGCCTGTTGGCTCATGGTGCACCTCTCTCATTCGCCGCCGGCCATTTTACAATCCCAGCCTAGCAGAAGGGGTCGGCCATGCGCATGAGGGACAGGGTTGCGATCGTCACGGCATCCGGCGGGCCGATGGGCCGCGCCATCGCCGAACGGCTGGCGCAAGAGGGGGCGAGCCTGGTGCTGAACGACATCTCCGCCCGCCGCCTGGATGCCAGCCTGGCCGCCTTCACGGCGAGCGGCTGGCCGGCGGTCGGTCTGAGGGCCGATGTTTGCAACCGGCCGGAAGCCGAGGCGCTGGTGACGCTCGCGGAAAAGACCTTTGGCGGCGTGGATGCGCTGGTCAACGTGGTGGGCGGGCTCAAGGGCGCCATCCGCGTCGCGCTCGATGAGATCGACGACGAACGCTGGGATGCCACCATGCGGCTCAACCTCAAGGGCTGCCTGCACATGACGAAGCTGGCAGCGCCGCTGATGCGGGCGAGCGGGCAGGGCCGCATCGTCAACATCAGCTCGATCTCCTATGCCGGTGTCGCCGACCAGGCGGACTATGCCGCCGCCAAGGCCGGCGTCGCCGCCTTCAGCCGCTCCTGCGCCTTGGCGCTGGCGCCCAGCGTCACCGTCAACTGCATCATGCCGGGGTTGATCGAGACGAGCGTGCTGGAACGCGAGAGCGAACAGGCCAAGGCGGCGCTGCGCAACGCGGCACCCTTGTGCCAACTGGGCAAGCCGCGCGACATCGCCAATGACGCGCTGTTCTTCCTGTCGGACGAAGCGGCCCACATCACTGGCCAGTTCCTGGCCGTGTCGGGGGGCATCTGGCCCTCACTCTGAGGCAGGCGCGAGCAGGCCGCCCAAGCCGCCAAGCGCCAGCAGCAGCCAGCCCAGGAGCAACAGACTGCCGCCCAGCGGCGCGAGCGAGCCGGGCCCGTCGAAAGCCAGCGCCAGCAGCGAGCCGCAGAACAGCAAGGCACCAACCAGCAGCGCCAGACCCGCCAGCCAGACGAAACGCCCGGCCCAGGCCGAGCGCAGCCTGTCGGCCAGCAGGGCCGCCAGGATGACGGCCGGCGCGTGCAGCAGGGCATATTGGCTGGCGAGCCGCACGAGATCGCGCGCCCGCTCCACGCCGGCCAGGCCGTGCGCCGCGTGGGCGCCCGCGGCGACGCCCGCCGCGCCCAGCAGCGCGGCCAGCGCCACCAGGGCAAGCGCCGGCCGCGAGACGCCCTTCAGCGCTTTACCCGGTTCTTCGCATCGCCCGGCCAGACGCGCGTGCTGGCGGCCAGTTCCGGCCAGCCGATGGGCGCGCCGCACTGCTTGGCCGCATCCGCCGGTGGCTTGTCGAAGTCCCAGTTGGCGGCAACGTAGCGCTGGCCAGTCACGCCGCTCCCGGCCTCGGAAACCAGCCAGTTGATCGGCCCGCACATCGCTTCCGGCCGGATCAGGGCGGCGCGGTCGAAGCCGGCCTCTTTCGGCACCATGGGCGTGTCGGCCGGACCGCCCGGCACCACGATGTTGACGGTGATACCAGCGTCCTTGAACTCCGCCGCCCAGCCGGCCGAGCTCGCCTCGATCGCCGCCTTGCTGGGACCATAGGGCAGGAAGCCGCGGTTCAGCATGGTGAAGAAGCTGGTGGTGACGCTGATGACGCGGCCCCAGCCGTTCTTCTGCAGATAGGGCATCACCGCGCGGGTCATCAGATAGGTGCCGGTGGCGTTGACGGCGAACACCTTGTTCCAGAGTTCGGGTGTCACTTCTTCAAGCTTGACCGGGTTCTGCATGTGGTCGGCGCGGACCACGCCCATGCCCAGGCCGGCGTTGTTGACCAGGCCGTCCACCCGGCCGAAATGGCGGGCCACGGCGGCGACCGCCGCTTGGCAATCCGCCTCTTGCGCGATGTCGCCACCCACGGCGAACACGTCCGCCGCGTTGCTCTCGCGCCGTAGCTCGGCAACGAAGGCTTCGGCCGCGCCGCGGTCGATGTCCATCACCGCCACCCGATGGCCTTGCGCCAGCAAGCCGCGCACGATCGCCCGGCCAAGCCCGCCCGCGCCGCCCGTTACAATGATCACCCGTTTCGGTTGCTCCGACATTCTCCCCCTCCTGTCGCGTCGTCCTGGGTCTCAGCCGTTCATGGTCAGGCCGCCGCTGACGCTCAGTACCTGGCCGGTGACGTAATCGCAGCCGGGACCGCAGAAATAGACGATGGCGTCGGCCACTTCCTCGGGCTTGGCGACCCGACGGAAGGGAATGGCCTTGGCCAGCGCCTCGCGCAGATTCTGCGGCGTGCTGGCGAACAGCGGCGTGTCGGTCGGGCCGGGGCAGACGCAGTTGACGTTGATCTGGAAGCGCGCCATCTCGCGCGCCACCGACTTGGTGAAGGCGATGACGCCGCCCTTGGCCGCGGCATAGGGGGTCTCGCCGGAACTGCCGACCCGGCCGGCATCGCTCGAGACGTTGACGATCTTGCCGCGCTGCGCCTCCACCATGCCCGGCAGGAAGGCATGCGTCATGCGGATCGGACCCAGCAGGTTGAGGCCGATGACCCGCTGCCAGAATTCCGGCTTGGTGTCGAGGAAGCGGGCATGCTGGTCCCAGCCGGCGGCGTTGACCAGGATGTCCAGCCGGCCGACCTCCGCCAGCACCTGTTTGGCGAAGGCCGCCACCGACGGGTCGCTCAGCAGGTCGGTCTGAACGAAGCTCACTTTGTGGCCTGCCTTGCCTTCCTCGGCCGCCGTCGCCTCGCCCTTCGCCTTGTCGATGTCCGCGATAAAGACCCGCGCGCCCGCCGCCGCCAGCTTCGCCAACGTCGCCCGGCCGATGCCCGACGCGCCGCCGGTCACCACCGCGCTCTTGCCTTGCAGGTTCATCTCTCTCTCCCTAGTTGGCCAAGTGGCCGGTCAAGGCCCGGGCAATGACCAGCCGCTGGATGTCGTTGGTGCCCTCGTAGATCTTGCAGCCGCGCACCGCACGATAGATGCGCTCGACCGCCTGACCGCGCACATAGCCGTAGCCGCCAAAGGTCTGCACCGCGTCCGAGGCCACCCGCTCGGCCATCTCGGTGGCGAACAGCTTGGCCATGGAGGCTTCCTTGAGCGCGGGCCGGTCCGCGCTCTTCAGCGCCGCGGCATGCAGCACCAGTTCGCGCGCCGCCTCCACCGCCGTCGCCATGTCGGCCAGCCGGAAGGACACGGCCTGGTAGCCGGCAATCACCTTGCCCATGCTGCGGCGTTCGCCGGCATAGGCAATGGCGTGTTCCAATGCCGCCCGGGCCATGCCGACCGCCTGGGCGGCGATGCCGATCCGCCCGCCCTCCAGATTGGCCAGCGCGATGCGGTAGCCCTGGCCCTCCTTGCCCAGCAGCGCATCGGCCGAAAGCCGAATGTCGTCGAACGCCAGTTCGGCGGTGTCGGAGGCGTTCTGCCCCATCTTCTTCTCGACCCGCACCACGCGATAGCCCTTGGCGTCGGTTGGCACCAGGAAGGCGCTGATCCCCCGCTTGCCGGCGGCGGGGTCGGTCACGGCGAAGACCAGCGCCAGATCGGCGTTGGCGCCGGTGGTGATGAACTGCTTGCCGCCGGTCAGCACAAAGCCATCGCCCTCGCGCTTGGCCCGGCTCTTGATCGCGCCGGCATCGGAGCCGCCTTGCGCCTCCGTCAGGCAGAAGCAGCACAGCAGCTCGCCCCGCGCCAGCGGCCGCAGGTAGCGGGTCTTCTGCGCCTCGCTGCCATATTCCAGCAGCGGCATGCAGCCGACCGAGTTGTGGCCGCTCATCACCGTCGCCACCGCGCCGTCGCCGGCCGAGATCTCCTCCAGCGCGAGCGCATAGGCGACAAAATCGAGGCCGGCGCCGCCCCATTCCTCCGGCACGGTCATGCCCAGGAAGCCGAGCTGGCCGAGCTCACCGAACACCTCGCGCGGGAACTGCGCGCTCTCATCGCGCGCATCGGCCAAGGGGGCCAGCTTGTCGCGGGCGAACTGCCGGGCGAGATCGCGCGCCGCTTCTTGTTCCGGGGTCAGGATCACGGCCGGCCCTGCCATTCGGTGCGCAGGAACTTGAACACTCCGCCGACAGCGCAAATGGGCTCGTCGCGCACGCGAAGCAGGCAGCGCAGGAAGGCGAGCGAACGCGTCATGCGCACGACCTCGACTTCCCCGTCCACCCACTCGCCGGGTTTCGTCGCCGCCAGATACTCCACCGTCAGGCTGACCGTGACGTTCATGCGCCGGTCGAGCGAATACAGCATGCGGCCCATGATCTGGTCAGCGAACGTATAGAGCGCACCGCCATGCACCATGCCGACCGGGTTGGTATGCTCCGGGCGCGGCAGGAAACCGTAGCGAAAGCGGCCCTCGCCCGCGGCGCGGAAGTAGAACGGCCCGGCGACCGCGCCGAAGGGCCCCTCCGGCCGGATCACCTTGAAGCCCGGCGGGACCTCGGGCGGGTTGTCGCACTGTGGCGCGATCTCTGTTGGTGGCATCTCGGGCCCGTCTATATCATGCAAGCCAGCAGCGGCATCCAGCTTCTTGCGCAGCCCTGGCGAGCATGCTACCAAGCCGCCGCCATTCGGGGGTGGTCGCCCAGCAGTCCGGCGGGCGGTCGATTTAGCGATAGACTTCAAGGACTTCGGTCAGGTCTTAAGCGCAGCAGGAACGCGGGAGAGCCGTGCCAGCCGAAGCCAGTGTCGTGTCTGACGTCGCGCAACGCTATGCCGCCGCGCTGTTCGATCTGGCCCGCGAGGGCAGGACGCTGGACGCCACGGCGGCCGATCTACAGCGCCTGCAAGCGATGGTGGCCAGCAGCCCGGACTTGGCGCGGCTGGTGCGCAGCCCGATGTTCCGCCGCCAGCAGCAGCAGGCGGCCATGGCCGCGGTCCTGGCTGGCGCCGGGATTGCCGGTCACGTGGCCAATCTGGTCGGTGTGCTGGTGCGCAACCGGCGGCTGTTCGCGCTGGCCGATATCGCGCGCGCCTTCCGGCGGCTGTTATCCGAGCATCGCGGCGAATTGCCCGCCCACGTCACTTCCGCCCATCCGCTGAGCGAGCGCCAGGTGCAGGCCATCCGGGCGGAGCTCACGGCCTCGACCAAGCGCGAGGTCAGCGTCGAGACCGCGGTCGACCCCAGCCTGCTTGGCGGCCTGCTCGTCAAGATCGGCTCGCGGATGATCGATTCCTCGCTCAGCGGCAAGCTGCAGCGCCTGCGTGTCGCCATGAAGGGAGCGCGTTAGATGGAACTCCGTGCGGCCGAGATTTCCGCCATCCTGAAGCAGCAGATCGCCGATTTCGGCCGCGAGGCCGAGGTGTCGGAGGTGGGCCAGGTGCTCGCGGTGGGCGACGGGATTGCCCGCGTGCACGGTCTGGACAACGTGCAGGCCGGCGAGATGGTGGAATTCCCGGGCGGCACCAAGGGCATGGCGCTCAACCTGGAAACCGACAATGTGGGCGTCGTGATCTTCGGCGACGACCGCGAGATCAAGGAAGGCGACATCGTCAAGCGGACCGGCACCATCGTCGACGTGCCGGTCGGCAAGGGCCTGCTGGGCCGCGTGGTCGATGGCCTGGGCAATCCGATCGACGGCAAGGGGCCGATCGTCGGCGGCGAGCGCAAGCGGGTCGAGGTGAAGGCGCCCGGCATCATCCCGCGCAAGTCGGTGCACGAGCCGGTGCAGACCGGCCTGAAGGCGCTGGATGCGCTGGTGCCGATCGGCCGCGGCCAGCGCGAGTTGATCATCGGCGACCGGCAGACCGGCAAGACGGCCATCGCCATCGACACCTTCATCAATCAGAAGGCGGCCAACGCCGGCGACGACGAGAAGCGCAAGCTCTATTGCATCTACGTCGCGATCGGGCAGAAGCGCTCGTCGGTGGCGCAGTTCGTCAAGTTGCTGGAGGACTATGGCGCGCTCGCGTACACCATCGTGGTCGCCGCCACCGCCTCCGACCCGGCGCCGCTGCAGTTCCTGGCGCCCTACACCGGCTGCACGATGGGCGAGTATTTCCGCGACAACGGCATGCACGCGGTCATCGTCTATGACGATCTCTCCAAGCAGGCGGCGGCCTATCGCCAGATGTCGCTGCTGCTGCGCCGCCCGCCGGGTCGCGAGGCCTATCCGGGCGACGTTTTCTACCTGCATTCGCGGCTGCTCGAGCGGGCGGCGAAGCTGAACGACGACAATGGCAGCGGCTCGCTCACCGCACTGCCGGTCATCGAGACCCAGGCGAATGACGTCTCGGCCTACATTCCGACCAACGTCATCTCCATCACCGACGGCCAGATCTTTCTGGAGAGCGGGCTGTTCTACAAGGGCGTGCGCCCGGCCATCAATGTCGGCCTGTCGGTCAGCCGCGTCGGCTCGGCGGCGCAGATCAAGGCGATGAAGCAGGTTGCCGGCCGCATCAAGCTGGAGCTGGCGCAGTATCGGGAAATGGAGGCATTCGCCCAGTTCGGCTCCGACCTCGACGCCGCGACCCAGCGCCTGTTGAACCGCGGCGCGCGACTGACCGAACTGCTGAAGCAGAACCAGTTCTCGCCGATGGCGGTGGAGGAGCAGGTTGTCAGCATCTTCGCCGGCGTGCGCGGTTTTCTCGACCGGGTCGCGGTCGGCGATGTCCGCCGTTTCGAGCGCGAGTACCTGAACGCGCTGCGCGAGCGCCATGCCGACCTGCTGGTGGCGGTGCGCACCGAGCAGCAGCTGAGCGAGGCGACGGAAAAGAAACTGCTGTCGGTGCTGGAGGACTTCGTCAAGAAGTTCGCCGCCACCAAGGCCTAAGCCGGCCGAGCGGCGATGCCCAGCCTCAAGGATCTGCGCGTTCGCATCGGCAGCGTGCGTTCGACGCAGAAGATCACCAAGGCCATGCAGATGGTGGCCGCCGCCAAGCTGCGGCGGGCGCAGGAAGCGGCGGAAAGCGCCAGGCCTTATTCCCAGCGCATGGAGCGGCTGATCGGCTCGGTGGCCGGCAACCTGCCGAGCCTGGAAGGCGTGCCGCCGCTGATCGTCGGCAACGGCCGGCAGGACGTGCATCTCATCCTCGTGGTTACCGCCGAACGCGGGCTTTGCGGTTCGTTCAACTCCGCGATCGTGCGCCGCGCGCGACAGACGATCGAGGCGCTTCGGCGCGAGGGCAGACAGGTCAAGCTGCTGTGCGTCGGTCGCAAGGGCTACGAGGCGCTGCGGCGCGATCGCGCCGACCTGATCGTCGAGTACATCACGCTGCGCGAGTATCGCAACATCGACTTCAGCGCGGCGCAGCGGGTGGCGGACAAGGTGATGGAGCTGTTCGCGGCGGGCGCCTTCGACGTCTGCCATCTGCTCTACAGCGCCTTCAAGTCGGTGATCGCCCAGGCGGTGACCTTGCAGCAGCTCGTCCCGGTGAAGCTGCCGGAGGGGACGGAGCAACCCGACCTCAAGGGCGCCATCTACGAGTACGAGCCCGACGAGGCCGAACTGCTGGCCACGCTGGCGCCGCGGAACATCGCCGTCCAGGTGTTCAAGGCACTGCTGGAGGGCGCGGCGGCGGAGCAGGCGGCGCGCATGACGGCGATGGATAGCGCCACGCGCAACGCGGGCGAGATGATCGGGAAGCTGACGCTGCGCTACAACCGCACGCGCCAAGCGATGATCACCAAGGAATTGATCGAGATCGTTTCCGGCGCCGAAGCCCTTTAGGGACGGGCGCGGAAGGGCACCACAGGAGAGGCTCATGGGCACCAACATCGTCGGCCGCGTCTCGCAGGTGATCGGCGCCGTCGTGGACGTGCAGTTCGACGCCGATCTGCCGCCGATTCTGGGTGCGTTGCACACCACGAACCAGGAGCGCACGCTGGTGCTGGAGGTCGCGCAGCATCTGGGCGAGCGCACGGTTCGCTGCGTGGCCATGGATACCACCGACGGCTTGGTGCGCGGCCAGGAAGTGCGCGACACAGGCGATTCCATCGCCGTGCCGGTGGGGCCCGAAACGCTGGGGCGCATCATGAACGTGGTCGGCGATCCGGTCGACGAGCGCGGTCCCATCGTCACCAAGCAGCGCCGCGGCATCCACCAGCCGGCGCCTGCCTTCGTCGAGCAGTCCACGGAAGCGGAGATCCTGGTCACCGGCATCAAGGTGGTCGATCTGCTGGCCCCCTATGCCAAGGGCGGCAAGGTTGGCCTGTTCGGCGGCGCCGGCGTCGGAAAGACCGTGCTGATCATGGAACTGATCAACAACGTGGCGAAGGCGCATGGCGGCTATTCGGTGTTCGCCGGGGTGGGCGAACGCACGCGCGAGGGCAACGATCTCTATCACGAAATGATCGAGTCGGGCGTGATCAAGCTGGACGGCGACGGCTCCAAGGCGGCGCTCGTCTATGGCCAGATGAATGAACCGCCCGGGGCACGCGCGCGCGTCGGCCTGACCGGCCTGACGGTCGCGGAGTATTTCCGCGACGAGGGCCGTGACGTGCTGTTCTTCGTCGACAACATCTTCCGCTTCACGCAAGCGGGCTCGGAAGTCTCGGCGCTGCTGGGACGCATTCCCTCGGCGGTGGGCTATCAGCCGACGCTGGCCACCGACATGGGCGCTCTGCAGGAACGTATCACCACCACGACCAAGGGCTCCATCACCTCGGTGCAGGCGATCTACGTTCCGGCCGATGACCTGACCGATCCGGCGCCGGCCACCTCGTTCGCCCATCTCGACGCCACCACCGTGCTGTCGCGGCAGATCGCCGAACTTGGCATCTATCCGGCGGTCGATCCCCTGGATTCCACCTCGCGCATGCTGGACCCCCGCATCGTCGGCGATGAGCATTACCGGGTCGCGCGCGAAGTGCAGCGGGTGCTGCAGACCTACAAGTCGTTGCAGGACATCATCGCCATCCTGGGCATGGACGAGCTGTCCGAGGACGACAAGCTGACGGTCGCCCGGGCGCGCAAGATCCAGCGCTTTCTGTCGCAACCCTTCCACGTGGCGGAAGTGTTCACCGGCTCGCCGGGCAAGTTCGTGCAACTCGAGGACACCATCAAGGGCTTCCGCGAGATCTGCGAAGGCAAGCACGACGACCTGCCGGAGCCGGCATTCTACATGGTGGGCACGATCGACGAGGCGGTGGAAAAGGGCCGGCAACTGGCAGCGGAAGCAGCCTGAGGTCGGAATCAGGACGGAAGGCGGAACCAATGGCCGGGGAACTGCGCTTCGAGCTGGTGGCGCCCGAGCGCCTGTTGTTGGACCTGCCGGTGCGCATGGTCACGCTGCCGGGCGCGGAGGGTGACATGGGCATCCTGCCGGGCCATGCGCCGTTGATCACCGGACTGCGGCCGGGCGTGCTGCTGGTCGATGCCGCGGAAGGCGAGGAACGCATCTTGGTAGGCGGTGGCGTGGCCGAGATCGCGCTCGACCGGTTGACCGTGCTGGCGGAGGAAGCGATCAACGTCAAGGAGCTCGACCGCGCCCGGCTCGACCGCATGCTGAAGGATGCGGAGGAAGATCTGGTCGACGCCAGGGACGAAGGCGCCCGGACGCGCGCCGAGGCGCGGCTTGCGTATTTGCGGCTGATGCGGGCCGCCGCCGGCTGATCGCCCAGGGCCGCCACGCCCCCTTGGAAATGACCGGGAAAGCTTCCTATATTGCAACCGGATGAAGCCGCAAGGCCGGAGCCGTTTGCCATGAGCTGGTCGCTCGATGACATCGCCTGGTCACGCTTCGAGGCCGCGCGCGTCGACCGGGAAATCCTGCAGGTGGTCAAGGCCGCCGCCTTGGTGGAGCGCAACGCGGCCGATTATGTCGACTATCTTTGCCGCGTGTTTCCCGACGATGCCGAGTTCAAGGCGGCGGCCCGGCAGTGGGGTGTCGAGGAAGAGCGGCACGGTGAGGCGCTGGCGCGCTGGGCGCGGCTGGCCGACCCGGATTTCGATTTTGCCGCCGCGCTTGGCCGGTTTGTCGCCGGCTATCGGCTGCCGCTGGGCGCGACGCGGTCGGTGCGGGGCAGCCAGGCGGGCGAATTGATTGCCCGTTGCATTGTCGAATGCGGGACGTCCTCGTTCTACAGCGCCATCCGCGATGCGTCCCACGAGCCGGTGCTGCGCGACATTTGCCACCGTATCGCCGGCGACGAGTTCCGCCATTACCGACTGTTCCAGAAGCATCTCAACCGCTATGGCGGACCGCGCAGTCTGTCGCTGGCCCGCCGTCTCGCGGTGGCGTTCGGCCGCGTATCCGAGGCGGGCGACGACGAGTTGGCCATGGCCTTCCACTGCGCCAACAGGCTGCCCGAACCGTTTGATCGCGTTGGTGCCGCGGCGCGCTATGAGTTGCTTGCCGGCAAGCTCTATCGGCCGGCGCATAGCGACCGGATGGTGGCGATGATCGCCAAGGCCATCGATCTCAACCCGCAAGGCCGGCTGGTCCGGCTGCTGCAGCGGCTGGCTTGGCGCCTGGTGCGCGCCCGGCATGGCTGGCTGGCCTGGCGGCAGGCCGCGGCCTGAACCGCCTCAACCGGCCGCGAAGCGCTGGCGGAAGAAACTTTCGATCTCGACGTTTGCCTCGTCCGGGCGCTCGAACGGCGCGAAATGCCCGGCCTGCGGCAGCACGCGAAGCGTGAAGTCCTGGAAATAGTCGCCAAGGCGGTCGGACCAGATGTGCCGCACCACCGGGTCGGCCTCGCCCCACAGGATGCGGGTCGGCACCACGATGGGGGGCAGTTTCGGCGGTCCGTCGCGGATGATCGCCCGTCGCATGGCATCGATGCCGCGATACCATGCGAAACCGCCGGCCAGCGCCCCCGGCGCCATGAAATTATCGACCCAGGCCTCTAGGTCGTCTGCGAAAGCCGTCTTGTCATAGGCCCAGTGGCGCAGAAAATGCTGGATGTAGAGCCGGCAGGTCTCGCGGTCATGGCCGACCAGGGCCGGAGCCCAAGGCTGTTGGTTGAAGGTCTGGTACCAGATTTCCGGCAGTTGATCGGCGTTCGCCCAGCGGCTGCCGATGCCGGGATAGGGGCAGTCGAAAAAGAACAGACCGACGAGCCGTTCGGGATGGGCGCGGGCGAAGGCCTGTGCCGCCATGGCGCCGACGTCGTGGCCGATCAGCCCCACGCGCCGCAACCCGAGCCGGTCCAGCAGCGCCAGCAGGTCCGCGGCCAGGCTGTCGGGCGTGATCGGCTGTGGCGGATCGCTGGGGATCAGCGGCCGGCTGCGGCCAAAGCCGCGCCAATCGGGCGCGATGCAGTCGAACGAAGCCGCCAGCACCGGCAGGTTCTTGCGCCAGATGCGCCAGAATTCCGGCCAGCCGTGCAGGAAGACAAGCGGCCGGCCCTGGCCCATGCGCACAAGGTGCACGGCAACGCCGTTAGCCTCGACGAAGACGGGAGCGAATTGGGCTGTGTTCACGCCGTCCGGCTCTCGGCTAGCAGATGGCGAAAGGCGCTCACGACCGCAGCGTAGCTGTCCCGCTTGAACGGGACAATGAGCTCGGGCAGGGCCGCCGCCGGCACCCACTTCCAGGCGTTGAACTCCGGCTCGGCGGTGTCGATGCGGATATCGCGATCCTGGCCCAGGAAGCGCATGGCGAACCACTTCTGCTTCTGCCCGCGATACTTGCCGCGCCAGACCTTGTCGGCGAGTTCCGCCGGCAGGTCATAGGTGATCCAGTCCTGGCTTTCCGCCAGCACCTCGACCCGGTCGGTACCAATCTCTTCCTTCAACTCGCGCAAGGCCGCCATCCGGGCATCCTCACCCGCATCGATACCGCCTTGCGGCATCTGCCAGGCCTCGGCCACCTGATCGATGCGCTGGGCGACGAACACCAGGCCGGCCGCGTTCAGCAGCATAATGCCCACGCCAGGACGATAGGGCCGCTGGTCCGCCGGCGGCTTCACGAGCCGGTCCTCTGCCGGTTGACCACGGCCGAGACCGGCGCCAGTTGAAGGTTCTTCGCCTCCAGCGTCTGCACCCAGCGGGCGGCCCGTTCCAAGGTCACCGGAAAGGGGAAGCCCAACGCCAGCGCTTGTCCGTTGGCCAGGGCGATCCGCTCCACCTCCGCCAGCCGCGCATCGATGGCGGCGCGCGAGGCTTCCTGGTCGAGCATGCGGTCGCTGTGGGCGCGGGCCACCCCCAGTTCGACGGCCAGCCGGGCGGCCACGCTGTCGGGGGCGGTGCGGGCATCGACGAATACCAGGCCACGCTGGCGCAGGGCCTCCAGCACCGGCCGCATGTGCGGCTCCGAGGCCGTGAAGCGGGCTCCCATCAGCGTAATGACCCCCAGCGCGCCATCGGCGCGACCGAGCACCATGTCCAGCCGCTCGATGTTCTCGCGCGTGGTGGCGCTGGTGATCAACGCCAATGGGCCCGGGTCGTTGGCCGGATAGTCGTGCGGCTCCATGGGCAGTTGCATCAGCACCTCGTGCCCGGCGGCGCGGGCCTGCTCGACCAGCGCCTGCAGGCCGCTGGCATAGGGCGAGAAGGCCAGCGTCACCTCGGGTGGCAATTGCTGGATGGCGGCCTGGGTCTGCGTACGGTCCAGGCCCAGGTCGTGCACCACCAGGGCGATGCGCGGCCGGTCTGGCTTGGCCTGGAAGGGCTGTGCATGCTTCAGCCAATTGGCCGGAGCCGCTGCCGCCGTGCTCGCGGGCGGGCTCGCTGCCGGCCCGGGCGTCGCGGCCGTCGGCGGCCGCGCTGACGGCGCCGGCGGCGACGGCTGCGGGCGCTCTTCCGCCGGCGGTGCGGCAAGGGTCGAGGCCGGCGGCGTGGACGGTTGGCTGGCCGCCGGCGGAACCGGCGGCGCGAGGGCAAGCGTCAACTCGACCGCTTTCGGTGGCGGTGGCTTGGCCAGCGGTCCGGCGGCGATCAGCCAACCGCAGAGGCCCACGACCGCGAGCAACAGCAACGTGGCGGTGGCAATGAAGGCGTAGAGGCCGAGCCGCCGCTTGTCGCTGCTTGCTTCCGGCCGCTCTCCTGCCATGGCCGGCCCGGGCGATCCTCGCCTAGTTGCCGCCGCGATCGCCGAGCAGCGTCATGCCGCGCAGCAGGTCGAGAGCATAGGCGAGTTGGAAATCCTGCGTGTCACCGCCGATCCGGGCGATCAGCTTGGCCGCCTCCGAACCGACCGGCGGCGCTTCCGCGCCGGGCTTGCCGGCTTCGCCCGATTTCGGTTGCTTCTCGCTCGCCGCCGGTTTGCCGGCGTCCTTCGGCTTGCCCTTGTCCTCGAGATGGCGTGGCAAGTCGGCTTCGCTGCGCCGCGCCGGCGGCTTGTCCGCGCTTTCCACCTTGAGCTGTTCGACCTCGATATCGGGATCGATCCCCTTGGCCTGGATCGAGCGGCCGCTGGGCGTGTAGTAGAGCGCGGTGGTCAGCCGCAACGCACCGTGGCCGTGGATCGGTATGATGGTCTGCACCGAGCCCTTGCCGAAAGACTTGGTGCCGAGCACGATGGCGCGGCGGTGGTCCTGCAGGGCGCCGGCCACGATTTCCGACGCCGAGGCCGAGCCGCCGTTGATCAGCACGATGATCGGCTTGCCTTCGGCCAAGTCGCCCCGCCGCGCATTGTAGCGCTGCGCGTCGTCGTTGCGCCGGCCACGGGTGGAGACGATCTCGCCCTGTTCCAGGAAGGCGTCCGACACCGCCACGGCCTGGTCCAGCAGGCCACCGGGATTGTTGCGCAGGTCCAGGATGATGCCCTTCAGTTTGGGGCCCAGCTCTTCCTTGAACTTCTGCATCGCCTTTTTCAGGTTGGGCTCGGTCTGCTCGTTGAAGGTGGTGACGCGCACATAGCCGATCTCGCCTTCGTTGCGCGAACGTACCGACAAGATCTTGATGATGTCGCGGGTCAGCTTCACATCGAAGGGCTGCTCGTTGCCGCTGCGCAGCACGGTCAGCGTGATCGAGGAATTGACCGGCCCGCGCATCTTCTCGACCGCTTCCGACAGCGCCAAGCCCATGATCGGCTCGCCGTCCAGATGGGTGATCAGGTCGCCGGCCTTGATGCCGGACCGCGCCGCGGGCGTGTCGTCGATGGGCGAGACCACCTTGACCACGCCGTTTTCCATGGTGACCTCGATCCCCAGGCCACCGAACTCACCGCGCGTCTGCACCTGCATGTCGCGGTAGTTCTTCTGGTTCAGGTAGCTGGAATGCGGATCCAGGCTGCGCAGCATGCCGTTGATCGCCGCCTCGATCAGTTCGGGATCCTGCGTCTCGTTCACATAGTCGGCGCGGATGCGTTCGAACACATCGCCGAACAGATTGAGTTGCCGATAGGTCTCGGAACTGGCCGCGGCCGCCGGAGACAACGCACCCACGCTCGCGCCAACCATGGTTCCGGCGAACGCAAGCGCCGCTGCAAGCCTCTTACGCATTATCCGCTGACCTTTCCTTTTGGCGGGGCGATCCATGCTGCGGGATCGATCGGCTCGCCCTTGGCGCGAACCTCCAGATAAAGGGTCCGCTCGCCTTCGCCGCGCCCCATCTCGCCAACGGGTTCGCCTCGCCGCACGCTATGACCGACTTCGGTATGCAGCCTTGCCAAGCCCGCCAGCAGAACATGATAGCCGTCGCCGTGCGCCAGGATCAAGACGAGCCCATAGTCGCGAAACGGCCCGGCGAAGGCCACCCGGCCGTGATAGGGCGCCACCACTGTCGCCTCCGACCGGGTGGCGATGCGCCAGCCCCGTGCCCTCTGCCCTGCGGCATTGCTCTCTCCAAACTGGCCGATCGTCTCGCCGGCGACCGGCGACAGGATCAGCCCGCGCGCCTTAGCAAATGGTTGTGCGACGGCATCCTTCGCAAGGCCCGGGTCGGCGGGCTGAAGGACGGCCGGTTCCGCCCGGCGCGGCTGGGACTGGCGGGACTCGGTCTCGGCGCGCTGCCGCTCCTGCTCAGCCCGGCGTGCCTGTTCCTCCGCCGCGCGGCGGGCTTGCGCCTCCTCTTCCAGCCGGCGCACGAGCTGTTTCAGGTCCGCCGCCTGCCCCGTCAGCCCGGCCAGGCGCAGGCTTTCCTGCTGGCCGGCCTGCCGGGCATGGCCTTCATCCAGCTCGCGTTGGCGCAACAGATCGGCCAGCCGGCGACGCTCCAGGGCAAGCGTCGACTGTTCCGTCGCCAGCCGGGCCTGCTCCGTCGCCAGGTCGCTCTCGTGTTCGGCCAGCCGCGCCAAGCGCTGGTTCAGCGCTGCCACCTGGTCGGCAATGCTCTCGCCGGCGGCCGCCAACAGCCGGCTGCCGCGCACCACTTGCAATGTGCCTCCCGGTGCCAGCAGGGCGGTGCCCGGCGGCTGCCGCGCCAGCCGCGCCAGCGTCTCGGCCAGCCGCGCCAGCTCCTCGCGGTTTGCCTGCAAGTCCTGTCGCTGCGTTGCGATCTCTGCCTGGAGCGCGGCCGCCCGCGCCTCGGCGTCGCTCAGGCGCAGTTCTGCCGCCTGCACCCGCTCCGCCGTATCGGCCAGCTTCTGGCCGATCGCCTGCACCTCGCGCTGCAGCCGCTCGGCATCCTGGCGCAGTTCGCGCTGCTGCTCCTGGGACTTGCCGATCTCCTTCTCGACCGCATCGAGTTGCCGGCGCGGCTCCGCCGCATCGGCGGCCCCGGCCGGCGGCGTTCCGCCAGGCCAAGCCAGAAAGCCAAGCACCAAGCCCCAGGTTGCCAGGTTCCTAGGCAATCGCGCGCCGCAACGCTGGCACGCCCCGGCACAGCAGCGAACGGCCGGTCATCAGCACCGGCTGCGGCAGCCCCAGCAATTGCAGCAGGGTGGGCGCGATGTCGGCCAGCCGCCCGTCCGCCAGGGTTACCGCATGGCCGGCATTGAGCAACAGGGCGGGCACCGGGTTGGTGCTGTGCGCCGTCTGTGGCTCGCCGCTGTCCGGATCGCGCATCTGCTCGCAATTGCCGTGGTCCGCCGTAATGAACAGGCAGCCGCCCGCCGCGCGGACCGCCGCCTCCAGTCGGCCAAGGCAGCGGTCCACCGCACCCACCGCCTGGATCGCCGCCTGCAAGTTGCCGGTATGTCCCACCATGTCGGGGTTGGCGTAGTTCACCACGATGAAGTCGAATCGGCCCGAGCGAATCGCTTGTTCCAGTCTAGCCGTGACTTCGTAGGCTGACATTTCCGGCTGCAGGTCATAGGTGGCAACTTTCGGCGAAGGCACCAGGATCCGTTCCTCGCCCGCAAACACCCGCTCCTCGCCGCCGTTCAGGAAGAAGGTGACGTGCGCGTATTTCTCGGTCTCGGCGATGCGCAATTGGCATAGGCCGGCTGCGGCCACCACCTCGCCGATTGTCGCCTCCAGCGGCTCGGCCGGGAACAACGCCGGCAGGAACGCATCGAGCGCCGTGGAATAGCTTGCCAGGCCCAGGCCCGCGGCGAACCGGACGGTGCGTTGCCGCGGGAAGCCGTCGAACCGGGGGTCGAGCAGGGCGGTCAGGATCTCGCGCGCGCGGTCGGCGCGGAAATTGGCGAACAGCAAGCCGTCGCCGTCGGCCATCCCGCGATAGCCGGCCAATGCCACCGGCTCGAGGAATTCGTCGGTGCGGCCCTGGGCGTAGCTGTGCTGGATGGCGGCGTCGGCGTCCGTTGCGACGGCGCCCTCGCCGTCGACCAGCAAGGCATAGGCCCGCGCCACCCGTTCCCAACGCCTGTCGCGATCCATGGCGAAGTAGCGGCCGCAGAGACTGGCCAGTCGGATGCCGGTCTGGCCGGCCACCGCGGCCAGGAAATCCCGGACATGGGCGGCGGCGCTCTGCGGCGGGGTGTCGCGACCGTCGAGAAAGGCATGCACCGCAACCGGCACGCCCGCCCCCGCCAACAGCCAGGCCAGGGCCGCGACATGCGCCTGGTGCGCATGCACGCCGCCCGGCGACAGCAGGCCCATCAGGTGGCAGCGGCCGCCGCTCCGCCGCAGCTTGGCGACGAAATCGTCCAGCGCCGCGTTCCGCGCCAGCGAGCCGTCGGCGATGGCGCGGTCGATCCGCGGCAGATCCTGATAGACCACGCGGCCGGCACCGATATTCTGGTGACCGACCTCGGAATTACCCATCTGCCCCTCGGGCAGGCCCACATCGCCGGCCGAGGTCTTCAGCAGGGCGTGCGGCTCGTTTGCCCACCAGCGCTTGAAATTCGGCGTCTCGCCCAGCGCAATGGCGTTGTCCTGGCGCGTTTCGCTGTGCCCCCAGCCGTCCAGGATGCACAACACCACCGGTCGCCGGCGGGGAAGGTGAGGGGGCTCAGGTTCGGTCATGGCAATCGTTCAGGCTGGCACCGCGTAGCCGCGGAGATAGTCCCAATCGAGTTCGACGCCAAGGCCCGGGCCTTCCGGCAGGCCGACGCTGCCGCCGCTTTCGCGCACCTGCGCCAGGATGCGCAAGGGCCGTTGCAGCATGGCGTCGCGAAAGCGGCTCTCGGTCGTATCGAACTCTAGCATGGGCGGGGTTGGCGCGATGCCGCCGGGCAAGTCCGGCAACGCGGCCAGCAGATGCAAGTTCACGGCCACCGACAAGTTGGAACCCCAGACATGGTTAACCACCGGCACGAAGTGAGCATGCGCCAGGGCCACGATCTTGAGATACTCGCTGATGCCGCCCAGCCCGCAGACCTCGGGCTGCACCAGATCGACACAACGTCCTTCCAGCAGGTCGCGGAAGCCCCAGCGAGTGAACTCGCCTTCGCCACCGGCGATCGGCATGTCGAGTGCCTGGGCCAGGTCGCGATAGCCCTGGCGGTCCTCGTTGGCGACCGGCTCCTCGAACCAGGCGACCCCCAGCCGTTCCAGTTCGCGCCCCAGGGGCAGGGCTTCTCGCGCGGTGTAGCAACGGTTGGCGTCGACCATCAGGTCGATATCGTCGCCGATCGCCTGCCGCACGGCCGTCGCCAACGCCAGGTCGGGCTTCGGACCCAGCCCGATCTTCATCTTCAGCGCGCGAAAGCCGAGGCCGACCAGTTCGCGTGCTTCGTCGGCGAAGCTGTTGGCCAGGCCCGCCTCCCGGCGCAACATCATGCCGTAGCCATAGACCGGAATGCGTTGCCGGCAGGGGCCGCCCAGCAGGCGGTAGAGCGGCAGGTTGGCGGCCTTGCCGGCGATGTCCCAGAGCGCGATGTTGATGCCGCTCAAGGCCTGCAGCAACAGGCCTTTCTGCCCATGGTCGCGCAGACCGTTGTACACCTTGTGCCACAGTCGTTCGCGCGCCAGCGCGTCCTCGCCCAGCAGCAGCGGCGCCAGGGTGCGTTCGACGATGGCCCGGTTGGCGAGCGCCACCGTGCCCGCCCCGAAACACTCGCCAAGGCCGATCAGGCCTTCGTCGGTGACGACCTCGACGAAATGCGCCGTGCGCTCGCTGTAATAGGCTTGGCTGTAGCCCAGTTCGTGGGTCAGGGGATGGCGGAACACGTGGCTGCGGATGGCCACGATCTTCATTGCCGGGCGCCGCCTTTCTCGCCGGCGGCGGCGAACCGGTCGATGCCGATCGCGCCACGGAAATCGGCGGTGTCGTCCGCCTTCCATTGCTCGAGCGGAATGCCGGTGGCGTCGGCCACCCGGTCGATGGCGTTGAACAGCCCGGCGACCGCGGCCGCGTCGATCAGCCCCGCCCCGCCCAGCGCGGACGCCAGTTCGGCCCGCGCGTCGACCAGCGCCGGCTGATCGCGCGCCACCACGGCCTCCGCGAAGCGCAGCAGCGGGCCGCCCTGGGGAACGCTGCCGCCCCGCCCGTCGTCACCCGCCGTCATCACCGAAAGCACATAGTCCGCACCCGCGTGTTGGCCGCTCGCACGGAGCAGCTGCGCATGGCTGGTGGTTCAATAGACGCACTGGTTCAAGGCCGAGACACGTCCGGCGATCAGTTCGATCTGCGCATGGCTGATCGCGCGCGGTTCGCGCGCGTAGTCGCGCATCGCCGCCGCCGGCAGATACTGCGTTTCAACCAGGTCGAAGAAACCGCGCACCTCATCCGGCACCAAACTCAGGGCCTGGCGTACATAGGCGCCGGTGCTCCCGGCATAGAGGTCGGCTTCCGCGGGCTGCACGGTCTTGGGATGGATCATCGGCACCCAGGCCCGTCCGGCGTCGAGGCCGGTGGGGCGATAGCCGCTGGGCGCGCCCGATACCGGCACCGGCAGCGGCCAAGGCGCAAGGCCAAGCGCCAGTCGGAACGTGTCGACCGCCGTCACCGTCGCCACCACGCCGATCAGCTCGACATATTGCTCGTCCGACAAGCCCTGGCCACGCAGGCCTTCCCGCCAGGCCCGGCTGAGCCGGCCGGGGTCGCTGACGATGCGATGCACCGCCTCGACCTGCGGCAAGGGCAAGGCGCCCAGGCTGTCGTGCCGACCCGGCACCGCGCCCGGCGTCAGCGCCGCGCTCCGCTCCCGGCACAGCCGGCAGTTCTGCGCCTGCCGGGCCTCGGCCGCGATGGCCACGCGCTCGGCGCCGGAGAACCACGTCCCGGCCCGGGCCAGTCGTCGCCAAGCCCGCGCATGCGCAGCCTGCAGGTCCTCGCGCACTGGCCATGGCGCGTCGTCATGGTTCACGGACATGTCGCTTCCCTGTGGTTGCCTGCGCCTGTGGTCGATGATGCCCCATGTCGGCTAGCGGTGATAGGGATGGCCGGCCAGAATGCTGGCCGCGCGATAGAGCTGCTCGGCCAACAGCACCCGCGCCAGCAGGTGCGGCCAAGTCATGGGCCCAAGCGATAGCCGTGTTTGCGCACGCGCCGCCACGACTTGGTGCAGCCCCTCGGCGCCGCCGATCACAAAGGCGAGATCGCGCGGACCGCGCTCCCGCCATTGCCCCAGCAGCCCGGCAAAGCCGGCGCTGTCGAGCGCCGGGCCGGCGCGGTCGAGCGCCACCAGATGGGCGCCGGCGGGCACTTTCGCCAGCAGCAGCTCGCCCTCGCGCCGGGTCAACTCGGCGGCATGGAGCCGTCGGCGCTCGACCACCTCGACCACACGCGTGGGCCAGGGCAGCCGCCGCAGGTAGAGCTCGACCAGGGCCTGTTCCGGCGTGCCGTCGGCCTTGCCCACCGCCAGCAGGGTGAGCCGCACCGGCAGGGCTTAGCCGGTGGCCCGCGCCCGCGCTTCGGGCAACGCCATCGACCACATCTTCTCGAGATTGTAGAAGCGCCGGGTCTCGGCGCGGAACAGATGGACGATGACGTCGCCGGCGTCCAGCAGCACCCAGTCCGATTGACGCTCGCCTTCGACCCGGCATGGCCCGTGGCCGGCGGCCTTCAGCTTTTGCTGCAGGTGGTCGGCCATGGCGGCCAAGTGCCGCTGCGAGCGGCCGGTCGCCACCACCATGCAATCCGCGATGCTGCTCTTGCCGGTCAATTCGATCACGACGATGTCCTCGGCCTTGTCATCGTCGAGGGAATGGACCACCAGGTCCACCATACCACGCTCGGTCCGCGACCGCTCCGTCTCTCTGGCGATGGCGACGCTACTCCCAGACCCGCGCCGTTGCGGACGGCGCCCCGTCCCCGCCGGCGGCTTGCTGCCTCGCCGCGCGGATCGCCGTGGCGGAAGCCGGATGCACTTGCAGGCGCAACAGGCTCCACGCCGGCGGCGACCGGCCGAAAAGACCGCGCGGCTCGCGCACCTGGTTGCTCCGAAAGCGCGCGCCGGCTTGCCCCGCCAGGGCCATGTAAACATAGGAGCCGCGCTCGAAGACCGCAATCGGCACTGTGGATAAGATCGTGCGCCAACGCCGCCAACGCGGCAATTGCAACAGGTTGTCGGTCCCCATCAGCCAGACAAACCGGGCGCGTGGAAAGCGCCGGCGCAGCGCCTTCAGGCTGTCCGCCGTGTGGCGGGTGCCGAGCCGGCGCTCCAGGTCGCCGACCCGGATCGCCGGATGGCGGGCGATCGCCCGTGCGCCGGCCAGCCGTTCGGCCAGCGCGGCCATCCCGGCCGTCGGCTTGAGCGGGTTCTGCGGCGAGACCAGCCACCAGACCTGTGCCAGGCGCAACCGGCCGAGGGCCAGCAGGCTGATATGGCGGTGGCCGTCATGCGCGGGGTTGAACGAACCGCCCAGCAGGCCGATGCGCTGGCGGGTATCGCCGCGGAGCGGCGGGCCTAGGGCCGGCACTGCCCGTTGCCGCGCACCACGTATTTGTAGCTGGTCAGCTGCTCGGCGCCGACCGGCCCGCGGGCATGCAGGCGGCCGGTGGCGATGCCGATCTCGGCGCCCATGCCGAACTCGGCGCCGTCGGCATACTGGGTCGAGGCGTTATGCAGCACGACGGCGCTGTCGACGGTCGCGAGGAAATGCTCGGCCGCGGCGGTATCATCGGTCACGATGGCGTCGGTATGGTGCGAGCCGTGCCGACCGATATGCCCGATGGCGTCGTCCAGGCCGTCGACCACCTTGACCGCGATGACGGCGTCCAGGAACTCGGTGTCCCAGTCGGCCGGGCTCGCCGGTTTCACACGGGCGTCGATCGCCTGCGTCGGCGGATCGCCCCTGACCTCGCAGCCGGCCGTCAGCAGCGCCTGCACCAGCGCCGGCAGATGCGTGCCGGCGCAGGCGCGATCGACCAGCAGGGTCTCGGCCGCGCCGCACACCCCGGTGCGCCTGAGTTTGGCGTTCAGGGTCACCGCCTGGGCCATCGCCAGGTCGGCCGCCGCATGCACGTAAACGTGGCAGTTGCCATCCAGGTGCGCCAGCACCGGGATGCGACTTTCCCGCTGCACCCGTTCGATCAGCGAGCGGCCGCCGCGCGGCACCACGATATCGACATAGTCGTTGAGGCCCAGCAGCAAGCCGACCGCCGCCCGGTCGCGGGTCGGCAGCAACTGGATGGCGGTCGCCGGCAGGGCGGCCGCTTTCAGCCCGTCCACCAGACAGGCATGGATGGCCCTGCTGGAATGCCAGCTTTCCGAGCCGCCGCGCAGGATCGCCGCGTTGCCGGCCTTGAGGCACAGGCCGCCGGCGTCGGCGGTCACATTGGGCCGCGACTCGTAGATGATGGCAATCACGCCGAGCGGCACGGCGACCCGGGCGATGCTGAGGCCGTTCGGCCGGCGCCATTCCGCCAGCGTGCGGCCGACCGGGTCGGGCAGGGCCGCCACCTCTTCAAGGCCCTTGGCGATCGCCTCGATGCGCTTGGCATCGAGCAACAGACGATCGAGCATGGCATTGCCGAGCCGCCCGGCGCGCGCCGCCGTCATGTCCAGCGCGTTGGCCGCCAGGATCTCCGCTTGCCGCTGGCGCACCGCGCCGGCCGCGCGCCTCAGGGCCAGGTTTTTTTGTTCGGGCGTGGCACGGCCCAACAGGGCGGCTGCGGCCTTGGCCTGCCGGCCGATGCACAGCACCGCCGCCGCCAGGTCCTGGCCCCCGTCGCTTGTCTCCGCCACGCTCATTTGCCGCGTCCCGATCCTGTGCTCGAAGATTAGCACGACCACAGCCCGGCTCTACAGCAGCGCCAGGTCGTCGCGGTCGATCATCTCGGCCCGACCGCGGGTGGCCGAGGATCGCCTCGAACTCGGCGGTGCGACCGCCCGCGATGGCGCTGGCAGCCGGATTTGCATGCATGGCGCTCCTTCCGCTAGGTTACATGTTACCACGGTCGGGAGCGGTCCCTTGACGGCGGATATCAATCGGAAGCGTCGCGCGCGCGACAAGGTGCGCAGCTACCGCGAACGCATGCGGGCGCGGGGGTTGCGACCGATCCAGATTTGGGTGCTGGACACCCGCACGGCGACGTTCCGCGCCCAGGCGCACCGCCAATCGCTAGCCGTGGCACGGAGCCCGCGTGCGGAAGAGGATCAGGACTTCATCGACGCGATCTCCGAATAGGGCGTGGCATGAAGCGCGGCGAGGTCTGGACTGTGTCGGGCGCTGGCTACGCGGGCAAGCCGCGTCCGGCGGTCATCGTGCAGGATGATCGCTTTGATGCGACTGCCTCGATCACGGTCTGCGTCTTCAGCACGGACGAGACCGAGGCGCCGCTGTTCCGCCTGCCCGTCGGCCCAAGCGCGCGCAAGGGTCTGCGGTCCACCTCGCGACTGATGGTGGATAAGCTCACGACCGTCTCCAGGGACAGGCTTGGGATGCGCATCGGACGCCTGGATGGCGAGGATGTCGTGCGCTTGAACCGGGCGATGCTGGTATTTCTCGGCCTGGCGTGAAGCCGTCCTGTCGCGGCGACGCCCGCTACAGCAGCGCCAGGTCGTCGCGGTGGATCATCTCGGCCCGACCGCGGTAGCCGAGGATCGCTTCGATCTCGGCGGTGCGCCGGCGGATGATGCGGCGCGCCTCGTCCGCCGAATAGGCGATCAGCCCGCGCGCCAGGTCGCTGCCGGCTGCATCGCGCACCAGCACGGCATCGCCGCGCTCGAACTGGCCTTCGATCGCTAGCACGCCCGCCGGCAACAGGCTCTTGCCGCCGCGCAGAGCGGCCACCGCGCCCGCATCGACCACCACGGTTCCGGCGGCGCGCAGGCCGCCGGCGATCCAGCGCTTGCGTGCCAGCGCCGGGTTGGCCTGGCTGACGAACCAGGTGGCCCGGCCGCCGTGCCGCAGGGCGGCCAGCGGGTTGTTGCGCCGGCCGTCGGCGATGGCCATGTGGCAGCCGGCGTTGAGCGCGATGCGGGCGGCCTGCAGCTTGGTGGTCATGCCGCCCCGGCCCAGGCCGGAGCGCGAGGCGCCCGCCATGGCCTCGACCTGCGGGCTGATCTCGTTCACCTCGGGTACGAACGCGGCATCGGGGTGCAGGCCGGGATCGCGCTCGTACAGGCCGTCGATGTCCGACAGCAGCACCAGCGCCTCGCAGCCGATCATCGCCGCCACCCGCGCGGCCAGGCGATCGTTGTCGCCGAAGCGGATCTCGTCGGTCGCCACCGTGTCGTTCTCGTTGATCACCGGCACGGCGCCCAGCGCCAGCAACCGCATCAGTGTCGCCCGGGCGTTGAGGTAGCGCCGGCGCTGCTCGGTGTCGTCGGCGGTGAGCAGCACCTGCGCCACCGCGATGCGGTGACGGGCCAAGCTCTCCTGATAGGCGTGCGCCAGCCGGATCTGGCCGGCGGCGGCGGCGGCTTGGCTGTCCTCCAGCGTCAGCGTGCCGGCCGGCAGGCCGAGCGAGCCGCGCCCCAGCGCGATGGCGCCGGAGGACACCAGCAGCACTTCGGCGCCGTTCTGGCGCAGCGCCGCCACATCGTCCAGCAGCGCGTCGAGCCAGGCCCGGCGCAGGTCGCCATTGTCGCGTTCGACCAGCAGGCTGGAGCCGATCTTGACCGCGATCCGGCGCGCGCTGGCTAGCCGGCCGCTCATGCCGGTTCCTCGGTCCGGTGCGCGTCGAGCTGGCGCCCGAGCGCGCGCAGCACGTCGCCGACCCCGGTACCCGCCTGGCCCGACAGCAGCATGACCGGCCGCCGGGCGGCGCCGGCCAGCCGGCGCTGCCGGGCGGCCGCTTCGGCGGGGGTCAGCGCGTCCGACTTGTTGAGGCAGACCAGGCGGGGGCGGGCGGCCAGGCCGTGGCCATAGGCCTTCAGTTCGGCAACGATCGTGCGGTAGTCCGCGACCGGATCCTCCGCCGTGCCGTCCACCAGATGCAGCAGCACTCGGCAGCGCTCGACATGCTGCAGGAAACGGTCGCCCAGCCCGGCGCCGTCATGCGCGCCGGCGATCAGCCCGGGCAGGTCGGCCAGCACGAACTCGCGGCCGTCGATCCCGACCACGCCCAATTGCGGATGCAGCGTGGTGAACGGATAGTCCGCGATCTTCGGCCGGGCGCGGCTGGTGGCCGCAAGGAAGGTCGACTTGCCGGCATTGGGCAGGCCGACTAGGCCAACGTCGGCGATCAGCTTGAGGCGCAGGATGAAGCAACGCTCCTGGCCGGGCTCGCCCGGCTGGGCCTGGCGCGGCGCGCGGTTGGTGGAGGACTTGTAGAACAGATTGCCCTTGCCGCCGCGGCCGCCCGCCAACAGCGTCGCGCGCTGGCCGGGCGCCGTCAGGTCGGCAAGCGGGGTATCGCCGTCCTCGAGCAGGATCTCGGTGCCGACCGGCACCTCGATTGCCGCGTCGGCGCCGTCGGCGCCCGTGCGGTTGCGCCCGGCGCCGCCCCGGCCGTTGCCGGCGCGCACATGCGGCTGGTAACGGAAGTCGATCAACGTGTTGAGGCCGGCCACCGCCACCGCCACCACGTCGCCGCCCTTGCCGCCGTCGCCGCCGTCCGGGCCGCCATACTCGATGAACTTCTCGCGTCGGAAGCTGAGCGAGCCCGGCCCGCCCTTGCCGCTGCGCGCGAAGATCTTGGCTTCATCCAGGAACTTCATGGCCAACCGGCCCGCTTGCTGGCCGCCCAAAGCAAAACGGGGAATGGCTCGCCATTCCCCGCCGACGCCCGCAACTGCCGCCGCGGGGGCTACTCCGCCGGCGCCGCCCCGGCAAGCGGCTCGACCGAGACATGGCTGCGGTCGCGCGCCCGGGTGCGGAACCGCACGATGCCCTCGATCAGGGCGAACAGCGTGTGGTCGCGGCCCACGCCGACATTGCTGCCCGGCCGCCACTTGGTGCCGCGCTGGCGCACGATGATGTTACCGGCCAGCACATGCTCGCCGCCATACTTCTTGACGCCGAGGCGCCGGCCCTCGCTGTCGCGCCCGTTGCGCGAACTGCCGCCCGATTTCTTGTGCGCCATGCCGGTTCTCCTCGCCTACGCGCCGGCGACGATATTGGTGATGCGCAATACCGTCTGTTCCTGGCGGTGGCCGGTGCGCCGGCGGTAATGCTTGCGTCGGCGCTTCTTGAAAATGCTGAGCTTCGGCCCGCGGCTTTGCTCCACCACCTGCGCCTCGACCAGCGCGCCCGCCACCACCGGGGTGCCCAAGGTCACCTGTTCGCCGTCGCCCAGCAGCAGAACCGGCTCGATCCGCACGGTCTCGCCCGCCCCGGCCGGCAGCTGCTCGACGGTCAGCAGGTCGTTCTTGGCGACCCGGTATTGCTTGCCGCCGGTCTTGACGATGGCATACATGCCGCGAACCTCGCTTGCGCGCCCGCCAAAGGGACGGCGAAGGCCCGCCGCCGGGCCGCGCCGGCAACGGGGAAGGCCGTCCGTATAAGGGCCGGGCGCGGCGCTGTCAACGGCATCGGCCGGCGCCCGGCCGGGCTTGCGCCGGGGCCGCCGCCGGCCTAGTTATCGGCCCCGGAGAGGTGCCGGAGCGGTCGATCGGGGCGGTCTCGAAAACCGTTGTACCCCTCTGGGGTACCGAGGGTTCGAATCCCTCCCTCTCCGCCACTCAATGGATATTACTCCATTCATATCAATAATTTACCTTTTGACACTCGGGACATACCCACCACTGTACCCACCACTCTTTGGCGGCCAAGGCCGGACGGAGCGGGACGAGCGTCTACCGCCCCGGGGCTTGTCGACAGGCCGGGACCCCGTTTTGGGGACCCCCACGATGTACATGGTCGGCACCGCGCAACCCAATCGTAGTCGCCGGCCAGAGGCGTCCCAGCCGGTGAAGCGCCAACGCTATCCGCGTGTGAGTAATCGGGCATGCCGGCCGGCGCCAAATGCAATCTCAAGCACGGCTGATTATCATCCGATAGTCCAGATCGATGTTTTGAGGGAGCCGCGCATGTTCCATGACCACAATAACATGTTTGCCAACGTTGACCGCCTCTCGGAAGTCTACGAGCGGATGCTGGCGGATCAGGCGCGGGACACCCGAAGCCAGGAGTGGGGGGTTAGGATTATGATCGGGTTTGGGCTCCTCGGGGTCTTTTGCATCATGTATTTTCCGCAGATGCAGGGTTTTTTGGTGTTCATTTGGACGCTTATAGCGCTGCACGCCATCAGGCTTTTCATCGAAAAGAGGGGCCGGGAATTCCTGCTGCACATCATCGACTACCATGAATGGAAGGAGGAGCAGGCGAAGGCCCGCAAAGACTTAAGAGATGTCTAAGGCCGCGTCCGACGCCATCGCCAGCCGCATCGCCGCCGCCATGCGGGGCAAGCCGCGCGACGGCGGCAACGTGGTGGCGTTGAAGCCGAAGGCCCCTGCTTGAATCGCGTCGAAGCCCCGCGCGCGCTGGGGTCATACACGACGGAATGGTAGCGCCGGGCCTATAGCGCGTCAGGGCGAACAA
>VGEV01000024.1 GCA_016869175.1 Alphaproteobacteria bacterium
GCGATCTTCGCCTTGAATGCCGCATCAAACTTCCGTCTTGTCTTCGCCATCGCTCCCTCCGTCACAATGACGGATCAGAACGCGGCTCCACTCAAGCCCCTGGTCCCAAAACCGGGGTCCACTTCTCAAGTCGCTGCATCGGAGTGACCGCCACGCTAGGCGCAGACCTGATATCCACGGCCCGCCGGCTCACCGACAGTGGCCGGGGCAAACCGCGACAGACGGACCTGCGGCGAGCGATCAGCACAGCGTATTACGCGCTGTTTCACACGTTGGCTCAAATGTGCGCCGATGTGGTTGTCGGCCGTTCACAAGGGTACAGCGAAGCCGCATGGGTGCAAGTCTACAGGGCCTTAGATCACGGCACGATCAAGGCGGCGTGCGAGCAGGCGAAGAGCCTAGGTTTCCCGACTGACGTCGTTGGGTTCGCAACTACTTTTCTCCGGCTGCGCAACGAGCGGCACAAGGCGGACTACGACCCCAGCCAGCGGTTCAGCCGTATGGACGCACTCGACTTATCGCGGACGCAGAGAAGGCTGCCCATGCGTTGAAACACGCTAACAGGTCAGATCGCCGCGCATTCGCCGCCTTGGTGCTCTGAGAAGGCGTTAAGCGTTCTCCCGCTCAATCCGCGAAGGGATCGCGGATGAAGATGGTGTCGTCGCGTTCGGGGCTGGTGGAGAGCAGCGCCACGCGCGCGCCGATCAGTTCCTCGATCGCCACGATATAGCGGATGGCGTTGGCCGGCAGATCCTTGTAGCGCCGGGCGCCGCGCGTGCTCTCGCTCCAGCCGGCGAGCGTCTCGTAGACCGGCTCCAGCCGGTGCTGCTTCTCGCTTTCGGCGGGGAAGTAGTCGAGCGGCCGACCGTCGAGCCTGTAGCCGACGCCGATCCTCAGTTCTTCAAGGCCGTCCAGTACGTCAAGCTTGGTGAGCGCGATGCCGGAGATGCCGCCGACGCGCACCGCCTGGCGCACCATCGTGGCATCGAACCAGCCGCAGCGCCGGGGCCGGCCGGTGACCACGCCGAATTCGTGGCCGCGCTCGCCCAGCCGCTTGCCGACGGCGTCCTGCAGTTCGGTTGGAAACGGCCCGTTGCCAACCCGCGTCGTATAGGCCTTGGTGATGCCGAGCACGTAGCTGACCGCGTCCGGCCCGACGCCCGAGCCGACCGCCGCCTGTCCCGCCACGGTGTTGGACGAGGTGACGTAGGGATAGGTGCCGTGATCGACATCCAGCATGGCGCCCTGCGCGCCCTCGAACAGGATGCGCCGGCCGGCCCGGCGCGCCTCCTCGATATCGCGCCAGATCACCTGCGAATAGGGCGCGATGCGGGGCGCCACCTCGCGCAATTCGCCGAGCAGCTTGGCGCGGTCGGCCTCCGGCTTGCCGAGACCGCGGCGCAGCGCGTTGTGGTGCACCAGCAGGTTGTCGATCTTGGGGTCGAGCGTCGCGGCATCGACCAGGTCGCAGACCCGGATGGCGCGGCGGCCGACCTTGTCCTCGTAAGCCGGCCCGATGCCCCGGCGCGTGGTGCCAATGGCGCGGCCGCCCGGCGCCTCCTCGCGCCAGCCGTCGAGCTCACGGTGCAGCGGCAGGATGAGGCAGGCATTGTGCGCAAGTCGCAGGCTGTCGGGCGTCACCGTGATGCCGCGCTGGCGGATCGCGTCGATCTCGGCCAGCAGCGCCCAGGGATCGACCACCACGCCGTTGCCGATGATCGAGAGGCGATCCTTGCGCACGATGCCGCTGGGCAGCAGGCTGAGCTTGTAGGTCTCGTTGTCGATAACGAGCGTATGCCCGGCGTTGTGACCGCCCTGGAAGCGCACCACCACCGCGGCGCGTTCGGACAGCCAATCCACTATCTTGCCCTTGCCTTCGTCGCCCCATTGGGCGCCGACCACCGCGACATTCGCCATGACCTGCCTCAGGAAAGCGCGACCGGGATGCCGTCGCGCAAGAGATGGGTGCAGTTCAGCCTGCGTGCCTCCGCTTCGGCCGGGCCGGCGGCGAACCCCGCCAGCAGCCGCCAGCCGGCGCCGCGCAGCCGTGCCTGTTCCGCCCGGGGCACACCGGGCGGCAGGTAAACAAGCGGCCGCGCCGCGGCTTCCGGTATCGCCCGCATCAGGCTGTCCAGATAGAGCGAGAATCCGGTGGCGCCTTCGCCGCCCGACAGAGCGTAGCGCCCGCCGCGGCCGAGCTCGCCGCGCACGCCCCTGGCGAACAGCGTGAAGCTGACCCCGCTTTCGTACTGGAAGCCGCGGCTCTCGGCCGGGTCGACGGTTGCGACCAGTTCAGGAGCCTGCGCCCGCAGCAGCCGCACGAGTTCCGCCAGCCGCATCACCACCGTTGACATCTCGCCCGTCATGACCAGCCGATCCAGCACCGGCAGCGCCGTCTCCGCCGGCCCGGTCGCCTGCAGCAGGCCCAAGAAGATTTGGCGCTGCTCGGCCGGCAGCTCGGCCAACGAAGCGCGGTCTTTCTGATCGAGGGCAAGCCGCACCCGCTCGGCAAGGCTTGCCGACAGGCCTAGCGATTGGCAGACCCCGGTGACCAAGCTGGGTACGGTCAAGTCAACCGACAAGCCGCAGATGCCGACCGCCGCGGCCGCATCGGCCGCCAGCATCACCACCTCGGCATCGGCCGCCAGGCAATCGGCGCCGATCAGTTCGGCCCCGGCTTGCGCGAACTGCCGCTCGGGCCTGAGCTGCGTGCCGCGCACGCGCAGCACCTGGCCGGCATAGCACAGCCGCAACGGGCGCGGCCGGCCCGCCAGGCGCGTCGCGGCGATGCGTGCCACCTGTGTCGTCAGGTCGGCGCGCACGCACATCATGCGCTGCGAGATCGGGTCCATCAGCCGGAACATGTGCCGCGACACGCCGGCGCCGGGACCGGCGAGCAGGCTTTCCTCGAACTCGACGAGCGGCGGCTCGACCAGGTCATAGCCATGCCCGTCGAACACCGCCGTCAGGCGGGCAATGCTGTCGGCCTGCTGCTGCGCCCGCGGCGGCAGTTCGTCGTGCAGCCCCTCGGGCAGCAGGGCAAGGTCAGCGAAATCGGTCATGCGAGCGTGGAGTATAGCGCAGACGGCTAGAAACTCAGCGCCCTGGCCTGCGCAACGCTGGGCAAGGCCCGCACCTTGGCCAGCACGTCCTCGCTCACCAGCTGGTCGGTCTCGATCAGCGCAATGGCATCGCCGCCCGCCGAGGCGCGGCCCAGGTGGAAGGACGCGATGTTGATGCCCGCGCCGCCCAACAGGCTGCCCAGCCGGCCGATGTGACCGGGCCGGTCTTGGTTGGTGACATAGAGCATGTAGCGGCCGAGTTCGCCTTCCAGCTTGATCCCCTTGACCTGCACCAGGCGGGGATGCTGGCCGGCGAACAATGTCCCGGCGACATCGCGGGTGTAGCGCTCGGTCCGCACCGTCAGGCGGATCAGCGTCTGGTAGTCGCCGGCCCGGTCGGTACGCGTATCGCGCACCTCGATATTGCGTTCGCGGGCGATGACCGGGGCGTTCACCATGTTCACGCTGTCGACTAGCGGGTGCAGCAGCCCCTCCAGCGCCACCGCGGTCAGCGGCCGGGTATTGAGCCCGGCGACATGGCCTTCGTATTCCAGATGCACCGCCTGGACGGCGGTGTCGGTGAGCTGGCCTGCGAAACTGCCGAGCAGGCGGGCTAGCCGGATATACGGGCTCAGTTTCGGCGCTTCCTCGGCGGTGACCGAGGGCATGTTGATGGCATTGGCGACGGCTCCCTGCAGCAGGAACGCCGCCATCTGCTCGGCGATCTGCACCGCGACATTCTCCTGCGCCTCGGCGGTGGCCGCGCCCAGATGCGGCGTCGCCACCAGGTTGTCGAGGCCGAATAGCACGTTCTGCCGGGCGGGTTCGACCGCGAACACATCGATCGCGGCCGCCGCCACCCGACCGCTTGCCAGCGCCGCGCGCAGATCCTCCTCCACCACCAGATCGCCCCGCGCGCAATTGATCAGGCGCACCCCGGCCTTCATCTTGGCAATGTTGGCGGCATTGATCAGTCCGCGGGTCTGGTCGGTCAGCGGCGTATGCAAGGTGATGAAATCGGCCCGCTCGAACAGTTCGTCGAGTTCGACCCGCTCGACGCCCAGATCCCTGGCGCGCTCCTCCGACAGGAAGGGGTCGAAGGCCAGCACCTTCATTTTCAGGCCCTGCGCCCGGTCGGCGACGATCGAACCGATATTGCCGCAACCGACGATGCCAAGCGTCTTGCCATAGAGTTCGACGCCCATGAAACGGTTCTTCTCCCATTTCCCGGCTTGGGTCGAACGGTCGGCCAGCGGAATCTGCCGCGCCATCGCCAGCAGCATGGCGATGGTGTGTTCGGCGGTGGTAATGGAATTGCCGAACGGCGTGTTCATCACGCAGATGCCGCGCTGGGTGGCGGCGGCAACGTCGATATTGTCGACGCCAATTCCCGCGCGGCCCACCACTTTCAATCGCTTGCCGGCCTCCAGCACAGTTGGGGTGACCTTGGTGGCGGAGCGCACCGCGAGGCCGTCGTAGTCGCCGATCGCCTCGATCAGCGCCTCCGGTTTCAGGCCGACCTTGTGTTCCGCCAGTACGCCCCATTCGCAGAACTTGTCGGCGGCGCGGGGGCTCAAGTCATCGGCAATCAGCACTTTCACCATGTCGCGATCCTTCAGGCGACCTTCTGCGCCGCGGCCTTGGTTTCGCCATAGGCCCAGTCGAGCCAGGGCAGGAGGGCGGCCAGGTCCGCCGCCTGCACCGTGGCGCCGCACCACAGCCTGAGTCCCGGCGGCGCGTCGCGATAGCTGCCGATATCGTAGGCAACCCCCTCCTTCTCCAGGCTGGCCACCAATCGTTTGGCGGTCTCTGCCTGAGCCGGCGCGGAGAGCGATCGGAACCAGGGATCGGCGAAGGCAAGGCAAACCGAGGTGCAGGACCGAATGGCAGGCCGGCGCGCCAGAAAGGCGACCCAGGGCGTGCGTTCCACCCAGTCCGCCACCACCGCCAGGTTGGCTTCCGAGCGGGCGATCAGCGCCGGCAACCCGCCAACGCTTTCGGCCCAGCGCAGCGCGTCCAGATAGTCCTCGACGCACAGCATCGACGGCGTGTTGATAGTATCGCCCTTGAAGATCGCCTCGTCCAGCTTGCCGTTCTTGGTCAGGCGGAACAGCTTGGGCATCGGCCAGGGCGGGCTGTGGTTTTCCAGGCGCTGCACGGCGCGCGGGCCCAACAGCAGCATGCCGTGCTGCGCCTCGCCCCCCAGCGCCTTCTGCCAGGAAAACGTGACGACATCGAGCCTGTCCCAGGGCAGCGGCATGGCGAAAGCGGCAGAGGTGGCGTCGGCGATGACCAGGCCCTGGCGGTCGGCCGCGATCCACGCTCCGTCGGGCACGCGCACGCCCGACGTCGTGCCATTCCAGCACAGCACGACGTCGCGGCGGAAATCCACCGCTGCCAAGTCCGGCAGTTCGCCGTAAGGCGCCTCCAGCAGCCCCACGTCCTTCAGGCGCAATTGCTTCAACACGTCGGTCGCCCAGCCCTGGCCAAAGCTCTCCCAGGCCAGCAGGTCGACGCCCAGCGGTCCAAGCAAGCTCCACAGGGCCATTTCCACCGCGCCGGTGTCGGAGCCTGGCACGATGGCGATGCGCCAACCGACCGGCACGCCCAGCAGGCGGCGGGTGCCTTCGATGGCCGCGTGCAGCTTGGCCTTGGCGGCGCCAGCCCGGTGCGAGCGGCCGAGCAGCGCGCCGGCCAGCGCATCCGGCGTCCAGCCCGGCCGCTTGGCACAGGGGCCGGAAGAGAAATTGGCCACCTTCGGGCGCAAGGTTGGCTGCATGCCGCCCTCCTGTCGCGGCCGGCCAGACACCCCGGCCGGCAAGGCCGGCGATCAATCGTCGCCCCTCGGCCGGCTGTCAATCCCTTCATTTGTCGCATTGCAGCATCAGACCGATGGTTGACTTGTCCGGCGCCACCCCTGACATGAACGGCGGCTCCAGCCGGGAGGACGGCCAATGATCCTATGCCAGCGCCACCTGTTCGACCTGCCGGAGGAGGTGGCCTATTTCAACTGCGCCTACATGTCGCCGCTGCTGAACAGCGCGGTCGCCGCCGGCCGCGAGGCGGCGGCGCGCAAGGCGCAGCCCTGGCGGATCACGACACCGGACTTCTTTTCCGGCCCCGAGCGTGCCCGAGAGCTGTTTGCCCGGCTGATCGGCGCCGCGGCGGGCGATATCGCGCTGGTTCCCGCGGCCAGCTATGGCCTCTCGGTCGCGGCCGCGAACCTGAAGCCGCCCGCCGGCAGCCGAATCCTGTTGCTGCAGGACCAGTTCCCCTCCAACGTCTATGTCTGGCGCAAGCTGGCGACCGAGCGGGCGGCGGATCTGCTGACGGTGGCCCGGCCGCCCGACGGCGACTGGACCCAGGCGATCTTGGCGGCGCTGGACGACAGCGTTTCGTTGCTCGCTCTGCCGCACTGCCACTGGACCGATGGCGGGCTGATCGACCTCGCGCGGATCGGCGGCCGCGCCCGCGAGGTCGGTGCCGAACTGGTGCTCGACCTGACTCAGTCGGCGGGCGCCCTGCCGTTTGATGTGCGGGACGTGCAACCGGCCTTCGCCGTCGCCGCCACCTACAAGTGGCTGCTTGGCCCTTATTACTGCGGCTTCCTCTATGTCAGCCCGCGCTACCAGGACGGGCGGCCCATCGAGTTCAACTGGATCGCGCGCGCCGGCAGCCAGGATTTCGCGCGCCTGGTCGACTACCGCGAGGACTTGCAGCCGGGTGCTCGGCGCTTCGATGTGGGCGAGGGCGCCAATTTCGGCCTGTTGCCGGTCGCGACGGTGGCGTTGGAGCAGCTCAACGCCTGGGGTGTGCCGGCGATCCAGGCGAGCCTGCGGGGGTTGACGGACCGCATCGCCGAGCGGGCCCAGGAATTGCAATTGCGGGCGGCACCGCGTGACTTGCGGGCCGGCCACTTTCTCGGGCTGCGCCTGCCGCAAGGCGGTGCCAGCGACCTGGCCCGTCGGCTCGCGGCGGAGAACGTGCATGTCAGCGTGCGCGGCGACGCCATGCGGGTTACCCCGCATCTTTACAACAACGACGCCGATATCGACCGGCTGTTCGGCGCGCTGCATCGGGCGCTTTGAGCCGGCGATGACCGCGAACCTCGATCTCGCCCGTGCGCGGGCCGAAACGCCAGGTGTCGGCCACGTCGTGCACCTCAACAATTGCGGCGCTGGGCTGATGCCCGAGCCGGTGCTGCGTGCCCTGACCGAGCACTTGCGCCTGGAAGCCGAGATCGGCGGCTACGAGGCGGCGGAACGGCGCGAGGACGCGGTCGAGGCCACCTACGACGCCCTCGCGCGCCTGCTCAATTGCCGGCCCGAGGAGATCGCGGTGGTCGAGAATGCCACGGTCGCCTGGGACATGGCGTTCTACGGCCAGCGTTTCCGCGCCGGCGACCGCATTCTGACCGCGATGGCGGAATACGCCTCCAACTATATTGCTTTCCTGCAGATGGCGGAACGCACGGGCGTCGAAGTCGTCGTCGTGCCGAACGACGAAAGCGGGCAATTGGATGTGGCGGCGCTCGCCAACCTGCTGGATGCGCGCACGAAGCTGATCGCCGTCACCCATGTGCCGACCAACGGCGGGCTGGTCAATCCAGCGGCCGCGATCGGCCGCTTGGCGCGGGCCGCCGGCGTGCCCTTCCTGCTGGATGCCTGCCAGTCGGTCGGCCAGATGCCGATCGACGTCGAGGCGATCGGCTGCGACATGCTGTCGGCCACGGCGCGGAAGTTCCTGCGCGGTCCGCGCGGCGTCGGTTTCCTCTACGTGCGCCACGCCATGCTGGATCGCCTGTCGCCGCCCTTCCTCGATCTGCATGCCGCCACCTGGACCGCGCGCCATCGCTACACGCTGCGGCCCGACGCGCGGCGCTTCGAGAACTGGGAGAACTACATCGCCGGAAAGCTCGCGCTGGGTGTGGCGGCCGACTACGCGCTCGGCTGGGGTCTGCCGGCGATCTGGTCTCGCGTGCACGCCCTGGCGGAAGACTTGCGCCAACGGCTCGCCGGCTTGCCCGGCGTGACGGTGCGCGATCTGGGCCGCCTGCGCTCCGGCATCGTCAGCTTCCAGGCGGCGGGCCGGGATCCGCTGGCGCTGAAGGCGGCGCTCGCCAAGGAAGGCATCAACATCTCCACCACCTCGGTCGCTTCGACCCGGCTCGACATGGAGGCCCGCAGCATACCCCTGATGAACCGGCTGGGCGTGCATTACTACAACAGCGAAGACGAACTGGAGCGGTTTGTCGGCGCCCTGCAACGGCAGCTCTGAACAGGCTTGACCTGGACGCCGGCGCGCGGGAACGTCGGCCAAGAGTGGCAAGGAGGCGGCGATGCCGCGATTCAACGACTTCCAGCCACGCGGCGTGATACCTGCCACGCTGCTGGCGCTGCACGACGATTTCTCGATCGACGAGGTCAGCAGCCGCGCGCATCTGGCCGAGGTTTGCGCGACGCCTGGCCTCGCCGCCGTCACGGTGAACGGCCATGCCTCGGAAGTGCATGCCTGCGGCTTCGCGGAGCAGCGGCGCATCCTGGACTTCTCGCTGGCGGAAGTGGGCGACCGGCTGCCGGTGATCAACGGCATCTACGCCGACGGCAGCCTGGAGGCGGCCCGGCTGGCCCGCATGGCGGACGCGGCCGGGGCCTCGGCCCTGCTCTGCTTCCCGCCCAACAGCATGAGCATGGGCGGGCAACTCCGGCCGGAAATGGCCCTGGCGCATTTCGCCACCATCGCCGATGCCAGCAGCCTGCCGCTCATCGTCTTCCAGTATCCGGCGGCAAGCGGCCTGGGCTACCCGTTCGATACCCTGCTGAAGCTGTTCGATCGGGTGCCGAGCATCCGTGCCATCAAGGACTGGTCGGCGGACCCCATGCTGCACGAACGGCAGATCCGCGCGTTTCAGGCGCTCAGCCGGCCGGTCAGTGTGCTGACCACGCATTCGGCTTGGCTGATGGCCTCGCTGGTGATGGGCGCGGACGGCTTGTTGTCAGGGGCCGGCAGCGTCATTCCCGACCTGCAGACCCAGCTCTTCCAGGCGGTCAAGGCCAAGGACCTGGCCGCCGCGCAGGCGCTCAACGAGCGCATCTATCCCCTGGCGCAGGCGTTTTACGCGGCCCCCTTCCTTGACATGCACAACCGCATGAAGGAGTGCCTGGTGCTGCTGGGCCGCCTGCCCAAGGCCGTGGTCCGCCCGCCGCTGGTCAAGCTGCCGGCCGCCGAGATCGCGCGTCTGGCCGAGGCGCTGCGCCAAGTCGGCCTTACGCCCAAGGCGGCATTGCGCGCCGCCGAATAGGCCTCAACCCCGGCCAAGCTCGGCCAGCACGGCATCGGTCATAGCGCGCGTGCCGTCCCGCCCGCCGGCATCGAAGGGCCGCGCCCGGCCGCCGGCGAACACGGCGCCGACCGCCTTCTCGATCAGTCTCGCGGCCTGGGCGGCGGCAGCGACGTTCTTCCGCTCGGCCAACCAGTCGAGCATCATCGCCGCCGACAGCAGCGCGGCGGTCGGATTGGCCTTGCCTTGGCCGGCGATGTCGGGTGCCGTGCCGTGCGCCGGTTGGAACACCGCGTTGGCATCGCCGATGTCCGCGGAAGCGGCGAAGCCCATGCCGCCCACCAGGCCCGCCGCCAGGTCGGACAGGATGTCGCCGAACATGTTCTCGGTCACCAGCACGTCGAACTCCCAGGGCCGGCGCACCAGGTCGAGCGCGCAGGCATCGACGTAGAGCCGCTCGGCGGCGATGCCCGGAAAGCGGGCTGCGCGCTCGTCGAACACCTTGCGGAAGAACGCGAAGGAGCGAAACACGTTGGCCTTGTCGACCAGCGTCACCTTGCCGGGGCGGCCCTGCGTCTTGCGGCGTTCGGCCAGGCCGAAAGCGAAGTCGAATAGTCGTTCCGAAGTGGCGCGCGTGATCACTTGCGTGTCGCGTGCCTCGCGATCGTCGATCAGCTCGCCCTTGCCCCGGCTGGCGAACAGACCCTCCGTGCTCTCGCGGATCAGCACGAAATCGATCTCGGCCGCGCGCGGATGGCGCAGCGCCAAGGGCCCACCCGACAACGCCCGGCACGGCCTGACGCCGGCATAGAGGCCGTAGCGAAAGCGCAAGTCGAGCTGCGGCGCGATCTCCGTGCCATCGGCGTTGCGGATCTCCGGCTGGCCCATGGCGCCCAGCAGGATGGCATCGGCCCGGTCGGCTGCGGCCTGCGTGGCGGCCGGCAGCGCCTCGCCCGTGTCGCGATGGCAGAAGGCGCCGGCCGGATGGTTGGTCAGCTGCAATCGAAAGCCGCCGACCTTGGCTTCGACCGCGCGCAACACTTCCAGCGCCGCTTCTGTCACCTCGACGCCGATGCCGTCGCCCGGCAGCACGCAGACCTCGAAGGCGACCTCGTTCGTCAAAAGCGAATTTCCCAATGCGACGGCTTCAGGCCGGCGACCGGCGCGCGGAAGGCATAGACGCGGGCGTCCTGCAGGTTGCCCATATAGCCGATGCGCCGGTCGGGGCCGCCGAAATTGATCGAGGCGATGTTCTTCGCCACCTGGAACTTCATCTCGCTCATCGCGGTCGGCCGCATCGCGTTCGCCTGATAGGACGCCTCGATCGCCGCCACGTCTGCCGCATCGCTCTCCTCATAGACGACCGTCTGCCGGCCGTTCGGCGCGATGTGGATCAGCCTGTTGGAGACGACGCTGGTCTGCCAGATGCCGCCTTCCTCGTCGAATGCCAAGCCGTCGGGAAAGGTGCCGGGGCCGTATTCAGCGATCACTTCGCGCTGCCGCAGGCCGCCGTCGGCGGCGATGCGGTAGCGCGAGGTGCGCCGCCCGAAGGTCTCGTTGACATAGAGGTACTCGCCGCTCGGGTCGGGGATCGCCTCGTTGGTATAGCCGATGCCGTCGGCGACGATGCGGGCGCCCTTGCGATCGACCAGCACGATAAAGCCGCTGGCCACATCCTTGCGATAGGCCTGCTGGGGCGGGCTCATGCGGGTGCTGACGGTGATGTAGCAGCGTGCCAGGTGGTCGACCATGCAGAAGTTGCAGGAGTCGAGCAGAATGCCATCGGCCTCCAGGCAGACCGGATATTGCTGGCCCTGCCGCGTGACGCGCCAGACGCCGCCCGGCGGCTCCAGATTGGCGCACAGAAAGTCGCCTTCGGGTGAGATGGCGAAGCCGTTGGTACGGATGGTCGGGTTGCCCGGTCCCAGATAGTCGGTCTGCCGGCCGTTCGGCTCGATGCGGGTGACGCCGCCCTCCCAATGCGAGACGAAGATGTCGCCGGCCGCGGTGCACAACACGCATTCCGGCCGCTTCAGCCCCTGACCGACAAACCGCAGATCGGCCGCGTTCAGGCGAAAGCCGCTCAAATCCGTCGCCATCCCGTCTCTCCCTCGGCAGGCGGACCCATTATGCCTGCGGCGGAGCGCGAAGCCTATGCCTCCGCCCGAAGGCAGCTTAAGCGCAATCGCGCCTTGACGGTTGCGCGACCGACTCCGCCTTATGGCGGCGAATACCCACCGGACCGTTCCGCATGCGCCAAGTCCTCTGGCCGCTCTTCGCCACCACACTGATCCAGTCGCTGGTCGCCATGGCGCAGCTGGTGGTGCCGGTGCTGGCGCCCGCCATCGCGCCCGACATCGGCGTGTCGACCGAGGACGTCGGCCTTTACTCGGGCGTCATGTTCCTCGCCACCACGCTGTTCTCGCTGATCACCGGCAGCCTGGTGCTGCGGTTCGGCGGGGTGCGACTGGGGCAGTTCGGCCTTTTGCTGTCGGTGGTGGCCTTGCTGGCCTCGGCCAGTGGACAGCTGCCGCTGCTGGCGGCGGGCGCGGTGCTGATCGGCCTCGGCTATGGCCCATCCACGCCGGCCGGCAGCCATATCCTGGCGCGCTTCTCGCCGCCGCATCTGCGCAACGTGGTGTTCTCGATCAAGCAGGCCGGCTCGCCCTTGGGCGGGCTGCTGGCCGGCGCCGTGCTGCCGACCCTGGCCATCGCATACGGCTGGCGGGCGGCGATGCTGCTCGCGGCGCTCGCCTGCCTGCTTGCGCTGATCGCCGTGCAGCCGTTGCGCCGGCACCTCGACGATGACCGAAGGCCCGACCGGCGGATCCTGGCGGACGGCCTGTTCGCCGGGTTGCGGGTCCTGCGCGAGGCGCCCGCGTTGCAGCGCATGTGCTTCTGCACCTTCTGGTACGCGGTCATGCAGATGGCGATCTGGACCTACCTGACCGTTATCCTGGTGGAACGCGTCGGGCTGAGCCTGGTGCAGGCCGGACTCGCCTTTTCCTGCATGCAGGTGTCCGGCGTCAGCGCCCGCATCCTGTGGGGCTGGGTGGCCGACCGGCTGGGGCGCGGTCGCCAAGTGATCGGCTGGCTGGGCCTCGTCACCGCGCTCGGCGGCCTGGTGGCGGCGGAACTGGACGCCCGCTGGAGTTTCGTCGCGGTCATCGCCTTCATCATTCCCTACGGCGCCTGTTCCAGCGGCTGGAACGGCGTGTTCCTGGCCGAGATCGCCCGCCTGGCGCCGCCCGGCCGCATTGGCCCCGCGACGTCGGGCGTGATCTTCTTTACCTATCTGGGCGTGTTTGCCGGCCCGTTATTGTTCCATGCCATCGTCAGCGGAAGCGGCGGCTATTCCGCGGGCTTCTATGCACTGGCGGCGATGACGGCGCTGGCGGCATTGACGCTGCTGCGACTACCGGAGAAACCGGCATGAGCGCGCGAACGATCCGCATCTATGACACGAGCTTGCGCGACGGCCTGCGCAATTCCGGCCTGACCATGGAACTCGACGACAAGCTGCGCTTCGTCCGGCAACTCGAGCGGCTGAAGGTGGATGCCATCGAGCTGGGCTTCGGCGGGCCCTCGCAGGTCGAGACCATGGAGCGCCTGGCCCAAGCCGTAACCGGGCCGGTGCTCTATGGCCTGTCGCGGGTCAACCGGCCGGACGTGGAACGCGTGCTGGTCGCACTCGCCAAGGCGAAGCGGCGCGGCGTCACCATCTTCCATCCGGCGTCGCCACGCTTCCTGGAACATGTCGGTCGCACGCCCGGGCAGGCGCTGGCCGCCACGGTCAAGGCCATCGCCCTGGCGCGCGGCCAGGTGAGCGAGATCGCCTTCAATGCGCAGGACGCGACGCATGCCGAGCCCGCCTTCCTCGCCGAACTCGTCGCCGCAGCCATCGAAGCAGGCGCTGGATGCATCTCGCTGGCCGACACCACCAGCCAGGCGCTGCCGACGGAGTTCGGCCGGCTCGTGGCCGGCTTGCGGCAGGCGGTGCCGGGCGGCGCGGCGGCGCGCTGGAGCGTGCATTGCCACAACGACCTGGGCCTGGCGGTGGCCAATTGCCTCGCGGCCATCTCCGCCGGCGCCGACCAAGTGGAGTGTACCGTGGGTGGTATCGGCGAACGCGCCGGCAACACCGCGCTGGAACTGATTGCCCGCGCCCTGGCGGTGCGGGGGCCGGACCTGGGCGGCATCGCAACCGGCCTGGATGCGGCTGAACTCGAGCCGACCCGGCGGCTGCTGGCGGAACTCGCGCGTCCCGCCGCGGCCGATCAGAAGTCCGACGTGGTCGACCTGTTGCGGCGCTGGCGGCCGAGTGCCGCGTGAGGCGTCAGAGGAAAGTGTAGGGATCGACGTCGACCTGCACGCGCACGCCGCCCGGCGGCCGCCCCGCCGCCAGCCAGCGCCGGGTCAATTCAGAGGCATTGGTCTGGCGGGGCGTTTTCAGCAGCAGACGGAAGCGGAAACGGCCGCGCAGCAGGCTGAGCGGGGCCGGCGCCGGCCCCAGCACCACGATGCCAGGTCCCCCGGGCGCGGCTGCCACCAAGGCGCGCGCGGCCCGCGCGGCGGCCGCTTCATCGGCGCTGGAGACGATCAGCGCCACCAGCCGGCCGAAGGGCGGCATACCCGCTGTCCGGCGGGCGGCCTTCTCGCGCGCAACGAAGCCGTCGCGGTCGCCGGCGATCAGCGCCTGCATCACCGGGTGTTCCGGCATGTAGGTCTGCAGCAGCACACGGCCCGGTCGGGCCTCGCGTCCGGCACGGCCGGCCACCTGGTGCAGCAATTGATAGGTGCGTTCGGTCGCTCGCAGATCGCCGCCGGCCAGTCCCAGATCGCCGTCCACCACGCCGACCAGCGTCAGGCGCGGAAAGTGATGGCCCTTGGCCACCATTTGCGTGCCGACAATGACGTCGATCTCCTGGCGCTCGACCCGACCGACCAGTTGGGCGATCGCCTCGGGCCCGGCCATCGTGTCGCTCGCCACCACCTCGGCGCGCGCTGCGGGGAAGAGCGCCCGCACTTCTTCCAGCAGCCGTTCGACGCCAGGGCCGCAGGCGGCGAAACGGTCCTCCGCGCCGCAGGCGGGGCACGCCGCCGGCAATCGCGTGTCGTAGCCGCAATGGTGGCACATGAGCCGGCCGTGGAAACGATGCTCGACCAGCCAGGCCGAGCAGTTCGGGCATTGCAGGCGATGGCCGCAGGCCCGACACAAGGTGAGAGGCGCATAGCCGCGGCGATTGAGGAACAGCAGCGCCTGTTCGTTGGCCTGAAGCGTCGCCGCCAGCGCCTCGACCAGCCGCTTCGACAGCCACGCTCCGCGCGGCGGCGGCTCGCGGCGCAAGTCGATCGCCTCGACGCCGGGCAGGCCGGCGCCGCCGAAGCGCTCCGGCAGGTGCAGCCGGGCGTAGCGGTCGGCGTCGACATTGACCAGCGTCTCCAGGCTGGGCGTGGCCGAGACCAGCACGACCGGCAGTGCGGCCAGTTGCGCCCGCACGATCGCCATGTCGCGAGCATGATAGGCAACGCCGTCGTCCTGCTTGTAGGCATGCTCGTGCTCCTCGTCGACGACGACGAGGCCGAGTTTTGGAAAAGGCAAGAACAGGGCCGAGCGCGCGCCCACCACGACCCGCGCCTCGCCCTCCGCCACCCAGCGCCAGGCGCGCCGCCGCTCGGCCGTCTTCAACTCCGAATGCCAGGCGATGGGGGCGACACCGAAACGCGCCGCGAAGCGCTGCAAGAAACCCGCCGTCAAGGCGATCTCCGGCAACAGCACGAGCGCCTGCCGTCCCGCCGCCAGCGCCGCGGCGACGGCCTCGAAATAGACCTCGGTCTTGCCCGAGCCGGTGACGCCGTCCAGCAGCGCGACGCTGAAGCCGCCGGTCCGCACCCGCTCGGCAAGCGCGGTCGCGGCCGCTTGCTGCGCCGGTTCCAGCCGCGCGCCCGGCCGTTGCCAGTCCGGCCTGGGCGGCAGCGGCAGCGGCAGCGGCACGACGTCCAAGGCACCGCAATCCCGCAAGCCGTGCACCACGGACGGCCCGACATCGGCCAGCTCGGCCAATTCGGACGCCGTGCGCGCCAGGCCATCGGCGGCGATTCGCAACACCCGCTCGCGCGCCGGCGTCAGCCGGGCGGGCGCGCCGGAAGCCGGCCGCAGCCCCAGGCGCGCCGTCTCGGGCTCGAGCGCCGCATTGACCCTGAGGCACATCCGCAGGACGGCGCCGGGCGCGCTGACAGTATAGGCCGCCATCCAGTCCACGAAGCGGCGCATCGCCGTCGGCATCGGCGGGATGTCGAACTTTCGCAGCACCGCCTTCAGCTTCTCGCGCGCCACTGCGGGTGCGGCACCTGGCGACGCGTCCCAGACGACGCCCGGCACCGCGCGGCCCGCCAGCGGCACGGCGACATGTTCGCCCGGCATCAGCGCCATGCCCGCTGGCACCAAGTAGTCGAAGGCGCCATGCAGCGGATAGGGCAGCAGCACCGCGACGCGCCCGGTCGCGGCAGGCTGCGAACTGGCGCGTTCATTCCCCATCGGCTAGATTGCCTTGCGCCGCTTGGCATGCGCCGTGGCGGGCAGGCGCAGTGGGAATCATGAAGTTCTTCGTCGACACCGCGGACGTCACTGAGATCAGGGATCTTGTGGCAACGGGACTGATCGATGGTGTGACCACCAATCCCTCGCTGGTGGCCAAGACCGGGCGCGATTTCTTCGAAGTGCTGAAAGAGATCTGCGGCCTGGTGGACGGACCGGTCAGTGCCGAGGTGACGGCAGTCGAATTCCAGCGCATGGTCGACGAAGGGCGCAAGCTGGCGGAACTCAGCGAGAATATTGCGGTCAAGGTACCGCTCACCTGGGATGGCCTGAAAGCCTGCCGCACGCTGAGCCAAGCTGGCACCATGGTCAACGTCACCTTGTGCTTTTCCGCCAACCAGGCGCTGCTGGCGGCCAAGGCCGGGGCCAGCTTCGTCTCGCCGTTCATCGGCCGGCTCGACGACCAGGGCCATGACGGCTTGCAGCTGATCGAGGATATCCTGGAGATCTACGACAACTACGAGGATATCCGCACCGAGGTTCTGGTCGCCTCGGTCCGCCATGTCACGCATGTGCTGCAAGCGGCCAAGCTGGGGGCCGACATCTGCACGATCCCACCCAGCGTGCTGCGCCAGTTGGCGCAGCATGTTCTGACGGACAGGGGCCTGGCCGCTTTCCTGGCCGATTGGGAGAAAACCGGCCAAACCATTCTGGACCGGAAGAACGGCTGATGGCCGGCCCCTCGCCGCAGCCGGAAGGGGCGGGCCAAGCGCCGGCGCCGGCCGACCCGCAACCGGAGGCGGTGCGGGCGTTCCTGGCGCGGCATCCGGAGTTTCTTGCCCAGCATCCCGATCTGCTGCTGGCGCAGGACCCGCCGACGCGCTTTGCCGCCGGGAATGTGCACGACCTGCAGGCGGCGATGCTGCGTCGGCTGCAGGCCGCACTCGGCGAACTGACGCGACAGCGTGGTGAGCTGATCGCCGCCGGACGGCACAACATGGCGGTGCAGACGCAAGTGCACGAGGCGGTGCTGGCCATGCTGGAGGCCACCAGTTTCGAGCACTTGATCCACATCGTCACCAACGACTTGCGCGACACGCTGCTGCTCGATGCGGTGACGCTGGGCGTGGAAGCGCAACAGGGCGAGGCGGCGCGGCGGGCCAAGACACCGGGCGTCTTCGTGCTGGCGGCCGGTGGCATCGACCTGCTGCTCGGCCGTGGCGAAGTCTTGCTGGCGCAACCCGGCAAGGGCGATGCCGCGATCTTCGGGCCGGCCGCCAAGCTGGTTGCCAGCCAGGCGCTGGTTCGGCTGAGCGCCAGCCGGCTGGCGCCGGTTGGTTTGCTGGCGCTGGGCAGCCGCGATCCCGAACGCTTTCATCCAGGCCAGGGAACGGAACTGCTGCAGTTCCTGGCGCATGTGCTGGCCCGGCTGATCCGCGGATGGCTGCACCTGCCCCGCTGACCGGCGCTTCGGCCGATGTGGCGGCGCTGGCAGAGCGTTTTTTCGCCTGGCTCGCCGGCGAGCGGCGCGTCTCGCGGCACACATTGCTCGCCTATCGCCGCGACCTTTCCGGCTTTATCGCCTTCCTGTCCGAGCATCTGGCGGGGCCGGTCGACGTGGCCGGCCTGAGGCGGCTGGGCCCGGCCGAACTCAGGGCGTGGCTCGCCGCCCGCCGCCGGGCCGGCCTCGCGCCCGCCTCGACCCAGCGTGCGCTGGCGGCGGTGCGTGGCTTTTTCCGCCATGCCGAGCGACAGGGCTGGTTCGCCAATGCCGCCGTCGCCGCGCAGCGCGGCCCCAAGCTGCCTCCGGGTCTGCCCAAGCCGCTCGCCATCGCCGAGGCCAAGCGGACTGTGAGCGGCGTCGACTGCGTGGTGGCGGAGCCCTGGATCGCCGCTCGCGACGGCGCGGTTCTGGCTCTGCTCTATGGCGCGGGCCTGCGCATCGGCGAGGCACTGGGCCTCAAACGCGGCGTGGCGCCGCTCGGGACGGCGCTGACGGTCGCCGGCAAAGGCAACAAACAGAGGCTGGTGCCGATCTTGCCGGCCGTTGCCCGCGCGGTGGCGGACTACCTGGCGCTCTGCCCATACGCCTTGACGGCGGACGGCCCCCTATTCGTCGGCGCCAGGGGCGGGCCGCTGTCGCCGCGCATCGTGCAGGGGCGGATGGCGGAACTGCGGGGCGCGCTCGACCTGCCGGCGCACGCGACGCCGCATGCCTTGCGCCATTCCTTCGCCACCCATCTGCTGTCGGCGGGCGGCGACCTGCGCACCATCCAGGAACTGCTGGGCCATGCCAGCCTGTCGACCACGCAACGCTATACCGGCCTGGATGCCGGCCGGCTGCTGCAGGTCTATGACGCGGCGCATCCTCGCGCCAAGCGCTAGCCGCGTGGCCGGGTCAGCCAGAGCGCCAGCGGACCGAGCGCGACGCCCGCGCCCATGCTGAGGAAGGCCAGGCTCCAGGCGACGGCGCTGCCCGTGCCGCCGGCGGCATCCAGCACCAGGCCGGGTGCCAGCGAGCCCAGGAAGGCCAACGCGAAACCCAGGGTCGAATGCAAGGCCATGGTGGCGCCCTTGCGCTCGGGCCTGGCCGCCTGCACAGCGCCGGTGGTGACCGCGGCCGACTCGCTCATCAGCAGCATGGCATAAAGCCCGAGCAGGCCGATCAGCATCGGATACGCGATGCCGACCGACAGGGCGACGCAGCCGGCGAAACCCGCCGAGACGAGCTGGAAACAGGCCGCCATCCGTCGACGGCCGAAGCGGGTCGCGGCCTCGTTGCCCAGGATGCTGGCTGGGGTGCCCAACAGGTTGAGTAGCGCGGCGATGGCGGTGGCGCTCCAGAAGCCGGCCGTCTCGGCCTGCGCCTGGCTGGCGGCGAACACCAGGAAGGCGACGATCCACGAGCGCAGGCCGAACAATTCCCAGTTGTGCGCGGCATAGGCCAGCACATAGCCCATTGCCTCTCGGTTGCGCAGCACCGGGCGGAAATCCAGCACCCGCCAGGCCGAGGCCGGCGCGGTGGGCGGCAGCGGCCGCAACGCCGCGGCCACGATCGCGAAGGCGGCGAGCCCGCCCAGCCCCGCCAGCGCGAATGCCCAGCGCCAGTCCGCCAGGGCGGCGACTTCGCCGGAGAGGAAGTACGAGGCGCTGGCGCCCAGCCCGAAGCTGGATGTGTAGAACGAGACGGCGCGCGGCTGGGCGGCGGGCGCCAAGCGGTCGGTCAGCGCCTTCAGCCCGGGCATGTAGGTGCCGGCAAGCCCGGCACCCGCCAGCAGCCGCAGCGGCACCGCGCTCCAAAAGTCTTGCGCCAGGAGCGCGAACAGCAGGCTGGCGAGACCGCTCAGCAGGCTGCCGCAAAGGAAAATCCGCCGGGCGTCGAAGCGGTCGGTCAGCGCCGTCAGCACCGGCACCGCGCCCATGTAGCCGGCGAAGAACACGCCCGACAGCCAGCCCGCCTCGCCGGCGGAAAGCCGCCAATCGCTTAGGAAAATCGGCAGCAGCGCGGGAAACACTGCGAAACCCAGCATGCTGGCGATTTCCGCCAGGCAGAGCAGGAACACCAGGCGACCCGCGGTCATGCGGGCCAGCATAGAGCCTCCACGGCCGCCGTTAACTTGCTATTTACAAGCGCTGGCCTAGCCTCGTTTCCTGGCCGTCAAGGCCGACCGCGCGGAGGCGCCGTCATGACCTGGTGGATCGTCGGGTTCGCATGCTGGCTGTTGCTGGGAATGGCGGCCGCCATGGCCTTCGGGCGCCTTGTGCGTTTCGTCGATGTCGAGCAAACCGACAGCCTGGATGTGGTGCTGTCGCGCGCCCGGGTCGAGCTGGCCGAATTGGTCGGTCGTCAGCGCCTGGCCGAGCCGCTGGCGCCCGCTGCCGAGGCGCCGCCGCTGTCCGCCGACCGGCGCGCCGCCTAGCTGCTGCTAGCGACCGCAGTCGGGTATCCGGAACGGCGTTGGATCGAGGAAGCGGCGCAACACGTTTGCAGTGAGCCGCGCGATATTGTTGTCGAAGTTGTTGCTGCCCAGGCTGCCGGCATAGGCGATGGAGCCGGTGGAGAATACCGCGCCGCCGCCAGCGGTTTCGAAGAACACCAGGTCGGCCCGCACGCGCGGGTTCTGCACCCCGTCGGTGGCGCCGTGCGCGACGGCGATTTCCTCGGCGACCAGTTGATAGACGTTGGAATGGTTTTCCGAACTCGCCAGCACCAGCGCATGCGGTGGCGAGCCCAGGCCGGCATCGTAGCAGTCCAGTTCCAAGCCGGCGGCGCCGCCCTGCAGCATGCCGAAATCGCCCAGCAGTTCGCCGTCGATCCCGTCGAACACAAAGGCGGCCCGCGGGTCCCGACTTTGTGGCGTGCGGCGGTAGGGCGTTGAAGCGTCGAATCCCTGGCTGATGAAGCCGACGCCGGCCAGCAGGTTGGGCGGCCGGCCCTGGCGGCGCCACAGGCCGCCATATTCGCCGTCGAAGCTGTGATAGTATTCGCCCACCTCGGCGATCCATGCGCGCGTGCCGTCTTCCGCGCGGCGCACCTCGATGATGCCCGGCTGCTGCGGGTGATAGGCGATGCGCCAGTAGAAGCCGTTGCCGCCCAGATACATCAGCCGGCCGCCGCCGCGTGTGAACGCGTCGAGCGCATCCAGCATCGCGCCCGAGAAATATTCCGGATGGCTGCCGGTCACCAGGCAGCGATAGGGCCGCAGGATGCCCAGTCCCTCGCGGTGCAGGTCCTCGTCGGTGATCACATCGAACGGCTCGCCGCTGCGCGACAGCCAGTCGACGACGAACATGTCGGCGCAGTAGTTCCACAGCCGACCCTTGGGCCTGACGTTGGTCGCCGGCCTGAGCCGCGAACTGTAGCAGACGCCGCTGCCATCGCGGTGCCGGTCGTAGGTCGACAGGCCGAGTTCGGGATGCTTCAACAGCAACTCGTCGGTTGCATCCAGCACGGTCAGCCGGCCGTGATGCAGTTCCGGCGTGCCGGTGAAGCGGCCCAGGTTGTTGGTATAGACCGTGTAGGTGGCGGTTGAGGCGAGGTAGACCAGTTTCGCCACCGACTGGCCCCGGCTCGGCCGCACGAAGAACGGCACGTGAAACTCAGCCTCGCCGGCGCGGAGCCGCACAGTATAGCAGCCGCTCGGCAAGTCTTGCGGCACCGGGAACTCGAGGTCCGGCAGCCAGCATGCATCCGCCAGGTCGTCGTCGTGGAAGTGGATGGCGCCATACTCCCGCGGCGCCTTGAGCCAATGCATCTCATGTCCGCGCCAGTTGTGGCCGGTCACCGCGCGGGTCGGCAGATTGACCGTCACGCCGTCCAGCCGGTTGGGCGACAGGTCGCGGATCCGCTCGCTGGCGATATCGGCGGAGAAATCCCAGGCTGCCACCATGGCGGCTTCCAGGCCGCTTGGCGGTGCGTCGCCGGCCAGCGCCAGTGCCTCCGCCTCGCTCAGCGCACGCCGGCTGAGCCGGGGGCTGTCGAGCTTGCCGTTGAAGAAGCCGCCGGCCCGCAGGCCGCCGCCAGGCGTCGGCCGGGCCACGTCCTCGACATGCCAGGCGGCGAACAGAAACGGCCCCGGCCGAACCAGATGCTCCACGTCGGTCTGCGCTTCGGCGCTCACCCGGCGCGCTGGGTGGAAGCTCTTGTCGGCGAGCGGTTGCTGCAACAGATGCAGCCGGCCGCTCGCGGCATCGAAGCTGGCGGCAAGGAAATACCAGCGGCGCGCGTAGAGCGGGATGTCGGTCGACAGCCGGCCGATCCGCCCCTTGCCGTCGCCCAGCAGCACTTCCGGTGCGCCGGCCTCGTTCAGCACCAAGGCGAAGCCCGAACGGCTTGCCGCCGACCACGTGCCGGCCAGCCCCTGCCGACCCTGGCCGGGCAAGGTCGGGTAGACGTAAAGCGACAGCGTGAAGCTCTCGCAGGCGGCAAGTTCGGGCGATGGCGGCACCAGGGCGAACGAGCCGATCTCGATCGGCTGGCGGCGCGCGGGGTAGTCGCGGTTGACCGGATTGGCCACGACTTCCTCGCGGAATGGCGGATGGTCCGGCCCCGCCTCGGCACTCAGCACGCGCACGATGTCGCAGCGGAAGGCATCGGCGCCCAGGCAACTCACCATGACGCGCAGCGTATCGCCCGGCGCCAGCGATTGCGGATCGCAATAGCCCATCAGATCGGTCATCGCCGCTCCTTGAGGTCGCTCAGTCGAGTTGCAGCGGCTGGCCGGTCAGCATCTGCCAGCGCAGCTTGAAGACGTGCCACTCCGCGGCTTCCAGCGAGGTGAAGACCTGGCTCGGCTGCAGCCGCGGTCGGGGTGGGCGGCCGCCCATCACCGCCAGGGTCCATTCGCGATGCGGCTTGCTCATCACCAGCACGTGGTGGCCCTCGACCGGCAGGGCGCGCATCAGGTTGAGCACCATCTGCAAGTCGCCGCTATGCACGCCGAACGGCCGCGCCTTGTACTCGCGCGCGAGATCGACACGATTGGGATCGATACGAAACATGGCGCCCTCGCTAGGTCGTGCAAGGCTGGGCGGCCGAAACCGCGACTGGCGATGCGTTCGATCAATGGACCCGTTAGAATGGCGGCATAGAAACGCTCCGCTGGCAAGCGGTGCGGGGCGGAAGCGAGGAAAGATGCGGGGAGCCAAGCCGACGGCCGCGTTGCGCCCGACGCGACGACACCTGTTGGGCAGGGCGGCGGGGCTGCCGCTCGTCATGCTGTCGCCGGGCGGGGCCTGGGCTGACAGCGGCGCGGAGCTCAAGCAGGCGCTGGCGGCGGTCGGCAAGGGCCGCAAGCCGCTTTCCGGGCGGCTCAAGCTGGACGCGCCGGAGATTGCCGAGAACGGCTCCTTGGTGCCGATCGAGGTCAGTTTCGACAGCCCCATGACCGAGCAGGACAGGGTCACCGCGATCCACGTCTTCGCCGACGGCAATCCGCGGCCGCAGGTGGCGGTGTTCCGCTTCGGCCGGCTGTCCGGCCAGGCGCGGGTGGCGATCCGCGTGCGCCTGCAACAGACCCAAGAGCTGATCGCGCTGGCGGAGACCGGCGAGGGCAATCTCTATGAGACGCGCGCCCTGGTTAAGGTCACCATCGGCGGCTGCGGCGGCTAGGAGGAACCGAGATGTCGACCACCGCGAAGCCGCGGGTGCGGGTGCCCAAGAGCGTCAAGCGGGGCGAGGCTTTCGAGATTCGCACGCTGATCACCCATCCCATGGAATCCGGCCAGCGCAAGGACGACAGCGGCAAGACCATTCCCCGCAAGATCCTCAACAAGTTCGTCTGCACGCTGGATGGCGAGATGGTCTTCACGGCCGAACTGGCGCCTGCGGTCGCGGCCAACCCGTATCTCGCGTTTTTCTGCCGGGCCGAGAAAAGCGGCACCCTGAGATTCGCCTGGACCGACGACGACGGCACGGTGATCGTCGAGGAAGCGGCCGTGAACGTGGCCTGAGCCAGGCATGCTCGGGCGCCGCGAGTTCCTGGCCTTCGCGGCCGCCGTGGCGGCCAGCCTGGGGATGCCGGGGCTTGCCCGCGGCCAGCGCCAGGCGATCGACCAGGAGGCGCTGTTAGGGTTCCGGCCGCTCGGCCAGGTGACGCTGCTGCATTTCACCGACCTGCACGCGCAGCTCGTGCCGCTGCATTTCCGCGAGGCGGCGGTCAACATCGGCCTGGGCGACTTGGCCGACCGGCCGCCGCGGCTGGCTGGCCGTCGCCTCATCGAACGGCTGGGCCTGGCACCCGACAGCCTGGAAGCCTACCTCCTGGGAAGCGACAATTTCGCGGACCTGGCCAAGAGCTTCGGGCCGATCGGCGGCCTCGACCGTCTGGCCACCCTGGTCGCCGCCATCCGCGCCGAACGAGCGGAACGCGTCCTGCTGTTCGATGGCGGCGACAGTTTCCAAGGCGCCTATACCACGCTGGCGAGCGCGGGCGCCGACCTGCTGCAGGCGCTCAACCTGCTGCGTCTCGACGGCATGACCGGGCATTGGGAGTTCACGCTGGGCGAAGCGCGCTGGCGCGAGATCGTGGACGCCCTGAACTGCCCCTTCCTGGCCGGCAATGTGCGCGAGCGGGATTTCGAGGATCCGGTGTTCGAAGCCTCCCGCGTGTTCGAGCGCGGCGGGCTTGCGATCGGCGTGATCGGGCAGGCGTTTCCCTATACCCCCATCGCCAATCCGGCCTGGCTGATTCCCAACTGGACCTTCGGCATCCGCCACGAGGCCTTGCGCCAGGAGGTGGCGCGGCTGCGCCAGGCCAAGGTCGACCTGGTGGTGCTGCTCAGTCACAACGGCTTCGATGTCGATCACAAGCTGGCGCGTCTGGTGCCTGGCATCGACGTGATCTTGTCGGGCCACACGCACGATGCCTTGCTGGAACCGGCGGTGGTCGGCCAGACGTTGATCGTGGCCTCGGGATCGCACGGCAAGTTCCTCTCCCGCCTCGACCTCGACATGCGGGGCGGGCGCATCGCCGAGTGGCGCTATAGGCTGATCCCGGTGCTGGCCCAGGCGATCGCCCCCGATCCCGGCATGGCCAAGGCCATCGCCGAACTCCGTGCCCCGCACGCCGCGCGCCTGGCCGAGCCGGTTGCGCGCACCGAGACGCTGCTCTACCGGCGCGGCAACTTCAACGGCACGGCGGATGACCTGATCTGCGATGCGCTGCTGGCGGAACTCGATGCCGAGATCGCCTTTTCGCCCGGCTTCCGTTGGGGGGCTACGCTATTGCCCGGCCAGGACATCACGCTGGAAGATGTCTACAGCCTGACCGCGATCAGCTATCCCGGCACGACGCGGCGGCAGCTGAGCGGCCGGCAGATCAAGGCGATCCTTGAGGATGTGGCGGACAACCTGTTCAACCCCGATCCGTTCTACCGGCAGGGTGGCGACATGGTGCGGACCGGGGGCCTGGGCTTCCGCATCCGGCCCGCGGCGCCGATCGGTCAACGCATCGACGAGCTGCGCTTGTTGGCGAAAGACGAACCGCTGGCCGCCGACAAGAGCTACTGGGTGGCCGGCTGGGCGCAAGTAGCCGAACCGGCCGCCGGCGAGCCGGTCTATGATGTACTGCTGCGCTATCTGCGGCGCCAAGGGACGGTGCGGGTGGAAGAGCGCCGTGCGGTGCGGATGGCGGTCTGAGGGGGCAGGCAGGAGGCATGGGGTGAGCGGGCGCGGACGCAATCGACGGGGTTTCCTGGCGGCGGCGGGCGGCGTGTTGGGCGCGGCCGGCTTGGCGCCTGTGCTGCGCGCGGCCGAGTTCAAGCCGGAGGCGCCGGACTGGACCAAGAATCTGGGGCCAGGCGTCGACGCGGCGCCCTATGGCAAGCCCAGCCCGCACGAGAAGCATGTCATCCGCCGCTCGGTCGAATGGCTGACGGCGACACCGCAATCCTCGGTCAATTTCACGCCGCTGCACGAACTGGACGGCATCGTCACGCCGAACGGGCTGTGCTTCGAGCGCCATCATGCCGGCGTGCCCGACATTCCGCCGGCCGAGCACAAGCTGCTGGTGCACGGCTTGGTCGAACGGCCGCTCAAGTTCAGCATGGCCGAACTGCGACGCTTTCCGCCGACCAGCGTGTTCCATTTCCTCGAATGCGCGGCCAACGGCGGCATGGAATGGCGCGGCGCGCAGTTGAACGGCGTGCAATACACGCACGGCATGCTGCATTGCGTGCAGTATACCGGCGTGCCGCTGCGCCTGGTGCTGGAGGCTGCCGGCCTCAAGGGCCAGGCCAAATGGCTGCTGCTGGAAGGTGCCGACGCGGCGGCGATGACCCGCAGCCTGCCGCTGGCCAAGGCGCTCGACGACTGCCTGTTGGCCTATTCGATGAACGGTGAGCGGCTGCGCTCCGAACAGGGCTATCCGCTGCGCCTCGTCGTGCCGGGCTGGGAAGGCAACATCTGGGTCAAGTGGCTGCGCCGCATCGAGTTGGGCGACCAACCCTGGCAAACGCGCGAGGAAACCGCGAAATACACCGACCTGATGCCAGACGGACGCGCCCGCCGCTTCACCTGGCTGCAAGAGGTGAAGTCGGTCATCACCGACCCGGCCCCGGAAGCGCGCCTGGCGGGCAAGGGCTTTCGCTGCATCAAGGGGCTGGCCTGGTCGGGCGAGGGCCGCATCGCGCGGGTCGATGTCTCGCGGGACGGCGGCCGCAACTGGACGACGGCGCGGCTGGAGCCGCCGGTGCTGCCGAAATGCCTGACGCGCTTCTATCTGGATTGGCAATGGAGCGGCGAGGAAGTGCTGCTGCAAAGCCGCGCCATCGACGAGAAGGGCTTCGTGCAGCCGAGCCCGGCGGTCCTGCAAAAGACGCGCGGTGTCAATCCGATCTACCACAACAACGGCATCCAGACCTGGGCGGTCAATCGCGATGGCACGGTGGAGAACGTTCGCCTGGGTTAGCCTGCTGCTGGCGGCGGGCGGCGCGGCGGCTCAGCCGGCGGGTCTTGGCCTGGGCCGCCCGGCGACGCCAGCGGAGATCGCCGCCTGGTCGATCGCCGTGCGCCCCGACGGCCAGGGCCTGCCGGCGGGCAAGGGCAGCGTGGCCGAGGGCGAGCAGCTTTATCTGCAACACTGCGCTGCCTGCCATGGCGAGTTCGGCGAGGGCGCCGGCCGCTTCCCGGCGTTGATGAGCGGCCAGGGCAGCCTGCGCGACCACGACCCGGTCAAGACCATCGGCAGCTACTGGCCCTATGCCACCACCGTTTGGGACTACGTCTTTCGCTCCATGCCGTTTGGCAATGCGCAGAGCCTGACCGCCGACGAGACCTATGCCGTCGTCGCCTACCTGTTGCATCTGAACGACGTGGTGGACGCCGATTTCGTGGCCGACGCCAAGCGCCTGCCGGCGGTGCGCCTGCCCAATGCCGCGGGCTTCTTCGAACTGGCCGAGCCCGACCTGCCGCGGGGCGAGCCGTGCATGCGCGATTGCGCCGTCTCGACCAGGGTGATCGGCCGGGCGAGAGCGATCGACGTGACGCCCGAGCGGCGCCTGGAATAGGCGCGACAGGCCGTCTTGCGGTTGGCCGGCGGGGGTGTCCGATCAGAGGGATCGCGACCAGCGAGCCCTCGGATCGGAGCCCACCGCGCTGCACTCATGGTTGCAGGGCAATGGCTTGCAGTGAAACCGAACATGCCAATTCGATTTGTACGGAAATTGCCCTAGTATTCGCGGCCCGCGGCCAACGCGGGCGGCAAGGCAAGACGACAACACCAAGGGGGGAGCGATGCGAAAATCCGCCATCCTGGCGGGGCTGGTTCTGGCCATGCCCTTCGCCGCGTCGGCGCAGTCGGTGACGCCGACGCAAGTGATGGCCGCGACCTGCGCCGGCTGCCATGGCAGCGAACTGACCGGAGCCGGCGGCGTGCCCAGCCTGAGGGGTCAGCAGAAGGACTATCTCGAACGCACGCTCAACGACTTCAAGTCCGGCCAGCGTCCGGCCACGGTGATGAACCGCTTGGCCAAGGGCTACAGCCCCGAGCAGATCGCCGAACTGGCGCAATACCTTGCTGGCCTGAAGTAGGAGGGAGCCATGGGACGCATCGATCGACGCGGATTTCTCAAGTTGGCCGGCGCAACGACCTTGGCAGGCGCGGTTGGCGCGCCCTATGTGGCGCGGGCGCAAGCGGCGCCCAAGGTGGTGATCGTTGGCGGTGGCTTCGGCGGTGCCAGCGCCGCCAAGGCCCTGCGCCGCTGGGCGCCCAGCATCCAGGTGACGCTGGTCGAGGCCAAGCGCAGCTTCGTCACCTGCCCCTACAGCAACCTGGTGCTGGCGGGTTGGCGCACGATGGAACAGATCACCTTCGGCTATGATGGCCTTGCCAAGGCCGGCGTCACCATGGCGCATGACACCGCAACGGCGATCGACGCCGCCGGCAAGACCGTGAGCTTGGCCGGCGGGCAGAGCCTTGCCTATGACCGGCTGATCGTCTCGCCCGGCATCGACATCAAGTGGGGTGCCATCTCCGGCTATGACGAAGCGGCGGCGCAGAAGATGCCGCATGCCTGGCTGCCGGGCGAGCAGACCGTACTGCTGCGCAAGCAGCTCGAGGCGATGCCGGACGGCGGCGTGGTGATGATGGCGATCCCGGCCAACCCGTTTCGTTGCCCGCCCGGCCCCTACGAGCGCATCTCGATGATCGCGGCCTATCTCAAGCAGGCCAAGCCGAAGTCGAAGCTGATCGCGCTCGATGCCAAGGACGCCTTTTCCAAGAAGCCGCTGTTCGAGGACGGCTGGAAGAAGCTCTATGGCGACATGGTGGAATGGGTGGCGCTGTCGAAGGATGGCCAGGTGAGCAAGGTCGATCCGGCGGCGATGACGCTGGAAACCCAGCTCGGCACGGTGCACAAGGCAGCGGTCGCCAATGTGATCTGCCCGCATTACGCCGGCCGGATCGCCCGCGACGGCGGCCTTGCCGACGGTTCCGGCTGGTGTCCGATCGACGCGCGCACGTTCGAATCGAAACTGATCAAGGACATCCACGTGATCGGCGATGCCACCATCGCCGCGCCGGCGCCGAAGTCCGGCTTCGTTGCCAACAGCATGGGCAAGGTGGCGGCGGCTGCCGCCATCGACATGCTGGCCGGCCGCGAGCCGTCCGCCAAGACCTGGGTCAATACCTGCTACAGCCACATCGCCAAGGACTATGCCATCTCGGTCGCCGGCGTGTTCAGCGCCGACGCCAATGGCGCGGTGGTGGAGATCAAGGACTCTGGCGGAGTGAGCCCGCGCGAAGCGGCCGACGAATTCCGCCGGCAGGAGGCGATCTACGCCGATAGCTGGTACGACAGCATTACCAAGGATACCTGGGCCTAGGCTGCGCGGCGTTTGACGGGCGGCGGCGGACGGTCGAGCGACGCGAGCCGCCCGTTCGCCATGGCGGCGCCAGCAACGAATGGGGGAAAACATGGCAGTGGCCGATTTGGCCTTCCGGCCGATGCACGAACTGATGCCGGCGATCGGCGAGGGGCGGTTGTCGCCCATCGCCGTGACCGAGTCCTGCCTGGACCGCATCCAGCGCTTCGACGGCAAGCTGCATGCCTTCGTCGCGGTCTATGCCAAGGACGCGCGGCTGGCCGCCGAGGCGGCCGACAAGGCGATCCGCTCGGGTCATCGGATCGGCCCGCTGCATGGGCTGCCGATCGCCTTCAAGGACCTGGTCGACCTCGAGGGCCGCGTCACCACGGGCGGCTCGCGTTACTGGGAAAAGCGCGTCTCGCCCGTGACGGCAACGCTGGCCCGCAAGGCCATCGCCGCCGGCATGATCGTCATCGGCAAGACGCATACGGTGGAGTTCGCCTTCGGCAGTTGGGGTACCAATGAGCATCTCGGCGCGCCCTGGAACCCGTGGGACGACAAGCTGCAGCGCACCCCGGGCGGTTCGTCCTCCGGTTCCGGCGTGGCGGTCGGCGCCGGGCTGGTCCCGGCCGCCATCGGTACCGACACCGGCGGCTCGGTGCGCGTGCCGGCCGCCTGGTGCGGCCATGTCGGCCTGAAGGTAACGATCGGCCGCATTTCGACCTATGGCGTGCTGCCGCTGTCCACCACGCTCGACACGCCGGGCCCGATGGTGCACAGCGTCGAGGATGCCGCGATCCTGCTCGAGCTGTTCCAAGGCCCGGACGAGAACGATCCGCAGACCCTGCGGCTGCCGCGAGCGGATGCGCTGAGCGGGTTGAAACGCGGGGTGCGCGGGCTGCGCCTGGCGCGCATGCCGGCGGCTGAGCGCCAGGGCTGCGAGCCGGAAGTGCTGGCGGCCTATGACGCCTCGCTGGAGAAATTGGCGGCGCTGGGCGCGGAAATCGTCGAGGCGCGTCTGCCCAGCTCGCTGGCCGATTATGCCGCCGCCACCGGGCGCATCATCAGTTCCGAGGGCTACCGTTTTCTGGCCGAGCTGGTCGACAACATGAACCTGCCGCTGGATTCGGCGGTTCGCCCGCGCGTGCTCGCGGGCAAGGGCGTCAGCGCCAGGGACTACCTGTTGACGATGGCCGAGCGCGACGCGCGCAAGCGCGCCTACCTGGCCGCCATGGCCGGCATCGACGCCCTGCTGACGCCGACATGCCAGACGGTCGCCATTCCCCTGACATCGGTCGACCAGGGCAAGACCGCGGCCTATTTCACCCGACCGGTCAACTATCTGGAACAATGCGCGCTCAGCCTGCCCAACGGCTTTACCGCCGGCGGGTTGCCGACCGCCTTGCAGGTCGTTGCCCGCGGCGGCGACGAGGCGATGGCCTTGCGCATCGGCTGGGCGTACGAGCAGGCCACCGACTGGCATCGGCGCCGGCCCCCGGGGCTGTAGGATCGAGGCCGCGGTTTCTAACGAGCGCTCGGTAGATTTCTTGACAATCGCGCGCCCGGGGGCAAGGCTCGCTCTGGCCGCCGGGGCGGGCCGCGGGAGAGCAACATGCATGTCGGAATGAGCGCCTTTTTCCAGAACGTCGTGCCGGGCATGAGCGACCGCGAGGTCTATGTGCACGAGGTCGGCCTGGCCGACATGGCCGAACCGCTGGGCTTCGACAGCATTTGGTCGGCGGAGCATCATTTCGACAACTACACCATGTGCCCCAATGTGCTGCAGTTCCTGACCTACATGGCCGGGCGCACCAGGCGCGTGGGGCTCGGCTCGATGGTGGTGGTGATCCCCTGGCATGATCCGCTGCGCGTGGCGGAGGAAGTCGCGGTGCTCGACCACCTGTCCGGCGGCCGCGTCATCCTGGGCATCGGCCGTGGCCTCGGCCGCATCGAGTTCAACAATTTCCGCCTCAACATGGGCGAGAGCCGCGAACGCTTTGTCGAGTACGCCGAAGCGATCCAAATGGGGCTGGAAAAGGGCTTTGTCGAATACGACGGCAAGTTCTTGCGCCAGCCGCGCGCACAGATCCGTCCGTTTCCGTTCAAGAGCTTCAAGGGACGCATGTACGCCGCCGCGGTGTCGCCCGAATCGGCCCGCATCATGGCCCGGCTGGGCATCGGCATCCTGATCATCGCGCAGAAGCCGTGGGACAAGACCGAGGCGGAAGTGCGCATGTACAACGACATCTACCGCGAGATGCATGCCGGCGCCGAACCACCCAAGCCGATCATCGCCAGTTTCGTTGCGGTCAACGAGGACGCCGCGCTGGCCAAGGACATGCTGGAGAAATACATCCGGCGTTACTCCCGCTCGGCGCTGGAACACTACGAGTTCCACAACGAGGGATTGGCCGACATCAAGGGCTACGAGTACTACGCCGGGCTGGCCAAGAACATCAACAAGCACGGCGTCGAGACGTTCGTGAACTTCCTGGCGGATCTGCAGGTCTATGGCACGCCGGACCAAGTTTATGCCCGCATGGCGGACTATCAGAAACGCGTGAACGCCGGCGGCTATCTCTGCATGTTCAGCTATGGCGGCATGCCGCATGCGCTGGCCCGGCAAAACATGCTGCTGTTCGCCGACAAGGTGCTGCCGCGCCTGAAGGCGTTGGCGGTCGACGAAGTGATCGGTGCCGGCAAGCCGTTGTCGATCGCCGCCGAATAGGGCGTCGCGGGGAGGACGCGCGATGGATCGCGAGACACCCACGGCGGCGCGGTCGGCCGGCAAGCCGAGTTGCCCGTTCGACAGCACGGCGCCCGGCTTCGCCGCCGATCCCTATCCCACCTATCGCCGCCTGCGCGAGCACGCGCCCATCGTCTGGAGCGAGGAACTCAAGGGCTGGCTGGTGACCGGCTACGACACCGCCCAACAAGTGCTGAAGCACGATCATGCGTCGGTCGAGAAACTGGCGCCCTACATGGCGCATATCTCGGAGGAGGAACGGCGCGAGGTGGCGCCGGTCAACCGCCTTCTGGCCGACTGGATGGTGTTCAACGATCCGCCCAGGCACAGCCGGTTGCGCGCCACTTTCGGGCGCGCCTTTCTTCCGCATGAGGTGGAGCGGATGCGGCCGCGCGTGCGCCGGGTGGTGTCGGGGCTGATCGACGTCCTGAAGGGCCGCGAGGAGATCGAGTTCATTCGGGACTTCGCCTTTCCCTTGCCGGCCTACGTGATCACCGACCTGTTCGGCATCGCGCAGCGGGAAGCTCCGCTCTTGCGCGACTGGTCGAACGATCTCGCGCGTTTCGTGTTCCGTGCGCCGGCCAGCCGCGAGCGCAACCGACGCGCCTCGGCAGCGGCGGTCGAGATGAGCGCATTCTTCCGCCGGCATGTCGAGGCAAGGCGCGGCCAGCCGCCGCAAGGCGACCTGATGGACTTGCTGTTGCAGGCGAGCGAGGGGCCGGACGCGCTGAGCCTGGACGAACTCAACGCCACGCTCGTCTTCCTGCTGTTCGCCGGCCATGAAACGACCATGAACCTGCTCGCCAATGGCCTTTACTGGCTGTTGCGCAGGCCGGCGGCGATGGCCCGGCTCAAGGCCGAACCGGCACTGGTGACGCGGGCGGTGGAGGAGTTCCTGCGGTTCGAGGGGCCGGCGCATACCATGGTGCGGCTGGCGGCCGTCGACTTCGCGGTCGCCGGGCAGGCGATCGCCAAGGGTGAGCGGCTGTTCATCAGCCTGGGCGCCGCCGACCGTGATCCGGCCCGCTTCGCCGACGCGGAGAACCTGGACATCGCCCGCCGCGGCAACCAGCACATCGCCTTTGGCTTCGGCATACATTTCTGCCTGGGCGCGCCGCTGGCGCGCCTGGAGGCGCAGGAGGCCTTCGGGCAGTTGCTGCGCCGCTTTGCCTCGTTCGAGATGACGGGCGGCGAACCGGAATGGCACGAGGGCCTGGTGGTGCGCGGCATGCGCTCCCTGCCGCTCAAGGTGCGCATTGCCGACTGAGCGCGATGGCGCGGGCGGCGGAGGGCCGCGCTGCCGCGCGGCACCCCCGGCCAGATCCAGCGCCACGAGGTGGAGAAGTGGCTGAAGGCGTGAGCATCCGCCCCAGGAACGGCAAGGGCGAGGCGGCGACCGCCGCCTTCGGGCAGGCCAAGCCCGGCAAGTCGGCCGCCACCCGTCAGCGCATCCTGGACGTCGCCGCCGCCACCTTCCTGCGCAAGGGTTACGCGGCCACCACCCTCAACGACATCGCCAAGGCTTCCCGCTTGCGCGCCGCCAGCCTCTACTACCATTTCGACAGCAAGGAGCAGTTGCTCGACGTCGTGCTGCTGACCGGCGTCGAGCGGCTGTTCCAGGCGGTGCGCCAGGCCGTGGAAGCCGTGCCGCCGGAAGCGAACCGCCTGGCCCGGGTGGAAGCCGCGATCGGCGCGCATCTTGCCGTGCTGATCGAGGGCGGTGACTACACCTCGTGCGCCATGCGCATCTTCGGCCAACTGCCCCCTGCCGTGCAGCGCCGGCAGATGCCGCGGCGCGAGGCGTATGGCGAATACTGGCGGACCTTGCTGGCGGACGCGGCGGCGGCGGGCGAACTGCGTCCGGACCTCGACCTCAGTCTCGCGCGCATGTTCCTGTTCGGCGCACTCAATTGGACGCCCGAGTGGTTCAAACGCGGCCGCGGCGCCACTGCCGCCGCCGCCCGGCAGCTGTCGCGGCTGTTCCTCGCGGGCCTGGCCCGCGACTAGCACGGCTTCCGATCGGATGGCATCGCGATCCGCGAGCCGTCGGATCGGCGCCCACCGCGCCGCCGGCATGGTTGCGGGGGCAATGGCTTCGCTTCAAACCGAACCGGCCGGTTCGATTGCAACGGAAATTGTCCCTAGTTTCTCGCCGGCAGCACGAGCTGGGTCTGCGTGACCAGTACCGCGAGGCGGCCGTCGGCGCGGGCGATGCGGGTCTGCCAGACCATCGGACACCTCGAAGAACCCCATCATTGACGACGAAGCATCGCCGATGAGGGCATGGCCTGCGGCCCAGCCTGCGGATTGGGTGCTGTGGCGGGGTCTATTTGGTCTGCGGTGGCGTGTCGATGCA
>VGEV01000025.1 GCA_016869175.1 Alphaproteobacteria bacterium
CACTGCATCGACACGCCACCGCAGACCAAATAGACCCCGCCACAGCACCCAATCCGCAGGCTGGGCCGCAGGCCATGCCCTCATCGGCGATGCTTCGTCGTCAATGATGGGGTTCTTCGAGGTGTCCTAGTGTCGCCACCTTGAAGCCAAGGTGTGAAACCAGGGATGCGCCAAGTTATTTGCGTCGGCTTGTCGGTTCTCGGCGCCAGCCTGTTCGCCCCGCTCGCCGCCCAGGCGCAGCGCTCGCCGGCCGATGAACTCGATGCGAATTGGGTCGCCTCCTGCGCCGGCGCGCTGACCGGAACGGCTTTGCGCGACTTCTGCGACCAGCAGATCTTGGGCGGCTCGGGCGGCGGCAGCGCGGGCCGGCAGTCGAGTGCCGCGGCCGGCAGCAACCTGGGGGGTGACGAGCGCGCAGGGCCGCAGCGCGCGGGGGTCCAGGCGTAGCAACGCCAAGGCGACCGCCTGCCGCGGGGTGGGGTCGGCCATGGCGGCACGGCCGGCGAACCAGGGCGTGCCATCGCCTTCCAGATAGAGGTGCAGCCGCCCGCCCTGCCCCGGCTTGGCGAATACCTGATGGTGGAAGCCGGTGCCTTCGATGCGCCGCGCCACCAGGCCTTGCGCGTTCCGGGCGTAGTCCGCGGCCGGCGCGGCACAGCCCGCCAGCAACGCCAGCGCCAGCCCGATCGGCGGTAATTTCATGCACGGCAGTGTAGACTTTCGCCGCGCGGATGGGTGGCCGAGCGGTTGAAGGCACCGGTCTTGAAAACCGGCGGGCCCGCAAGGGCCTCGTGGGTTCGAATCCCACCCCATCCGCCACTGGAATAGACGGCGCCGGGTGCGGCCCCGCCCAGGCCGCCGCCGACCCCCGGCAAGCAGCCAGCACTCGCCCGCCTCTCGCGACCCAGCTGGCCAACCTGTCGCCCTGGGCACACCGCGCCGTGTCGGGCAGGTGCTCGCGGTTGTGCCATTCTGTATAGTCGGCGGTGAAATCCGGGCCGACTTCGCTCGCGACCAAGAGGCTGCCTGCCGCGGGCATGCTGCCTTCTTGTGCCGGGGCGGGGAGTTCTGCCGATTGCGTGGCGGGAGGAAAGCGATGCGCGCCTTGGTCTGCCGTGCCTGGGGCGAGATCGACAGCCTGGAACTGGCGGACGTGCCGGCGCCCAAGCCGGGCCCGGGCGAACTGCTGCTCGACATCGTGGCGACGTCGGCCAACTTCGCCGACAGCATCATGGTCAAGGGGCAGTACCAGACCAAGCCCGCCTTCCCGTTCAGCCCGGGCCTGGAGGGGGCGGGCCGCGTCGCGGCGGTCGGGCCGGAGGTGGACGGCTTCAAGGTCGGCGATCGGGTGATGGCGATCCTGGCGCATGGCGGCTTCGCCGAACAGGCGATCGCCAAGGCGGCCGAGACCTATCATCTCTTCCCCGGCATGAGCTTCGCGCATGCCGCCGTGTTCCCGGTCGCCTATATCTCGGCGCATGTCGCCATCCGCTGGCAGGGCCGGCTGGAGGCGGGCGAGACGCTGCTGGTGCTGGGCGCCGCCGGCGGCTCCGGCCTGGCGGCGGTGGAGATCGGCAAGGCCATGGCGGCGCGGGTGATCGCCGGCGCCAGCAGCGATGAGCGGTTGCAGGCGGTCAAGCGGCACGGCGCCGATGAAGTGGTCAACTATGCGCGCGACAACCTAACCGAGCAGGTCATGCGGCTCACCGCCGACAAGGGCTGCGACGTCTGCTTCGATCCGGTCGGCGGCAAGCTGTTCGACCAGGCCCTGTCGGCATTGGGCTGGGGCGGGCGCGTTGTGCTGTTCGGCTTCGTCGGCGGCGTGCCGCAGATCCCGGCCAACCGGCTGTTGGTCAAGCACCGCTCGGCCATGGGCTCGTCCTTGCGCTATTTCCGCTGGCACCGGCCCGATCTCTTGCGCCGCAGCATGGAAGAGCTGGCGGCGCATTACCGGGCCGGCAAGCTGAGGCCGCTGATCAGCCACCGCCTGCCCTTGGAGCAGGGCGTCGAGGCGCTGCGCCTGCTGACCCGGCGGCAAGCCTTCGGCAAGGTGGTGGTCGACGTGCGACCGGAGGCCTGAACATGAGCCAGATCCAGGTCAGCGAGCACGGGCCGCACATCGCCATCGTCACGCTGGACAACCAGCCCCGGCGCAACGCCCTCAGCCGGGCCGCGTTGGCGGAACTCGGCGATGTCTGGGCCAGGCTGGAGGCGGCCCCCTATCGCTGCTTGATCGTCACCGGGGCTGGCGACAAGGCGTTCTGTTCCGGGGCCGATGTCTCGGGCGACCTCAGCGCAAACGTGGAACTGTCCTGGAAGATCGCCCGCGGCTTGCAGAAATACGCGGTCTATCGCAAGCCGATCGTGGCCGCGGTCAACGGCGATTGCATCGCCGGCGGGGTCGAATTGCTGCTGGCCACCGACATCCGCGCCGCCGCGCCGCATGCCCGCTTCGGCCTGACGGAGGTGCGCTGGGGCATCTATCCGTTCGGCGGCGCCGCGCTCAAGCTGGTGCAACAGGTGGGCTATGTGCAGGCCATGGAACTGCTGCTGACGGCGCAGTTGATCGATGCGGCCGAAGCCGCGCGCATCGGCCTGGTCGGCCGCGTGCTGCCGGCCGGCGAGCTGATGCCCTGGGCCATCCGCACGGCGGAAACCATCGCCGCCAACAGCCCGATGGCGGTGCAGGCGGTCAAGGAGCAGATCAGCACGACCGACTACATGCGCAATATCGGCCGCGAGCCCTTGGAGCAGCAATTGGGCGACCGGGTGCGCGCCAGCCCGGACTTCTCCGAGGGCGTCGCCGCCTTCCTGGCCAAACGCAAGCCGAACTATTGAGCGGCCGTCAGCCCGCCTCGGCGGTCTGGAACAGGCCGGCCAGCCGGTTGCGCTGCAGCTTGCCGGTGCTGGTCAGCGGCAGGTCGCCGGCGCTGACGAAGACATAGCGCCGCGGCACCTTGTAGGCCGCCAGCGCATGTCGGCAATGCTCGCCCAGCGCGTTCGCCGTCACCGACCGACCGGCGCGCGCCACGATCACCGCCGACACCATCTCGTCCAGCCGCGGATCGGGCGTGCCGGTGACATAGGCCGCCTCGACCGCCGGGTGGGTCAGCAACACCTCCTCGATCTCGGCCGGCGAGACGTTGATGCCGCCCGACTTGATCAGTTCCTTCAAACGGCCGCGAAAGCGGATCCAGCCGTGCTCGTCGAGTACGCCCAGGTCGCCGGTCAGCAGGAAGCCGTCGGCGGTCATGCTGGCGGCGGTCTGCTTGGCATCGTCGAGATAGCCCGGCATCAGCCGGCCGCGCAGCGCGATCTGGCCGAGTTCGCCCCGCGGCAGCGCCGCCCCCGTGGCGATGTCTAGAATGCGCAGCTCCACGCCGGACAGCGGCTCCCCCGATGCTTCCAGCCGTTGCGACAACGGCGCCTTGGCATCGCTGACCGCCGAATTGCCATAGGCCTCGGTCAGGCCATAGACGTTGCAGATCTCGTCGATGCCCAGATCGACCAGGCGTTGGATCTGTTCCGGCGTGCCGATGGTGGCGCCGGTGCGCAGGCTGGACAGATCCCGCCCCGCCCGCTCGGGATGCTGCGCCAGCAGCAAACCGACATTGGGCGTGCCATAAAATACCGTGCAGCGCTCGGTCTCGATCAGGCGCAACGCCTCGCCCGGCTCGAAACTGTGCTGCAACACCAGCGTGCCGGCATGCGTCATCAGCGTGAACAGCGCGTTGACGCAACCGAATGACCAGAACATCGACACCGCGCCCCACAGCCGGTCGGCCGGCGTCAGATGCATCCGCTGGCCGATCTCCCACATGTTGTCGATCAGGCCGCCATGCAGCAGCGGCACGCCCTTGGGCGCCGCCGTCGAACCCGACGTATAGAGAATGCAGGCGACATCCGACGGCTGGGTCGCCGACTTGGCGGCGAGCCAGGAGGCGTCGCTCCCCGACCGGCCCATCGTCAGCACTTCGCCGTAGCTGAGCATGCCGGCCGGCGCCTGGGCAGCCACCAGGATCACCTGCCGCAGGTCGGGCAGGCCCTCCCCGTCCGCCCGCATCGTCGCCAGGTCGGCCAGGAAATCGCGCTCGCGGAAGCGCGGCTCCAGTACCAGCAGACTGACCTGGGCGTGGCGCAGCTGGTAGGCGAGTTCGCGCGGCGTCAGCCAGGTGTTGAGCGCAACCGCGCTGGCGCCCAAGCTCATGATGGCGAAATAGCTCGAAATCCACTCCGCGTTGTTGCCCATCAGGATGGCGACCCGCCCACCCCGCCCAACGCCCAGCCGCTGCATGCCCTTGGCCAGGTCGCGGGCTTCCTGGCGCAGGCGCCCGTAGCTCCAGCGACGGGCGCCGTCAACCACGGCTTCGTGCTCGGGGAACAAGGCAGCCAGTTCGTCCAGCAGGGCAGGCGTCGTGCGGCTCTTCGGCTTCTGCATGCGCGTCGTCCCGGTCGGCGGCCGAGTTTCCCCTTCCCCGCCGCGCGAGACAAGCCTCAGGCTGGTTCCGTTGGCCGATCGTCGCGCATCAGCCGCAGCGCCAACTCGGTCAGTTCCCGGCTGGGTCCGTGCAGTTCGGTCACCGCCGCCGCCGCCCCCAACGCGCGCAGCTCGCCGCCATGTCGCTCGTCGCGTGCGCGTACGGCGATGGCCAGGCCCGGATTGTGGCGACGCATGGCGGCGACGATCTGGCGGGCGGCTTCCGGCTGGTCGACGCAAACGATGCCGACTTTCGCCTCGCGCACGCCGAGCCGCTGCAAGACCTCGCCACGGGTGGCATCGCCAAAATGGACCGGCAGGCCCCAGCGGCGCCAGGTGCGGACCCAACCGGGGTTGTGGACGAGCGCCACATAGTCGCGGCCCTGGGCCGCCAACCCGCGCGCCACCTCCAAGCCCATGCGCCCGAAGCCGACGATCAGCGCCTCCGGTGCCATCGGCAGGCCAGGCGCCGCCAACTCGATCTCGGCCTACAGCCGTTCCAGGCGGCGGCCGAGCCAGGCGCCCAGGGCCGCCTGCCCCGGCGTCAGCAGCATCGACACGGCCGTCACCGCCAGCATGAACTGCGCCAGCGCCTGCTCCAGCAAGCCGGCTGCCTGCGCCGCCGCCACCGCGACAAAAGCGAACTCGCCGCCCTGGCCCAACAACACCCCGATGCGCACACTGACCGCGGCCGGCAAGGCGAAGACCCGTCCGAGCGCGACCAGGATGCCGGTCTTGATCACCGCGAGGCCGAGCGCGGCCGCCAGCACCACCGGCAGCTGCGAGCCCAGTCTCGCCGGCTCCAAGGTCATGCCCACGGCCATGAAGAACAGGCCGATCAGCAATCCCTTGAAGGGCTTCAAATCGCTCTCGACCTGGTGGCGGAACTCGCTTTCCGCCAGCAGCATGCCGGCCAGGAAGGCACCCAGCGCCATGGGCAGGCCAAAGAGATCGGCGACCGCGGCGGTGCCCAACACCACCAATAGGTTGAAGGCCACGAACAGCTCATCGCTGCGACTGGCGGCAATCCACTGGAAGGGCCAACGCAAGACGTAGCGCCCGAGCAGGACGATGAGCAGCAGGCCAAGCACGATCTTGGCAATCATGACGCCGAGGTCGACGGACGTGGCGGAGTCCCATTGCCCCAGCAGCGCGACGCTGAACAGCAGCGGAATGGCGGCCAGGTCCTGGAACAGCAGCACACCGAAGGCACCGCGGCCGGCGCGGCTGGCCAGCTCGCCGCGCTCGACCAGGATCTGGATCACCGTCGCGGTCGAGGACAGCGCGAAGCAGCCGCCCAGCAGGTAGGCGATCGCCGGCTCGTTGCCCCACGCCCAGGCCACGGCGCCAATCGTCAGCGTGCTGAACAGCACCTGGGCGCCGCCCAAGCCAAACACCAGTCGTCGCATGGTGCGCAGCCGTTCGAACGGCAGTTCCAGGCCGATCAGGAACAGCAGCAGCACCACACCCAGCTCGGACAGCGCGTGGATCGCCGATACGTCGTCGATCAGGCCCAGCGCGCCCGGCCCCACCACGAGGCCCGCAATCAGGTGGCCCAGCACCGGGCTGACGCGCAAGCGGTTCAGCGCCGTGACGATGAGCACCGCCGCGGTCAACAACACCAAGGCATCGAAGAAGTAAGGCACCGGCGCGGCCGACGACGCCACGATCGGCGCGGCGATAATTCCCGAATCGGACATCGCCCAAACTATTGCACAAGCCCCGCCGCTTGGGCGGTCAGGAAACCGGCGGCGGGCTGGCGCAGAACTGCTGGACGCGGGGCTTGCCGCGATAGCCGTAGCCGTCGTGCATGGCCTGCAGCAACAGCCGCGCCACCGCGCGGAAACGCTCCTTGCGGTCGAGCGTGATTTCCAGGTGATGGTTCGGACTGTCCTCGCCCGGCGGCTTGAAGCCCAGCGCCTGCAAGGCCCCGACCCGCGCCGGTGTCAGCAGCTTGGCGGCCGCCGGCGAGGAACCGGCCGAGACGGTTTCGCAGAACACGTTGGACTGGCCCGGCGCGGCCAGGCATTGCGCATAGAGCGAGGACTTGGCGCCGAACCGGAAGATGCAATAGCTGTTCTGGCCGGATTGCCGGCCGGCATACATGACTTCAAGGGTCTCCGCCATCGGCCCGACATAGCCGGCCGCCCAGGCCCGTTCGTCGGCGCTACTGGCCGCCTGCGCCCAGCCGCCGTCCAGGAGCAACAGAGAGATGCCTGCCGCCACGCCGCACCACACGGTCCGGCCGACAGGCCTCGGCCGATGGCTGACAGCGCTATCCCGATCGCCAGCGCACGATCTTTTGCCCATGCGCGCCACAGTCTCGCACGTTGCTCCTGCAAGGCGTAGAGGCCCGGCGACGACAATGGCGCGCTGCCACGCAAAGGAATTTGCCAGGACCTGCCCCTGACCACGACAGGAACCTGCAATTCATTGATACACATGGTATTCCCGAAACGGCTCTGGTCTTGCCTGGGATGATCCCACTCTGCTTGCAAGCCAGAGGAACGGGGTGCCGGCTTGCCGCGGTTCGGCCGGCGCAGCGCGGCCGCCCGTCGTTCAGGTCGGGCGATCCGATGCGCCTCAGGCGGCGCGGCCCAAGGCCGCCAGCCGTTCGCCCGCCTGGCGCTCGCCGGCGCTATCGCCACACAAGCGCGCGGCCCGCCTGGCAAGCTGCCAGTTGAACGGACTGGCCGGCTTCAAGTCGGTGCGTTCGGCCGCCATGGCGCGCCCCAATGTGCCCTCGCCGGCCCGCAAGGCGGCCTCGATCAGTGTCAGGCTCAACACATCGCGCTGGGCGTGGCTGCCGCCGAACAGATGCGCGCGATGCTTGATCTCCAGCAACAGGTCGGCGGCCAGGCGATAGTCGCTCCGGCCGAAGGCAGCGATCGCACGGGCCAGCGGCAGGCCAACCTCGCGGCACATCATGGCGTTGCAATCGGCCATCGCCGCCCGGGTCTCCAGCGTCCGGATCAGGCGGCGCTGGTCCTCGCCGCGTCCGGTGGCGACGAAGCTCATCATGGCGTGCAGGTCATTGAAGGCGTAATAGCCGTCCTCCGCCATGCCGGCCCACTTGTCCGCCAACTCCCGCCAGCGCTGGCCGACATCGACCTGCCGCAGATGCAGGCGCCACAGCAGGGAACTGGCGTCCAGCATTTCCAGCGCGACCGCCGACGGCGACGGGCGGACCTTGCTGTCATAGAGCGCGAGCACCCGGTCGATATCGCCGCGATCCAAGTGATAGAGCGCCAAATGCCACCAATTGTGGAAGGCGAACATGTTTTCGACGGACCAGTCGGCCGCGCGCGAGGTCAGCCAGGCAATGCCATCGGCGGTGCGGCCCTGCATCTCCATCACATGGGCGACCGCGTGCACCGCCCAGGGGTCGCGCGGGTTGAGCGCCAGCGCCCGCCGGCCGGTCTCCTCCGCGCGCACGTAAAGCTGCGTTTCCTCCAGGCCGAAGGCATGCATTCCCAGCACATAGCCGAAGCCGGGAACCTGCTCGTCCCAGAACGGCAGGACGCGGGCAACCCGGTCACGCAGTAGGCTGGACTGGCCCAGATAGAAGTCGCCCAGATGGGCGGCCTGCAAGGCCAAGCTGTCGCGTGGACATTGCAGCAGGATGCGACCCCACAAATCGACCGCGCGGTCGAACCGACCATTGAGCCAAGCGCGCAAAGCCGCGACATGGGCAAGCTCACGGTCGTTGGCCTTGGCCGACAGGCTCTCGGCCGCCTCCACCGCTTGGCGCAAGCCCGGCTCGACCGATTTCTCGGTCGCCACCGCCATCAACGTGCCCTTGAAGCAATGCCCCATGACGAAGTCGGGGTCGAGCGCTAGCGCCTTGTTGATCTCCGCCACGGGATCGAGGAAGTAGCTGTGCAGCAGATCGACCGCCCGGTCGTAGTGCGCCAGCGCCTGGCGCGTGGGCGTGGAGACCGCGTTGTCGCGGCAGTCGCGCAATGTCATCGGTGTCATCCCGCTGTGCTGGATGTTGGGGGCGCCGAAGCATCCACCCGGCGCGCTGGTGTTAACCATAGCGCATCTGCGGTCTCTCTGGCGTGACGTCCGTCACGCCGGCCGCCGGCGTTTTGGCGAGACGACAGCGGCCCACTGGCCGACCCAGGCGCGGCCGTTGCCGGATTTGATGTGACAGGGGCGGCCGATTGTTGGAACATCGTCCGGCAACGGACGCTGGACGCGCTATCAGGGGGAAACGTCATGGAAATCGGCCTCTTCACCATGCCCTCGCATCCGCCGGAGCGGAGCCTTTCCGATGGGCATGAATGGGACTTGCAGGTCTTGCGCTGGGCCGATGAACTGGGCTTCAAGGAAGCCTGGATCGGCGAGCACCACACGGCGCCCTGGGAGCCGCATCCCTCGCCCGATCTGCTGGTGGCGCAGGCGATCAAGGAGACCCGGAACATCCGGTTGGGGCCGGGCGGCTTCCTGCTGCCCTACCACCATCCGGCGGAACTCGCCAACCGCGTGGCGATGCTGGACCACATGGCCAAGGGCCGCTTCAACTTCGGCGTCGCGGCCAGTGGACTGCCCAGCGACTGGGCGATGTTCAACGTGGATGGCATGGGTGGCGAGAACCGGTTGATGACGCGCGAGGCGCTCGACATCATCCTGAAGCTGTGGACCGACCCGCAGCCTTTCGACTACAAGGGCAAGTACTGGCAAGTGACCAAGACCGAAACGATGTTCGGCACGCTTCGTCCGCACATCGTGCCCTATCAGAAGCCGCATCCGCCGATCGGCGTCGCCGGCCTGTCGAAGAACTCCGACACCCTGAAACTGGCCGGCGAGCGGGGCTATATCCCGATGAGCCTCAACCTCAACCCGGCCTATGTCGGCAGCCACTGGGACGCGGTCGAGGAAGGCGCGCGGCGTACCGGCCGCCGGCCCAACCGGGCCGATTGGCGCATGGTGCGCGAGGTCTTCGTCGCCGAGACCGACGCCGAAGCCATGCGGCTTTCGGCCGGCGGCATGATGGGCCGCATGATGCGGGAATATTTCCTGCCGCTGCTCGGTGGTTTTGGCTTCCTGGAGTTCCTGAAACACGACCAGGCCGTGCCGGACAGCGAGGTGACGCCGGACTACTGCGCGCGGCACAATTGGCTGATCGGATCGCCGGCCACGGTCGCCCAGAAGATCGAGAAGGTCTACCACGAGGTGGACGGTTTCGGCTGCCTGTTGCTGTTCTGCTTCGACTACGCCGACAACCCGCAGGCCTGGAAGACCTCGATGGGTCTGCTGGCCAAGGAAGTGATGCCGAAAATCGCCCATCTGAAGCCGAAATTGGCGGCGGCGGCCGAATAGGCCAGGCCTTGAGCCCTGCCCGCGGACGTCGGGCGGGGCTCTCTGCCGGGCGAAGGCGGCTGCAAAATCAATCGGTTGCCGCCATTGAAACGGATTGAGTCGGGCCCGTGGCCGGGGTGTGGGCCAAGCCGGCGGTGGCCATCTGCGAACTATGCATCGACTGCGACAAACTGACTGTTGACACCTATGCTGCGCTGCACCATATCAAGGCTCACGATTGCTGTTATGTGAGAACACCGATGTTGCAACATCGTCCGGCGCAACGCGGCTGCCTGTGGCCGATGTGGGCCCACGACGCTGAGCCGAACCACAAATACTGCGGCTGCGAACGCGTGCCGGGCAGCTCCTATTGCGCCAAACACCGCAAGCTGTCGATCCGCGACTTGCAACTGGAACCGCGACAGGTATTCGTGCCGCGCAAGGCGGCATAGAGCGGTTTTCGTCGGCCGATCGGCAGTACGGGCCGCCGCGTGGCGGCCGGAACTGTTTGCAGCCGGCTCGCGTCACATCAGGCTTTGGCCATCGTCGACCGGGATGATCGCCCCGGTGATGAAGTCCGACGCGGCCGAGGCCAGCAGCAGGATCGTGCCATCCAGCACCTCCGGCATGCCGACGCGCCGGCGCGGGAACTTGCGCATGAAGTTCCGCCCGGCCTCGGTCCGCCAATGCGGACGGTTCATCTCGGTCTCGATATAGCCCGGGCAGATCGCGTTGACCTGGATGTCGTGGCGCGCCCATTCCAAGGCCAACGCGCGGGTCATCTGCGTGACCGCGGCCTTGGACATGGCGTAGAGGACGAGCTGCGGTATCGGCCGCAATGCCAGCAGCGAGGCGATGTTGATGATCTTGCCGCCTTGCCCGCGCTGGATCATCCGCTTGCCCACGGCCTGGGCGCAGAACCAGTAGCCGTCCAGATTGGTGCCCATCTGGTCGCGGTAGTCGGCGTCGGTGAAGTCCTGCGCCAGTTTCTGGATGGCAATGCCGGCGTTGTTCACCAGCACGTCGATCGGTCCCAGTTCGGTCTCCGCCACGCCGACGGCGGCGCGGATGCTGTCGGGATCGCGGGCATCCATCGTCACCGGCAGGGCGCGCCCGTCAAAGCCCTCGATCTCGCCTGCCAGTGCTTCCAGCCGCTCGCTGCGCCGGGCCGTAATCGCCACCCGGGCGCCAGCCCGCGCCAGCGTCAGCGCGATCTGCCAGCCCAATCCTGTGGAAGCGCCCGTCACGAACGCCACCTTGCCTTCCAGATTGCTTCCCGGCATTGCCGACCGCCCCACGCTTCGCCTTAGCCTTCGTTAACCGCGCGGCTCTAGTGTCGTCAACCGACGCCGGGGGCAATGGATGGCGAGTCACGGGCGGGTTCTTGTGTTGGAGCAGGATGCGCAGCTGCGCGACAGCCTGTGCGGCTGGCCGGGCGATCGCGGCTTCGAAAGCCTGGCGGCGGGGAGCAAGCGCGAAGCGGTTGACCTGGCGTTGCGGCGCACGCCGGAAATGGCGGTTGTTGAATCGCCCGAAAGCGCCGCGGAACTGGCGGCCGACCTTGGCTTCGCGGTCAGCCTGCCGTTGCCGATGCTGGTGTTGGGCGGGCAGACCGGCGGCGCCGACTGGACCTGGACCGAGTCGGTGGCGCGTCCTCCGCGCCCGGCCGAACTGCTGGGCCGTGTCGAATCGCTGTCGCGGCTGATCGCCATGCAGCGCGAGCTAAGCCGGCGCGCGGCCACCGCCGAGAGCTTCGGCGCCATCGGCCGCTGGCAATTGCGCCCAGCCGCCGCGGCGGGGCCGATGCACCTGCTGCTGGTCTCGGCGCTGCCCGAGGATCGCGAGCTGTGCGCCGCGGCCGCGGCAACGCTGGAGGTGGCCGACGAGCCGGCACGGGCCCTGCCGCTGCTGGACAGCGGCAGCTTCGATGCCGTGCTGCTGGATCACGGCGCCGCGCCAGACGCCGCCCTGCTGCTGCTCTCCGACATGCGGCGCAACACCCGGCTCTACGGCATGCCGGTGCTGCTGCTGACCACGCGCGAGCGGACGCCGACGCCGGACGAGCTTTACGCACGGGGCGCATCGGACGTCGTCTGGCGCCCGGTCGCCACCGCCGATCTGGGCTTTCGCTTGCGCCATCAGGTGCGGCAGAACCGTTTCATCCTGGCGCTCAAGGCCAGCTTCCGCGAGCCGCAGCCGGCGCCCATCGTCGATGCCGCGACCGGCCTGTTCAACCACGGCTTCCTGCATGCCCATCTCGACCGGCTGATCGCCGATGCCCGCATTTTCGATCGGCCGCTCAGCGTCGCCAGCCTGGACGTGACCGGCATGCGCCATGTCAATGAGCGCCACGGCTATGCCATCGGCGATCGCATCCTGCGCCAGGTTGGCGGGCTGCTTGGCAACCTGATCCGGGCCGAGGATCTGCCGGCCCGGCTGGCGGGTGCCGCCTTCACCGTGGCGCTGCCCAACACGCCTGTCGGCGCCGCCAGCAACGTGTTGCGCCGGCTAGCCGGGGTGATCAACTACACCGATTTCAGCATCGAAGGCGTGCCGCACCCGGTCAATGTCCGTCTGCGCTGCGGCTTGGCCAGCTTGCAGCCGGGCGACGACGCCGGGCGCCTGGTGGCGCGCGCCCTGGAGAACCTGGGGCAATAGGGGTGGCCGCTTCAAACCCCGCCGGATCTGCCGTAAGCTTCAGGCCATGATCCAGATCGACATCGTGTCGGACACCGTCTGCCCGTGGTGTTACATCGGCAAGCGGCGGCTGGAACGGGCGCTCGCGCAACGGCCGGACATGGCGTTCCAGCTGGGTTGGCGGCCGTTCCAGCTCAATCCGGACATGCCGCGCGAAGGCATGGACCGCGAGCAATATCTCAACCTCAAATTCGGCGACAGCGACCGCGCGCGACGCATCTACAACTCGGTCCGCCAAGCCGGCGTCGAAGAAGGCATTCCGTTCTCCTTCGACGCCATCCGCCGGCAGCCGAACACCGTCGACTCCCATCGCCTGATCCGCTGGGCCGCCAGCGAGGGCCTGCAGGACGCGGTGGTCGAAGGCCTGTTTCGCGCCTATTTCACCCAAGGCGGCGACATTGGCGACCGCGAGGTGCTGGCACAGGTCGCCGCCCAGAGCGGGCTCGACGGCGCCGCGATCGCCCGCCGCCTGGCCGAGGACGAGGACGTCGAACTGGTGCAGCGCGAAGAGACCGTCGCGCGTCGGCTGGGCATCAACGGCGTGCCGTGCTTCATCGTCGACCGCAAGTATGCCGTCTCCGGCGCGCAAGACCCGAGCGTGCTGTTGCAGGTCTTCGACCTGGCGGCGCGCGGCGCCAACGAGGAACCTCAGGCGGCCGAGGAGTCGCTCTCGACTTGAGCGAGCTTGGCCAGCTGGCCGACCAACGCCAGCGCGCCCTTCAGCCGGGCCTCTTCGTCCGGCCAATTGCGCAAGAAGACCAGCCGGTGATCGGGCCTTAGCTTGGCCGTGCCCGCCTGCTTGGAGATGAAACCGACCAGCCCGGCGGGATTGGGATAGCTGTTGCCATGAAAGGCCAGCGTCGCGCCGCGCGGGCCCGCTTCCAGCTTTTCCACATTGGCGGCAAGGCAGAGCCGCTTGATATCGACCACTTCCAGAAGATGGCGCACCTCTTCCGGCAAGGGGCCGAACCGGTCCACCAATTCGGCCGCGAAACCGTCGATCTCGCGGCGGCTGGCGAGTTCCGCCAGCCGCCTGTAGAGCCCCAGCCGCACGTCCAAGTCGGCGACATAGGCTTCTGGAATCAGCACCGCGGTGCCGAGATTGATCTGTGGCGACCAGGCGTCGGCTTGCGCCACGCCGCCGCTGCGGGCGGTCGTGACCGCTTCCTCCAGCATCTGCTGGTAGAGTTCCAGCCCAACCTCGCGGATATGGCCTGACTGCTCCTCGCCCAACAGGTTGCCGGCGCCGCGGATGTCCAGGTCGTGACTGGCCAGGCTGAAGCCGGCGCCCAGTTGGTCGAGCGCCTGCAGCACCTTCAGCCGCTTCTCGGCGTTGGCGGTCGGCACCCGTTTCGGCGGCAAGGTGAAGTAGGCATAGGCGCGCAACTTGGAGCGGCCGATCCGGCCGCGCAACTGGTAGAGCTGGGCCAGGCCGAACATGTCGGCGCGATGCACGACCAGGGTATTGGCGGCGGGGATGTCGAGGCCCGATTCGACGATGTTGGTCGAGACCAGCACGTCGAACTGGCCCTCGTAGAAGGCGGCCATCACCGCTTCCAAGTCGGTCGCGGCCAGCCGGCCATGCGCCGACTGAAACTTCACCTCCGGCACGTGTTCCTTGAGAAAGGCCGCCGCTTCCGGCAGATCCTCGATGCGCGGGCAGACATAGAAGCTTTGGCCGCCGCGATAGCGCTCGCGCAGCAGCGCCTCGCGCACCACCACCGGATCGAACGGCAGCACGAAGGTGCGCACGGCCAGCCGATCGACCGGCGGCGTCGCGATCAGACTGAGTTCCTTCACGCCCGCGAAGGCCATCTGCAGGGTGCGCGGTATCGGTGTCGCGGTCAGCGTCAGCACATGCACGTCGCTCTTGAGTTGCTTCAGCCGCTCCTTGTGCTTGACGCCGAAATGCTGCTCCTCGTCGACGATCAGCAGCGCCAGGTTGCGGAAGCGGACCTGCTTGCCGAGCAACGCGTGTGTGCCGACCACGATGTCGAGCTGGCCGCTGGCCAAGTCCTGGCGGACCTGGCCCGCCTCCTTGGCGGAGACCATGCGCGAAAGCTGACCGATGCGGACCGGCAGGCCGGCAAAGCGCTGGCTGAACGTGCGGTAGTGCTGACGTGCCAGCAAGGTGGTGGGTGCCACCACCGCCACCTGCCCGCCCGACAGAACCGACAGGAAGGCGCTGCGCAGCGCCACCTCGGTCTTGCCGAAGCCGACATCGCCGCAGACCAGCCGATCCATCGGTCGGCCGGCCGCGAGATCGCCCAGCACGTCGGCGATGGCGGTTTTCTGGTCCTCCGTCTCCTCATAGGGAAACCGCGCGCAGAATTCCTCGTAGAGCCCTTCCGGCACCGCCACGACCTGGCCCGGCTTGACCGCCCGTTCGGCGGCGATGCGGATCAATTCGTCCGCCATCTCGCGGATGCGCTTCTTCAGGCGCGCCTTGCGCTGTTGCCAAGCGACCCCGCCCAGCTTGTCCAGCGCCACCGTGGCGTCTTCCGCGCCATAGCGCGACAGCACCTCGATGTTCTCGACGGGGACATAGAGCTTGTCGTTGTCGGCGTAGAGCAGCAGCAGGCAATCGTGCGGCGCGCCGCCAACCTCGATGGTGGTCAGGCCCTGGTAGCGGCCAATGCCATGCTCGACATGCACCACATAGTCGCCCTGGCTCAGTTGCCGGGCCTCGGTCAGGAAATTCTCCGCCCGGCGCGAGCGACGGCGCGGCCCGACCAGCCGGTCGCCCAGGATGTCCTGCTCGCCGATGAGCGCCAGCGCGTCGGTCTCGAAACCATGCTCCAGCGGCAGCACCGCGACGCCGACCGTGCTGCGGGCCAGCGCTTCGGCCGCCAGCCAGTCGGCGACCGCCTGCACCGCCGGCGCGCCGTGGTCGGCCAGCACCGTCATCAACCGATCGGCGGCGCCCGCGCTGTAGGCCGCCACCAGCACCCGCCGGCCGGCCTTCTGTCGCTCGGCGACATGCCGGATCAGCGCATCGAACACGTTGATCTCCGGCTGCGCACGTTCCGCCGCGAAGTCGCGGCCAACCCGTCCGCCCGCGTCGATCGCCGCCTCGCCTGGCGGCACCTGGAAGGGATTGAGTTGCAGCACCGCGCGACTGTCGGGCAGTTGCGCGAACTCCGCGCGCTCGACATAGAGCAGGCTTGGCGGCAGCGGCTTATAGGGTGCCTGCTCGGCATAGGCGGCGGGCTTGGCTGCGGCGGCCACTCGGCGCGTTTCGTAGTGTTCGGCGATTTCCGTTAACCGGGCTTGCGCCACCTCCGCGACACGGTGGTCGAAGGCCAATGCCGCTCCCGGCAGATAGTCCAGCAGGGTGTCCATGCGCTCGTGGAACAGCGGCAGCCAGTGTTCCATGCCGATATGCCGGCGGCCCTCCGACACCGCCTGGTAGAGCGGATCCTCGTCCAGCACGGCGCCGAACTGCTGGCGATAGCCGTTCCGGAAGCGTTCGATCGCCGGCTTGCTCAACGGTACCTCGGAGACCGGCGACAGTCGCAACTCCGGGGTCCGGTCGATGGTGCGCTGCGACAGCGCATCGAAGCGCCGAATGCTTTCCAGCTGGTTGCCGAACAAATCGAGTCGCGCCGGGGCCGCCGCGCCCGGCGGGTAGATGTCGACGATCCCTCCGCGCAGCGCGAACTCGCCGGCTTCCAGCACCGTGCCGGTGCGTTGGTAGCCGTTGCGCACGAGGTAGTCCTGCATTGCCTTCAGATCGAGCTGCTGGCCGGCCGCCAGCCGAAGCACCGCGCCGGCCAGGCTTTCCCGCGGCGGCAGCCGTTGCAAAAAAGCGTTGACCGTGGTCAGCACGATGCCGCCGGGGCCGCCCTCGCCCTCGACCAACTGGGTCAGCGCCCGCATCCGTTGCGCCTCGATCTCGGCATTGGGCGAGGCCCGGTCATAGGGCACGCAATCCCAGGCGGGCAGTTCGATGATGCGCAAGTCGGGTGCGAAGAAGCCGATGCCGGCCCGCGTCGCCCGCAAGCGCGCGCCATCGCGCGCGACATGCACCAAGCCCGCCGGCGCCGTTCGCGCCAGTTCGCCCAGCAGCTTCGCATCCCAGCCCTCGGGCGCCCCGGCCATGGCATGGACGCCCAGCCGCCCGGGAAAGCCGCCAGCCGCCATCACCGCTGCCACGGCTTGAAGGCCAGTAGCTGGCGCATGACCGGACCGTCGATCTCCGGCGGCACCGCTTCGGCTCTCGTCAGCCACCGATAGAGCCGGTGCTCGTCGCTTTCGATGATCGCTTCGTAACAGGCCAGTTGCCCGGCATCGAAACCGTCGAGATGGCGCGCCGCGAAACCGCCCAGGATCAGGTCGAGTTCCTTGGTGCCGCGGTGCAAACTGCGGTAACGCAGGCGCTTGCGGCGCAGATTGGTGTCTTCTGGCATGACGGGATCGGAGTATTGCGCAAGGGTATAGCGGCTTGCGGCCCTGCTGTCAGCCGGCGGCGACCGGCCGGTCCGGGGTCCGACTGAGGCATGCGGCCGGAAATCCTGTTTCCGTTGTTCCGCCCGGTCGACCGCCTGAAGGGCATCGGCGACCGGTTGGCCAAGCTGATTGCCCAGGCGGCCGGATCGCGCGTGATCGACCTGCTCTGGCACTTGCCAGTGGGCTTGATCGACCGCGGCTTTCGGCCACGCATCGCCGAGGCGCCGCCGGGCCGCGTCGCCACCATCGCGCTCGAGGTCGAGCGACACCAGCCTCCCGGCAACCCGCGCCAGCCCTACCGGGTGCGTTGCCGCGACGAGACGGGCTTCCTGACCCTGGTCTTCTTCAAGGCGGAAGCCGCCTACCTGGAACGCCTGCTGCCGGTCGGCGCGCGGCGCATCGTCAGCGGCACGGTCGAGGACTATGGCGGCTTGCGGCAGATGGCGCATCCTGACCACATCCTGCTGCCCGAGGCGCTTGGACAACTTCCGGCGCTGGAGCCGGTCTATCCGCTGACCGCCGGCTTGAGCGGCAAGGTGGTGATGCGCGCCGTGGAACAGGTGCTGCGCAACCTGCCGGCGCTGCCCGAATGGCAGGAGCCCGCGCTGCTCGGCCAGCGCGGCTGGCCCACCTGGCCGGCGGCGATCCAGGAGGCGCACCGGCCGAGTTCGGCCGCCAGCCTCGACCCCGCCTCGCACGCCCGCGCGCGGCTGGCCTATGACGAACTGCTGGCCAACCAGCTCGCGCTTGCGCTGCTGCGCTTGCGCCAACGCCGGGCCAAGGGGCACAGCCTGAAGGGCGACGGCCGGCTGCGCCAGCAGGTGCTCGCCGCCCTGCCCTATGCGCCGACCGGAGCGCAGGCGCGTTGTCTCGGCGAAATCGAAGCGGACCTGGCCCAGCCCATCGCCATGCTGCGGCTGCTGCAGGGTGACGTCGGCAGCGGCAAGACGCTGGTAGCGCTGCTGGCCATGCTGATCGCCGTCGAGGCCGGCAAACAGGCGGTGCTGATGGCGCCGACCGAACTGCTGGCCCGGCAGCATTTCCACAACCTGCAGGCACTGGCCCAACCGATCGCCCTTCGCCTCGACCTGCTGACCGGACGCGAAAGCGGCAAGCCTCGGCAAGCCGTGCTGGCACGCCTGGCGGAGGGGGCGAGCAAGCTGGTGATCGGCACGCACGCCCTCTTCCAGGAGGATGTCGCCTTCCGCGACCTGGGCCTGGTGGTGATCGACGAGCAGCATCGTTTCGGCGTGCACCAGCGGCTGACCCTGGCCGGCAAGGGCGAAGGCGTCGATGTGCTGGTGATGACGGCGACGCCCATTCCGCGCACCCTGGCGCTGAGCGCCTATGGCGACATGGAAGTCTCGCGCCTGGATCAGAAGCCGCCGGGGCGGGCGCCGGTCGATACGCGCACGGTGCCACTCGGCCGGCTGGCGGAGGTGATGGAGGCCGTAGGCCGCGCGTTGGCGGCGGGACAGCGCATCTACTGGGTCTGCCCATTGGTGGCGGTCTCCCAGGCGCTCGATCTGGCCGCTGCCGAAGAACGTCACACGGCCCTGAAGCAGCGCTTCGGCGAAACCGTCGGCTTGGTGCATGGCGCGTTGCCGGCCAGCACGCGCGACCGCGCGATGGCTGACTTCGCCCAGGGCCGCACCGGGCTGCTGGTGGCCACCACGGTGGTCGAGGTGGGGGTCGATGTGCCGGAAGCCGCCGTGATGGTGATCGAGCATGCCGAACGCTTCGGCCTGACCCAGCTGCACCAGTTGCGCGGCCGCGTTGGCCGTGGCGGACGGCCGGGCACCTGTCTGCTGCTTTATGGCGAGGCCCTGGGCGAGGCCGCGCGGGCTCGGCTCGTCATCCTGCGCGAGACCGACGACGGCTTTCGCATCGCCGAAGAGGACTTACGCCTGCGCGGACGGGGCGAACTGCTGGGCACCAGACAAAGCGGTCTGCCGGAATTCCGCCTGGTGGAGCCGGAATACCACGCCGACCTCATGCAGATGGCGCATGACGACGTGCGGGCGACGCTGGCGCGCGATCCCGAACTGGCCAGCCCGCGCGGCCAGGCGTTGCGTGTGCTGCTCTATCTGTTCGAGCGTGACGCCGCGGCGCGCTATCTGCGCTCCGGCTGACCGTCGCCGCGCGGCGGCTCGCCGTTGCGCGCCGCAGCCGGCTTTTCCAGGTTCTTGCGGATCCGTTCGCCGGCCTCCACGACGCCGATGGAAATCACGAACTTGGCGGCTTCGTCCACCGCCATGTCGAGGAAGATCAAGTCGCGCCTGGGCACGAACAGAAGGAAGCCGGAGGTCGGATTGGGCGTGGTCGGCACATAGACGTTGACCAGATCCTCGCCGATCTCCCGGCGCACCTCGCCCTGCGTCTCGCCGGTGACAAAGCCGATCGTCCACAGGCCGGCGCGCGGATACTGCAGCAGAACCGCCTCGCGGAACGAGCGCGAGGACTGGCTGATCACGGTCTCGAAAATCTGCTTCAGCGCGTTGTAGAGACCGCGCACCACCGGCATCCGGTTGACCACCCGCTCGCCCGCCCGGATCAGCGTCCGGCCGAACAGGTTGGCGGCGAGAAAACCGACCAGGGTGATCGACACCAGCATCACCACCACGCCCAGGCCCGGAAGGCTGAACGGCAGGTAGGTCTCCGGGTGGTAGCGCAACGGGATGAGCGGCGTGACGTGCTCGTCCACCCAGTCGACGAAGGCCCAGGTGATGTAGGCGGTGATGGCGATCGGGGCGGTGACGATGATGCCGGTCAGGAAATAGGTGCGCAGCTTGGTGGCGAAGCTGACATGGAACGGCAGCTTGACCGCCGCCGCCTCCGGCGAGGTCTGGGGTTCCTGGGTCTGATCCTGGTTCGCCATCGCGCGGGCTCACATAGGCGCCTTCGCAGCCGCCGTAAAGGGCCGGTTCAAAGGTCCGCCAGCAGCCTGGCCGCGAGCAGCCGTTCCACTCCCAGGCCGGCCAGCGCGCTCCAGGCCTGGGCGAGCGAGCCGTCCAGGTCGATGCCCCGGCAAGCGTCCTCGATCACCGCTACGGCGAAGCCCAGCCGGCGGGCATCCTCGGCCGAGTAGCGCACGCAATAATCGGTGGCAAGCCCGCACAGGTAGAGCCGGGCGAAGCCCCGCTCGCGGCAATAGCCGGCGAGGCCGGTCGGGGTCTTGCGGTCGTTTTCGAAGAAGGCGGAATAACTGTCGATCGCCTTGCGAAAGCCTTTGCGCACAATGAACTCCGCGGCATCGCTGGCAAGCTGGCGATGAAAGGCCGCGCCCGGCGTCCCTTGCACGCAATGCGCCGGCCACAGCGTCTGCCGCCCATAGTAGAGCATGACCGTCTCGAACGGCTGGCGCCCGGGATGGGCGACGGCGAACGAGCGGTGATCGGCCGGGTGCCAGTCTTGCGTCAGCGCAACATGCGGGAAGACCGCGATCAGCCGATTGACGATCGGCACCACCGCATCGCCCTCCGGCACCGCCAGCGCGCCGCCCGGGCAGAAATCGTTCTGCACGTCGACCGCCAGCAGCAGGTCGGTTTCGCCCGGCGCAAGGCGCGTCGCCATGCCTAGGCTCCGGCGAAGAAATCGAGCAATCCCGCCGCTGTTGCCGCCGCCGCCTCTTCGGCCAGGAAATGGCCGCATGGCAGGCCTCGGCCCCGTACGTCGCTCGCCCGTTCCCGCCAACAGGCCAGGACGTCGAACTGCCGGCCCGTGCCGGACTTCTCACCCCACAGCGCCAGCACCGGGATGGCGAGCTTGTCGGCCAAATCGGCCTCGTCATGGGTCAGATCGATGCCGGCGCCGGCGCGATAGTCCTCGCAGGTGGCGTGAATCGTGGCGGGATCGCGGAAGCAGCGGCGGTATTCGGCCATGGCCTCCGGCGCGAACGCGGCCAGGTCGGCGCTCCAGCCGCCCAACAAGCGCTCGAGGTAATAGTCGGGGGCGCCGCCGATCAGCCGTTCCGGCAGGTCGAACCGCTGTGCCAGGAAGAACCAATGGTAGTAGCCAAGCGCCCTGGCCCGATCGAGCTGGGCGAACATGGCTCGGGTCGGCACGATGTCGAGCACCGCCAGGCGCTCGACCGCCGCGCGATGATCGAGCGCCAGCCGATGTGCCACGCGACCGCCGCGGTCATGCCCAACCAGCCCGAAGCGCCGATGGCCCAACGCCGCCATCAGTTCGACCTGATCCTGCGCCATGCGCCGCTTGGAATAGTTGCGGTGCTCGGCATCGCCGGCGGGCTTGTCGCTATCGCCGTAGCCGCGCAAGTCGGGCGCCACCACGGTGAACCGCGCGGCCAATGCCGGCGCCACCCGATGCCACATCGCATGCGTCTGCGGATAGCCGTGCAGCAGCAGCAGCGGCGGCCCGCTGCCGCCCAGCTCCAGGTTGATCGTCACATCGCTGGTCTTGATCCGCCGTTGCTGGAACCCCGGGAGCATGCGCCATGCCTTCATTGTGATTGTCGCTCTCGCCTCGCAAGCCATAATGCTATGCTTCATGCAGCACCAGGTTACCAGCCAGGCGCCAGGCCTCGCTCCCGCACGCCTTCTTGGACTGGCGACCGCCGTGCCGCCTTTCGTTCTGCGGCAAGACCAGGTGGCCGAAGCCGCCGCCCGGCTGTTTGCCGGCAGCGCCGAGGAACGCGAGCGTTTGCTCGGGATCTACCGCAACACCGGCATTGAGACGCGGCACTCGGTGGTGCCGCTCGATTGGTACCTGGAGCCGCACGGCTTCGCCGAGCGCAATGCTCTTTTTCTGCGGCACGCCACGCAGTTGGCGGCCGAGGCGGCCAGCGCCGCCCTGGCCAAAGCCGGCCTCGAGGCGCGCGAGGTCGACGCGCTGGTCTCCGTCAGCAGCACCGGCATTGCCACGCCGGCGCTCGATGCCCGTCTGCTCGCCCGCCTGCCGTTGCGTGCCGACCTGCTGCGCGTGCCGGTCTTCGGGCTTGGCTGCGCCGGCGGCGTGCTGGGCCTGGCGCGCGCCGCCGACCTGGCCCTGGCGCGGCCGGGGCGCAAGGTCCTGCTGGTGGTGGTCGAACTCTGCGGCCTGACCTTCCGTCTCTCCGACCGCAGCCGGCGCAACGTGGTGGCTACCGCGCTGTTCGGCGACGGCGCCGCCGCCGCGCTGCTGTCGACGCAAGGTTCCGGCCCGGCTCTGATCGCCAGCGGCGAGCACACCTGGCCCAACAGCCTGGATATCATGGGCTGGGACGTCGGCGCCGACGGCCTGGGGGTGATCTTCACGCGCGCCATTCCGGGCTTCGTTCGCGCCCATTTCCGGCCGGTGCTCGACCGCTTCCTCGCCGCGAGCGGCTTGACGCTCGCCGATATCGACGCGCTGGCCTGCCATCCCGGCGGCGCCCGCGTGCTGGACGCTCTCGCCGACTGCCTGGGAGCGCCGGCGGCCGCACTCGACCCCAGCCGGCGGGTGCTGGCTCGCTTTGGCAACATGTCGGCGCCGACCGCCTTGTTCGTGCTGGCCGAGCTGTTGGAGCGAGCCCCGTGCCGCTGCTTGCTGAGCGCGCTCGGGCCGGGCTTCTCGGCCGCCTTCGCGCTGCTGGAGCGTCAGTGACCCTGGTCCAGCCGGGCCTGGCCCACGCCCTCTTGCTGGCGGTGGCGACGCAGCGCCTGGCGGAACTTGCCTGGAGCCTGCGCAACGAGCGGCGCCTGGCCGCCTTGGGCGCGCACGAAGCCGCGCCCGAGCAGCATGCCTGGTTCGTCGCCCTGCATGTCGGCTGGCTTGCCGCCATGGCGGTTGCGAGCGACTGGCAGAGCGCCGTAAACGTTTATTGGCTAGCCGTCTATGCTGTCTTGCAAGCTTTCAGGATCTGGATTTTATGCAGTCTAGGCGATAGATGGACGACCCGCATCCTGCACCTTCCCGGCGTGCCGCTCGTTCGCCGCGGCCCCTACCGCTACCTGGCACATCCCAACTACGTTCTGGTCGCCTGGGAGTTGGTGACGCTGCCCCTCGCGCTCGGATTGTGGCCGATCGCTCTCGCTGCCGGCCTCGCCAATTTGCCGTTGACCTGTTGGCGCATTTCGGCCGAAGAACGGGCGCTCGGGCTGCGGCCGGGGACGCCGTCCCGCCCGGGCATGGAGAGCGCGGCATGCGGTTTGGCCGAACGGCATTGACGGTTGTGCTGGCGGGCATCCTGTGGGCGACGCCGGCCGTGACGGCGCCGCGGCAGGACGCCTACGAGCGAGCCGTCCTGGCCTTCGACAATGGCCGCTACGCCGAGGCGCTGAAGGAGTTCCGCCAGTTGGCCGAACGCGGGCATGCGGGCGCGGAATTCATGCTGGGGGCCATGCATTTCCAGGGGCGAGGCGTCAAACGCGACGACAAGGCGGCGGCGATCTGGTTCCGCAAGGCGGCGGACAAGGGTGATACCAATGCCCAGTTGGCGTTCGGCTCGCTGCATATCCGCGGCCTAGGCGTGCCGCAGGACCTGGTCAAGGCCTATGTCTGGTTGACGCTGGCCAGCGAGCGGGGCAGCGGCAACGTACCGGAGCGGGCCAAGGCCTTGCGCGAAGAGGCCGCCCGGCTGATGCGACCGGACGAGATCGAACAGGCACGCCGCACGGCGGCCGACTTCAAACCCGCGCGATCGAGCCTCAGGTATACGCCCTAGGACGCCCGGGCGGTTGGCCGCCGCCGCTTGGCGCCGGGCCATCGCTCGGGCCTGATCGCTGCCCGGCGGCTGCGGTGGCGCGACCGTCCGGATGCTTGGCTATTATCGGCTGGCGCCGCGCCGTGCGCGGGCGGCCGGACAGGGGGACAGCATGCGACTTCAAGACAAGGTGGCGATCGTCACCGGTGGCGGCGCCGGCTTCGGCGAGGGCATCGCCCGGCGGTTCGCGGACGAAGGCGCCCAGGTCGTGGTCAACGACATCGCCGAGAGCGACGGCGAACGGGTGGTCGGAGCCATCCGCCAGGCCGGCGGCACGGCCTTCTACTGCAAGGCCGACATCTCGCTTGGGCCCGATAGTCAGCGACTGATCGACACCACCCTCGCCCGCTGCGGCCGGGTCGACATCCTGGTCAACAATGCCGGCGTGCCCCAGCGCAACATGCCGTTGACCGAACTCGACGAAGCCAGCTTCGACCGCATCTACGCGGTCAACGTCAAGGCGCTCTACTGGGCCGCCAAGTACACGGTGCCGGTGATGCGCCGGCAGGGCGGCGGCGTGATCCTCAGCACCTCCTCCACCGCCGCCAACCGGCCGCGGCCGGGGGTCGTCTGGTACAACGGCAGCAAGGCCGCCGTCGACACCATCACCAAGGGCATGGCGGTCGAACTGGCGCCCGACCGGATCCGCGTCAACGCCATCAACCCGGTTGCCGGCGAGACCCAGATGCTGGCCGAGTTCATGGGCGGCCAGGTGACGGCCGCGATGCGCGAACGTTTCCTGGCGACGATCCCGCTCGGGCGGTTTTCGCAGCCGCTCGACATCGCCAATGCCGCGGTGTTCCTGGCCTCAGACGAGGCGGCCTTCATCACCGGCGTCTGCCTGCCGGTGGACGGCGGCCGAACCGTCTAGCTGTCCAGTCCGCTTGCCGCGTTCAACTGCTTAGCATATTGGCGATGGCCCGCGCTCAATGTCTTGACAACAGGCTTGGCGGACGCCAACCTGCCTTCCGGCGGCGACGCACCCGCTGCCAGCTAGGCTTACTCTTCATTAAATGGCTAGGCATCAATGTCTAATCCGCTAGACATCAGAAACCGCGCCGTGGCCGCCATCCTCACCAGCAAGGACCTGTTGCAACTGACCGGCATCTCCCGGGCGACGCTCAACAACTACATCGCGCTCGGCATCCTGGCGCGGCCGCGCGTGGCGCGCGGTACCGCGCCCGGCGGGCCCACCCGAATCGGCTATTTCGCCGAGGAAGCGGTCGAGCGGATCCGCGAAGCACAACGCCTGAAGGCCAGCGGTCTGGCGATGAGCGACGTCGCGGCCCGGCTGCGGCCCCAGGCCGAGACCGCGGCAAGCCTCGCCGCTGGCGTTCCGCCCGGCGCCGCCGGTGCAGCGGCGGGCGAACGGGCACCGGCCGACCAGCCGATCGCATCCCCCGTGGCGAGCCCGCTGCCTGGCCTGCGCCTGACGGTCGACGAATTGAGCTATCCCGCCTATCTCGTCAACGCCAACTTCCAGGTCGATTGGTGGAACGACGCCGCGGCCGAGCGCCTGTTCGGTCGAGCGCGCGGGCTCGCGGCCGAGATCGAGACCCGCAGCGTGTTCCAGCTGCTGCTGGAGGCGGCGTTCCTGCGGCGGTCCGGGGAATGGCGCGAGCTGCTGCTGTTCCATGCCGGACTGGCCAAGACGCGGCTGCCGCCGGAGACTGTGCCGCGATTATTCGGTCGCCCGGCGCCGGTCGACGCGGCGTTGCTGGACGAGCTTTATCAGGAGGCGGCCTCGGTCTGGTCCCGGCCGATCGCCGAACGCAGCCTTGCATTGGCCCGGCCGGACGGCCAAGTGGAGGAACTCAGGCTCTATGCGAGCTTCTTCCGCGAAGGCATCTTCTTCGTCTATGCGCCCAGTGAAGCCGATGCCCGCGGTCTGCTGGAACTGCTCGCCCAGCGCCAGCAGGTGATCCGCAGCCTGCTGCGCCGCCGGCTGCCCTATCTCACCCCGCTGGTCGTGCTGGCGCTGCAGCTGCAGGCGGCCGAACGGCTGGCGGCGGAATTGGCGCCGGAGGACTTTTTCCAGCTGGTCAACGATTGCTGGGGCGCGCTCGATCCCCTGGCCCGCCCGCATCACGCCGCGCAGGCCCGGCACTGGGGTTCGGGCATGGTCTATTTCTTCTTCCCGCAACCCGATCGCGACCACCATTTCAACGCCATCGCCTTTGCCATCGCGGTGCGTCAGGCGATCGCTAGGGTCAACCGCGCCTGGCAGGCACGCCGGCCCTGGCTGCCACCGCTGGCGGTCAATCAGGGCCTGGCCGATGGCCGGGAGTGGTTCGGCGCCTTCCAGACCGCGGGCAGCTTCGAGTTCGTGGCGCTGGGCGACGCCACGGCGCGGGCGGTGCGCCTGGCCACCTTCGCGCAAGGCGGCGCGGTGCTGGCGGCGAAGAGCGTACTGGCGGCGATGCCGGCGGCGCTGCAGGCGCAGGTGCGGTTCGGCACGCGCCGGGGCGATGCGGCAGGCCAGGTCACCGTGCCCGGCGCCTTCGCCGCCCTGGCCAACCTGGCCGGAATGGCCGAGCCGCTGAACGCGGAAGACGCCACCCTCGCCGTCACCGAGGTCTTCGACCTGAACGAACAGGCGGCGCCCTAGCCGCCGACGGGAAACCAGTCGCGATGCAGCAACCAACAACCAGTCAGCAACAGTCACCGGCGGCCCGCGCCGCCAGGTTGACCCGGAGTTCGGGGAGATGACCATGCACGGATGCTTTGGCACGGGCTGGCTGAACGAGACGCAGCCGGCGCGCGCGCCCTTGCCGCCATTGGCCGGCGAGCGGCGGGCGGGTGCGCTGTTGCTGCGGTGTTGGCATGCGGCCCGGCGCGAGCGCCACATACCCAGCCTGGTCGACCTGGAGTTGGGACGCCACGACGCCATCTTCGAGAGCTGCTTCTTGCTGCGCGAGGATGTCGATCCGGTCAGTTCGGTCTTCATTCTGTGCGGCGAACGGGCCCGCCCCTTCTATGCCGGTCGGCCGGGCGCTGGTCGACATGCTGCCGCCGGCGGTCCATCGGACGATCGGCGAGAGCTGCAAGGCGGCCCTGACCAGCCAGCAGCCAAGCCTGGCCGAAGGGCGCTATCGCGCCGCCGATGGCGACGAGCGGCTCTATCGTGGCGTGTTCGCGCCCGTGCTGTCGGACAGTCCCGGTTATGCCCGCTGCGGCTTCCTGCTGGGCGCCTTCGGTGAGCGCCTGGCGCACTGAGCGCGGCGCGGTTGGCGCCCGCCGGCAAATCCCCTAGGCTGCCCCTCCCGCAATGCCTGGCAAGGAGGCGCCGCCCGTGCACAAGCTTCGCAACCCCGCCAACATCACCCCGCCGCTTGGCAAGTACAGCCACGGCGTCGAGACCGCCGCCAATTTGCGCTGGCTCTACATCTCCGGCCAGGTGGGCGTGAACAAGGACGGCAAGACCGAAAGCGGCATCGAGGCGCAAGCCCGCACCGCCTTTGCCAGCATCTCGGCCATCCTGGCCGACGCCGGCATGGCGGTGGCCGACGTGGTCAAGCTGAACGTCTTCATCACTGATCCGCGCTTCGTCACGGAATACCGCAAGACGCGCGACGAGTGGTCGGGCGATGTGCGGGTCGCCTCGACCCTGTTGGTGGTGGCGGGGCTGGCGCATCAGGATTGGCTGATCGAGATCGAGGCGGTGGCCGCCAAGGCCTAGCCGGGAGCGGGGCATGCTGAAGCTGAAGAAGGGTGTGAAGCAGCTCTGCGCCGAGGCGGAGGCGGAGATCGAGACCTGGTCGGTCGAGCAGGCGCATGCCGCGGTGAAGGATCCCAACGTGCAGATCGTCGATATCCGCGACGTGCGCGAAGTGTGGCGCGACGGCACGGTGCCGGGCGCGCTGCACGCGCCGCGCGGCATGCTGGAATTCTGGGTCGATCCGGAAAGCCCCTATGCCCGCGAGGTGTTCCAGTCCGGCAAGCGCTTCGTCTTCTTCTGCGCCGGCGGTCTGCGTTCGGCGCTGGCGGCCAAGTCGGTGCAGGACATGGGCTTGTCGCCGGTCGCGCATATTCGTGGCGGCTTCGAGGCCTGGAAACAGGCGGGCTACGAGATCGAGAAGCGCGAGCAGAAGAAGGGCTGACCGGAAGGAACCACGGGTTGAGCCAACGTCAGCGGACCCTGCACTGGTCCGATCCGCAGGCCACGGCCGCGGCAGCGGCGGGGCTGTCCGGCCTCGACTTCCTGCGCGCCATGCTGGCGGGCGAGGTGCCGCCGGCCAGCATCCAGCAGACGATGAATTTCTTCCTGCACGAGGTCGATGAAGGCAGGGTGGTGATGCGCGGCCGGGCGGGCGAGGAGCTATGCAATCCGCTGGGCCAGGTGCATGGCGGCTTCTATGGCGCCATCCTGGACAGCGCCATGGGCTGCGCCATCCACGCAACGCTGCCCCTCAAATGGTCCTACACCACGCTGGAATACCGCGTGAACATGGTGCGCGCCATCCGCCCGGACACCGGCGATGTGTTCGCCGAAGGCAAGGTGCTGCACCGCGGCCGACAGATCGCCACCGCCGACGGCCGGCTGATCGACCGGGATGGACGGCTCTATGCGCATGGCTTGACCACCTGCTTGTTGTTTTCTCCGAAGGAGCACCGCTGAGCGCGGGCAACACACAGGTCAGGATTGAGCCGGCCCGGCTACGCGGCGGCGCCGGCCGTGGCTAAGCTGCGCGGCAGCCGCACCAGCCCCGGAGGCATGCCATGACCAGCAACAAGACGACCTACCTGTTCGACATCAACCCTCAGACCCCGGCGATCATGAGCATCGAGCCCGGTGCCGAGGTGCGGCTGGAGGTGCGCGGGGCGTTCGATGACATCGAGGATATCGCCGCCGTACCGGTGCCGTTCACGCCGGCCTGCGATGGCCACCCGCTGGCACCGATCACCGGGCCGATCCGGGTGGTGGGGGCGGAAGTAGGCGACAGCGTCGCCATCGAGGTGCTGGAGATCACCGCCTTTGGCGAGGGCCGCAACGCCATCGTGCGCGACTTCGGCATGCTGGCCAAGGAATTCCCTGAACCCAAGATCATCCAGTGCCCGATCCGCGACGGCAAGGCCTGGTTCGGCAATCGTGTGCCGATCGACCTGGAGCCGAACCTGGGCACCATTTCCACCATGCCGCCCGCCGGCTACAAGCCGTCCTACGCCGGCGCCTATGGCGGCGATTTCGATCAGAAGAGCGCCGGCCAGGCCGGTAGCCGCCTGCACCTGCCGGTGCTGGTGCCGGGCGCGCTGGTGTTTTTCGGCGATCCCCATGCCGTGATCTCCGATGGCATCATCAGCGGCACCGGTGTCGAATGCTCGGTCGCCTTGCGCGCGCGCATCGCGCTGAACAAGCGCAAGCGGGTCGAGCGGCCGATCATCGAGACCAAGGACACGGTGGAGATCGTCGGCTGGGGCCCGAGCGTGGAAGCCGCCAGCGAGGATTGCGCGCGCGGCGCGGTCGACTACGTTGCCGCCAACACGACGCTCAGCCGCGAGGAGGCCTACATGCTGCTCGGCATCATCGGCGAGCTCAGGGTCGGCACCTCGCCCCGGCCCACAATGGCGGCCCGCCTGGTGGTGCCGCGGGCACCGTTGCGCGCGGCGGGCTACGACGGATAGCCGGCGGCGGCGACCGGCGTCTGGTCTGGGGGCTCGGCCATCGCCGACACCATCACCTTGCGGCATTGGCTGATCCTGCTGACCGTGCAGGTCACCACGGTGCTGTTCGGCATCACCATCACCAGCACCGCCGTGATCCTGCCGCAGATGCGCGGTGCCTTGTCGGCGACCCAGGATCAGATCGCCTGGATTCTCACATTCAACCTGGTGGCCACGGCCATCGCCACGCCTTTGACCGGCTGGCTGTCCGAGCGGCTGGGCTGGCGCCGGCTGATGACCGGCTCGGTGGTCATCTTCACTGCCGCCTCGTTCGGCTGCGGCTTCGTGCAAAGCCTGGACGCGCTTCTGCTGCTGCGCGTGGTGCAGGGCGCCGCCGGGGCGCCGATCTTCCCGCTGGGGCAGACCATCCTGCTGGCCAGCTTCCCCCGCTCGCACCAAGCCTGGGCGCTGACCATGTGGGGGGTCGGCGGCGTCTTGGGACCGATCCTGGGGCCTACGCTCGGCGGCATCATCGGCGAGTGGCTGAGCTGGCGGTGGATCTTCTTCCTCATGCTGCCGGTCGGGCTGGCCGCCGGCACCCTTGCCTCCCTGGTGCTGAGCGACGCGCGGCAAGGCCAGCTGCGGCGTTTCGACTTCCTGGGCTTCCTGTTCATCGCCGTGGCGGTTGGCTCGGCGCAGCTCATGGCCGACCGCGGCCAGCGGCTGGACTGGCTGGAATCGACCGAGATCGTCATCGAACTCTCGCTGGCAACCGTCTTTTTCTACCTCTTCGTCGTGCACATCACGACCACGCGCCAAGCCCTGTTCGACCCCGCCATCTTCGCCGACCGCAACTTCTGCCTGGGCGTCGTCGTGGTGATGATTATGGGCATGCTGCAATACACGCCAACCGTGCTGTTCCCGCCGCTGCTGCAAGACCTGCGCGGCTACCCCGACAGCATGATCGGCTACCTGATCGCCGCCCGTGGCCTGGGCAATTTCACCGCCTTTTTCGTCGTCGCGCAGCTGACCCGCCGCAGTCCGAAACTCTGCCTGTTCGCCGGCCTCACGGTGCAGGCGCTGGGCGGGTTATGGATGGCCTCGCTCGACATCAACATGACGACGGCCGACGTGTTCGGCAGCAACCTGCTGCACGGCATCGGCTTCGGCCTGTCCTATACGCCGATGACCGTGCTCTGCTTCTGGACCCTGCCGGCGCATCTGCTGACCCAGGCTAATGCCGTGTTCAGCCTGTTGCGCATGATCGGCAGCAGTCTGTTCATCTCCTTGACGCTGGTATTGTTCGTGCAGGCCACCGCCATGGCCGATGTCGCGCTCAGCAGCCTGATCAATCCGTTCGAGCAGGGGCTGCTGCTGCCCTGGACGCAGGCCCTGGGAGAGGAGCTGGGCCCGCGCCTGCAAGAGCAGCTCGGCCGGGAGGTCCGCCGCCAGGCCAGCATGCTGGGCTATGTCACGGCGTTCCAGTTCCTGACCCTGGTGGCCCTGTTCGCCGCGCCGCTCGCCTTCCTGTTCGTCACCCGGCCACGCGCCGCGCACTGACCGTCAGCGGGTCTTCTGCAGCCCCTCGACCGCCTGCATCCAGGTGTCCGACAGCGTATAGCCCTCGGGCAGCGGATCGTCGGGATCGAGCCCGTACTGGCCGATCGAGGTGATGTAGCCGCGGCCGGCGATGGTCGGCACGACCGCCGGCTTGTTGCCGACCTTCGTGACGGCGACGATCTGCCCGAAGAAATGCGTACCGATGATGGACGTGTGGTCGAGCACTTCGCCGGGCTTGATCTGCCCGCGGGCATGCAGCACCGCCAAGCGGGCCGACGTGCCGGTGCCGCAGGGGCTCCGGTCCAGTCGGCCCGGCGAGACCACCACGGTGTTGCGCGCCGTCAGGCCCTTGCGGGTGCGTCGCAGCGGCCCCGTGAACTCCGTGATGGTGACATGGCGGATGCCCTTGTTGAGGGGATGCACGATTGGCGGCAACTGCTCCTGGCAGGCGGCACGGATCTTCTCGCCGAGAACGCAGATGTCGCGCGCCTCGTCGGGTCTGAGGGCGAAGCCCAGCGCCGCCGCATCCATCAGCGCGTAGTGCATGCCGCCGAAGGCGACGTCCAGTGCGACGCTGCCGACCCCCGCTACTTCCACCCGCGCGTCCAGCGCCTGTACGAAGGACGGCACGTTGCGGAACTTGACCTGGGTGACCTTGCCGTCGCGGCAGGCGCAGTCGAGTTCGATCAGGCCGGCCGGCGTTTCCAGCGTCAGCTTGGTCGACGGTTCGCGCATCGGCAGGATGCCGGTTTCCAGCAGCGCGGTGGCGGTGCAGATGGTGTTGGAGCCGGACATCGGCGGGTACTCGGTCGACTCCATGATGACAAAGCCGGCATCCGCCTTGGGATTGCTGGATGGCAGCACGATGTTGCAGGAATGCACGGCGGCGCCGCGCGGCTCGAACAGGCAGAACCGCCGCAGGCCGTCGTCCTTCTCGCGCAGATACACCATCTTGTCGTAGAGCGTGCGGCCGGGCACATCCACGATGCCGCCGGTGACGACCTTGCCGTATTCGCCCTCGGCATGCACACCGACAACGGTCAACGCCCGCTTCCAGCGCATGGCCCGGCCTAGTGTTGCTTGCTCTCGAACTCGTGGAACTCGCTCATGAAGGCGGCCGCCACGGCGGCGTTCAGCTTGCAGTCGAGGAACAGCGGCCCCTCGGGCTTGGCCAACAGCGGCGCCACCTTCTGCAGGTCGTCCAGCGTGCGGATGGTGGCGGCCTGGAAGCCGAAGGCCTCCGCGATGGGTGCGAAATCGACGTCCGGAAACACCGACTTCTCCACCGGCAGGCTGCGCATCTTGAGGAAATGCAGCTCCGCCCCATAGGCGCAGTCGTTCATCAGCACGATGACGAGCGGCAGGTCCTCGCGCACCACGGTCTCCAGTTCGCCCATGGTCATGAGGAAGCCGCCGTCGCCAATCACCAGCACCGTGGTCTCGCCCGTCCGGCCCTTGGCGACACCCAGGGCGGTGCCGAAGCCCATGCCGATCGAGGCGAACTCGCTGGTCATCTTCAGCCGCCCGGGATCGGGCACCGTGAGGTACGGCAGGATGCCCAGGAAGTTGCCGGCGTCGTAGACGAGGTTGCGCCTGGCCGGCAGCAGCCTGTCGAGCGCCACGCCGAGCGAACGCATGTCGACGGTGCGGGGCGTGTTGGCCGGCTGGAAATCCTTGGCGAGATCGAAGTCCGCCAGGAACTTGCGGGTTTCGTCCGAACGGAACGGCCGCTCGGCATTGGCACCGGGCGGGATCGCCGCCAGCATGGCTTCCGCCGCTAGGCGCGCATCGCCCACCACCGCCACGTCGGCGGTGTGCCAGCGGCCGATATGCGCGCGCATGGCATCCACGTGGATCAGCGGCACCTTGGGAAGCGAGTGGCCGAAGCTCATGGTGAAGAAATTGAGGCCGGCGCCGAACACCGCCACGCAATCGGCCTGGTCGATCATCCGGCGCGCGGCGGAATGCGAGAACGAGCCGACGATGCCAAGATTGAAGGGGTGCCCCTTGAACAGATCCTTGCCGCGCGCCGAAGTGGCGAGCAGCGCGCCGGTGCGCTCGGCCAGTTGCTCAAGGGCTTGCTTGGCGCCCGAGAGGTAGGCGCCACGGCCGGCCAGGATCAGCGGCTTGCGCGCCTGCCGCAGCAGGGCCGCCGCCGCCTCGATCGACTGCGGCCGC
>VGEV01000026.1 GCA_016869175.1 Alphaproteobacteria bacterium
TGCCGCCTTATTTGCCGGACTTCAATCCGATCGAGCAGGCCTTCGCCAAGCTCAAAGCACATCTGCGAAAGGCTGCCGAACGATCCATCCCGGAGCTCTGGGACAGAATCGGCGCCATCCTCGACACCTTCTCAGCGGCCGAATGCCAGAACTTCTTCAGTCATGCCGGTTATGCGTAATCTCAAACCAAAATGGCTCTAGGGCGAATTCCGTTCCAACCGGACATGCCGGTTCGATTTGAGCGGAAGGCGCCATGGCGGATCGACCTGGGCGGGTGGCGTCGGCATCGCACGTCCAGACGCTACTGGCCGCGCGGCAGCAGCAATTGCGGGTCGAGGCGCTCCTCGAACCAGTTGACCCGCCAGTCAAGATGCGGGCCGGTGGCCCGGCCGGTCCGCCCGACCGCCCCCACGACCTCGCCCTGGCGCACCACCTGGCCGGCGACCACCGACAGCCGCGACAGGTGCGAATAGGTGCTGCTGACGCCGTGTCCGTGGTCCAGCAGCAAGGTGCCGCCGGTGAAATAGAGATCCGCTTCGGCCAGCAGCACGATGCCATCGGCCGCCGCCAGCGTTGGCGTGCCTTCGGGCGCCGCAATGTCGATACCAAAATGCGGTTGCCGCGGCTCGCCATTCAGGATGCGTTGGCTGCCATAGACCCCGGTCACCACGCCTTGCACAGGCCAGATGAAGGGCTGGCGGAAATGCGGCAGCGGGCTGTTGGTCAGCCGGGCCGCGAGGACCAACTGGCGTTCGTGCGCGATGCGCCGCAGGTCGGCCTCGCTCGGTCGCACCATGCGTTCCGGCAGCCCGTCGATGCGCTGCGTCGGATACTGGCGCTGCGCCACGGCGAGTTCATGACGCTCGACCCGACTATCGGGATGCTGGATTTCCAGCACGGTGCGCGGCGGATGGTCGCGACCGAAGCCAAAGACGAAGCCGCCGTCGGGCGCCACGCGCAGGGGCCGCCCGTCCAGCCTGGTGGCTGCCCCTGGCACTGTCTCGCCGCGCATCAGCGCGCCCTGCTGGGGGCTGCCCTCCAAACGCAAGGCGGCCGCAGGCAGGCCGCTGGCAACGACCAGGGCCAGTGCCAGCAAGCGGCCGATCATCCCTCCCACGCCGTCATCCTCGCGCCCGCCGCTCCGCCTCCAGGCTGGCTTCCGGGCTGGCATAGGCCTCTTGCCGCGTGACGCTCCAGTAGCGCAGTTCGCCAAGCGGGATGCGTTCCCCGGTGACGGCACAGGGCACATAGGCGCCGGCGCGCAGCACCTTGAACTGCGCCGACCCAAACATCAGCTCGGCCGGCGGATCGCTCAACGTCTTCACAGCAAACTCCCTTGCGACGACGGGGCTGGGCGGCGCGGGCGCGGCCGGGGCACGACCGTCCCTCCGTCGGCCGTGGCGGTGACGGTACCATCGTGGAACTGCACGGCCAGTTGCTCGCCGGGATTGATTGCGCTGGCGCGCTCGACAATGGTGCCGCCGGCCTTGCGTACCACCGCGAAACCACGCTCCAGCACGCCCTCGTAAGACAGGCTTTGCAGCAACTTGCCAAGTCCGGTCAAGCGCGTTGCGGCCTCCGCCACCTGCCGGCGCGCGCTCGCGCCCAGCCGGTCGCCAAGCCGGGCGAGGGCGCTCATTTCCCGTGTGACCTCACGCAGGGCGAGGCGCGGGTTGAGGCGCCCGGCCAGGCCGGCCAGCGCCAACCGGCGTCGTTCCAGTTCGGCCGCCAACAGGCGCGGGCTGAGCCGCGAGGCGAGGACCGACAGCCGGTCGGCGCGTGCCCGCAACGCAGCGGCCAGCGCACGGCCGGCCCGTTCACCCACGTCATCCAGCCGTTGTTGCGCGAAGTCCAGTCGGTCGCGCGGCCGGCCGAGCCCGCGTGCGAGCCCCGCCAGGCGTTGCCGCCGTTCGCCGAGGAGGCGAGCCAGCGCGCCTTCGAGCCTCAGGCCGCGCTGGCCCAGATCCTGCAGCAGTTCCGCGCGCACCGGCACGGCTCGTTCGGCCGCCGCCGTTGGCGTCGGCGCACACCAGTCGGCCACGAAGTCGATCAGCGTGGTGTCCGTTTCGTGTCCGACCGCCGCGATCAGCGGAATGGCGCTGGCGGCCGCCGCGCGCACCACGATCTCCTCGTTGAACGCCCATAGATCCTCGATCGAGCCGCCGCCGCGCGCAACGATGATCAGATCGGGCCTTGGCAGCGATGCCGCCGGCAGCCGGTTGAGGCCGGCGATCGCGGCGGCGATCTGCTCCGGCGCGCCTTCGCCCTGTACCAGCACCGGCCAGACCAGCACGCGGCGCGGCAAGCGGTCGGCCAAGCGGTGCAGGATATCGCGAATGACCGCGCCGGTCGGCGAGGTGACGACGGCGATGACCTCCGGCAGGTAGGGCAGCGGGCGCTTGCGTGCCGCCTCGAACAGGCCTTCCGCCGCCAGCTTGCGCCGCCGCTCGTCCAGCAGCGCCATCAGCGCGCCGATGCCGGCCGGTTCCAGCCGCTCGACCACCAACTGGTACTGCGAGCGGCCGGGATAGATGGTGAGCCGCCCGGTGGCGATCACCTCCAGGCCGTCCTGCGGCTGGAAGCGCAGCTTCGCCGCGAGCTGCCGGAAGCACACCGCCTCCAGCTTCGCCTCGGCATCCTTCAGCGCGAAATAGACGTGGCCGGAGCCGGGCCGCTTCAAGCCCGAGACCTCGCCGCGCACCCGCACCAGGCCGAAACGATCCTCAACCGTACGCTTCAGCGCGGCCGACAGTTCGGCCACGGTCTGCACCGGCAGGTTGGGGCCATCCGACCGGCCGGCCGGTTCAGCGGCGTGCGAAACCATCATCCGGCGCGAGGTTTGCGAGCATGGCGCCATCATACTAGTGGATCGGCCCAAACGGATGGTACCCATCCGTTTGGCCGGGCGATCCGCTTCGGCTAATAGGGTGGTGGTTCGACTGCGCCGACGCCTGGGTTCCAAGCGTCGGCGGCGAACGACTAGGGCAATTTCCGTTCCAATCGAACCGGAGGGTTCGGTTGGAACCGAAGCCATTGCCCGGCGAGCACGAGTGCGGCGCGGGCGGCAGGCGCGAGGGAGCGATGCGGATTTTGGTGTTGGGCGCGGGCGGGCGGGAGCATGCGCTGTGCTGGACCATCGGCGCCTCGCCGCTGTGCGACAAGCTGTTCTGCGCACCCGGCAACGGCGGCATTGCCGAGGAAGCCGAATGCGTCAAGCTCGAGGTCGCGGATACCGCCGGAATCCTTGCCTTCTGCGCCGAGCAGGCCATCGACTTCGTGGTGGTGGGACCGGAAGCGCCGCTGGTCGGCGGCCTAGTCGATCGCCTGGCGGCCGCGGGCGTCAAGGCCTTCGGACCGAGCCAGAAGGCCGCCGAACTGGAGGGCTCGAAGGCTTTCACCAAGCGGTTTTGCAATCGCTTCGCCATCCCGACCGCGCGCTACGCGGAATTCAGCGATGACGCCGCCGCCGAGCGCCATATCCGGGCGGTGGGCGCGCCCATCGTGGTCAAGGCGGACGGCCTGGCCGCCGGCAAGGCCGTGGTGGTGGCGGCTTCGGTCGACGACGCGGTGGCCGCCGCGCGGGCCATGCTGGGCGGGCGGTTCGGCGCCGCCGGCCGGCGCATCGTGGTGGAGGAATGCCTGGCCGGCGAGGAGCTCAGCTTCTTCGCGCTTTGCGATGGTCGAAACGCGCTGGCCATGGCCGGTGCGCAAGATCACAAGCGCGTTGGCGAGGGCGATACCGGGCCCAATACCGGCGGCATGGGCGCCTATTCGCCGCCGCCGATGCTGGACGAGGCGCTGAGCGAAACCATCATGGCCCGCATCGTGCGGCCGACCGTGGCCGGCATGGCGGAGCTGGGCCGGCCGTACCGGGGCGTGCTGTTCGCCGGCCTCATGCTGACCGCCGAGGGTCCGAAACTGCTGGAATACAACGTGCGCTTCGGCGATCCCGAAACCCAGGTGCTGCTGCCCCGTCTGATGTCGGACCTGGTGCCGGCCCTGGTTGCCGCGGCGGATGGCGTGCTCGACAAGTTTGCCTTGCGCTGGCGGCCCGAGGCGGCGCTGACCGTGGTGCTGGCCGCCAGGGGCTATCCCGGCCCGGTCACGCACGGCAGCGCGATCGCCGGCCTGGCGGACGCGGCGCGCCTGCCGGGCGTGATGCTGTTCCACGCCGGCACGTTGCGCGAGGGCGGCCGGCTGCGGGCCAATGGCGGACGGGTGCTCAACGTCACCGCGGTTGGCAGGGACCTGGCGGAAGCGCGGACGCGGGCCTATGCGGCGATCGCCCGGATCGACTGGCCGGACGGCTTTTGCCGGCGCGATATCGGCGCCCGGACACCGCGTTAGCCTGGCGGATCGACGCGCCCCGCCGGCCTCGCGCGGCCCGCGCCGGGACTGGCTGCCGCGCCGTCTCGTGACGCCGGGAAAAAGGAAAGCTGTCACCGGTCATGCTCGTCTCGCGACGCCGGGGAAAAAGTAAGCTGTCACCGGTCAAGCTGTCACCGGTCAAGCTGTCGCCGGTCAAGCTGTCGCCGGTCAAGCTGCCGTGTTGGAAGCCAAGGCGCTCGCCGTGGCGCGGCGGCAATCGGCGAAATCGTTCGAACGCCGCGCCGGCGCGCGAGCCTTGTATTTTGCCCGACAACAGGCCCAATCTGCGCGGCACAAAGCAGCTTCATCGCAGCCGGAGGGAAGCGTCATGGCATCGATCACCGACACCGCAAGAGCCTTCTTCGAGGCGTGCGAGACCGGCAAGGGTTGGGACGGTTGCAAGGCCTACTGCCTGCCGGACGCCACCTTTTGCGCCCAGAGCGAGCCGCTGGCCGAGCTGCGCACGCTGCAGCAGTATACCGAGTGGATGAAGGCCATCCTCAAGGTGCTGCCCGACGGGCACTATACGCTGAAGTCCTTCGCCACCGACGCCGAGCGCAACAACGTGACCGCCTACGCGGTGTTCTCCGGCACGCATACCGGCCCCGGCGGTCCGGTGCCGCCGACCGGCAAGCGCATCGACAGCGATTATGTCTACACGATGGAATTCGACGGCGGCAAACTCCGTCACATGACCAAGATCTGGCATTCGGGCTGGGCGGTGAAGGCGTTGGGCTGGGCCTGAGCGCCCGACCTGCCGGCGGCAGACGGTTCAGGCCCGCACGGATACCCGGCCGCGATAAAGCCGGTAGGCGAGCCAGGCCACGGTCGCCAGCAGAATGCCGACGGCGATCGGCCGTTCGGCGAAAATGGCGAGCGAGCCGCCGGAGATCAGCAGCGCCTGCCTCAGGCTGTGCTCCAATTGCGGCACCAACAGGAAGGCGATCAAGAGCGGCGCCGTCGGCACGTCCATGCGGCGCATGACATAGCCGATCAGGCCGAAGATCAGCATCACCCAGACGTCCGTCAGGCTGGCCTCGATCGCGTAGGTGCCGACGACGGAGAGCACGAAGACCGCGGCCAACAGGATGTCGCGCGGCACCTTGACGATGTAATGGAACAGCCCCATGCAGCCGAGCCCGAAGGCCAGCATGACAAAGTTGACGGCGTAGAGGCCGAAATAGACCGCGTACATCTTGTCGCCGTGCGCCTGGAACAGCAGCGGCCCCGGCTCCATGCCATGCACCAGGAAGGCGCCGCCCAGCATGGCGACGAGCGAACTGCCGGGAATGCCCAGCACGATGAAGGGCAGCAGCGCGCCCGAGGTTTCGGCATTGTTCGCCGCCTCCGGCGCGGCGACGCCTTCGAGCGAGCCCTGGCCGAAGGCCTCGGGCGTCCGCGAATAGCGTCGCGCCAAGCCATAGCCCAGCATGGCCGCGACCGAGGCGCCGAGTCCGGGAATGATGCCGATGACGACGCCAACGGCCGAGCCGCGCGCCAAGGCACCCCGGGTCCGCCAAAGCTCGCCGAGGCTGAGCCGCCGGTTCTCGGCCGACTCGCGCCTGAGGTCGAGCGCCGCTCCCATCCGCGTCAACGGCCGGTCTTCCGCCAGCAGCAGGATCTCGCTGACCGCGAACAGGCCCATGATCATCGGCACGAGGCCGATGCCGGACAGCAGCGGCATGACGCCGAAGATCAGCCGCGGCGTGCCGGTGATGCTGTCGGTGCCGATCACCGCCAGCAGCGCGCCGAAGGTGGCCGCCATGAGGCCTTTGGCGAGCGAGCGGCCGGCGACGGCGACGACGAGCGTGAGCGAGAGCACGATGACGGCGGTCAGTTCCGCCGGGCCGAATTCCAGCGACAGCCGCGCCAGGCGTTCCGCCAGAAGGATCAGCACGGTGGTCGCGACCAGGTCGCCAACGACCGAACCGAAGAGCGCCATCTTCAGCGCCTTGCCCGCCTTGCCCTGCCGGGCCAGCGGATAGCCGTCGAAGGTGGTCGCCACCGAGGCCGGCGTGCCCGGCGTGTTCACCAGGATCGCGGTGATCGAGCCGCCATAGATGCCGCCGACGAACTCGCCCAAGAGGAACAGCAGCGCCGGCACCGGCTGCATGGCGAAGGTGAGCGGCAGCGAGATCGGTATGAGCTGCGCCGGGCCGATGCCGGGAATGGCGCCGACGACGATGCCCAGGATGGTGCCGACGACCATCGCCAGAAGGGCATGCCAATCGGCGAACAGCGCCAGCCCGGCGAAAACCTGATCCATGGCGCGCCCCCGTCCGCCTCAGCCCCACCAGCCGGCGCGCGGCAACGGCGTGCCGAGCAGGCGGGCAAACAGCTCCTGCAGCAGGACGGCGAAGGGAATGGCGAACAGCACGGCGCGCCAGATCGAACCGCCCCCGAGATAGAACGTCAGGGCCGCCAGCCCCAGCACCGTGGCAGGAAGGAAACCGAGCCGTGGCAGCAGCGTGGCGTAGGCCGCACCAATCGCCAGCGCCGCCAAGGCATGCAGGCCGCCCGGCAACCGCTTCTTCGGTTCCGCGCCGGCCGCCGCCGAGGGGCGTTGCAGAACGTGAAAGATCGCGTGCCCGCCACCAATCAGCACGAACAGCCAAGCGACGATGCGCGGAAAAAACGCCGGCGAGATTTCGTTGGTCTGCGAGGCGGCCACGCGGATTTCCTGCGGAATGGCAAGGAAGGCGAGCCATAAACCGGCCAGCAGCACGACCAGCCCGAGCAGCGCCTCGCCCCGCCAGGTCATGGCCGGCGACCTGCCCGCATCATTCCTTGTAGAGGTTAAGCCTCTTCAACAACGGGGCGACCACCTTCTCCTCGGCCTGCAGTTCCTTGCGCACGGTCGTCAGATCGGCGGATTCCACTTCGACCCCCGCCTTTTGCGCCAACTCGATATAGCGCGGGTCATCGAGTGTCTCTTGCACCGCGACGCGCAGCTTCTCGACGATGGCGGCCGGCGTGCCGGTCCTGACGAACATCGTGAGGTAGAGCGGCGGCAGGCCGAAATCGTAGCCCTGCTCCTTGAAAGTGGGGGCGTCCGGCAGGAACGACACCCGCTTGTCCCCGGAGACCCCGAGCACGCGAATTTCCCCGGCATCGACATACTTCTTGGCCGAGGTGGTCGAGCCGAAGCCGGCGTCGACGTGCTTGCCGAGCAGGAACTGCAGCACTTCGGCGGCCCCCTTGGTCGGAACTTCCCGAATGTTCAAGCGCTCGGCGTCGATCAGTGCCGCGCCCGTCAGGTGCATTTGCACGCCCCGGCCGGTATGCGCGTAAGCGAACTTGCCGGGACTGCCCTTGGCGTCCTTCACGAACTCGGCCAGCGTCTTCCACGACGCCGAGGCATTCACGTAGAGGCCAAAGGGAAAAACGGTGATCCGGCTGACCGGCTCCAGGTCCTTGCTGGTATAGGGCACTTCCTGGAAGTAACGATAGACCTCCGGCACCGCGCCCGCCGAGACCAGGCTTGCCACCGTGTATCCGTCGGCCGGCTTCGACAGCAATTCCAGACCCGCCGCGCTCGACCCGCCGCCTGGCTTGTTGACGGTCAGGAACGGCTGACCCAGATAGTCCTTGATGTAGTTGGCAAGCGCGCGCAGCGCGATATCGGCGCCACCCCCGGCGGCAAAGGAGACGATCGAGGTAACTGGCCGCTCCGGCCATTCGGCGGCGGCGTGGTCCGCTTGCGTCAGACAAAGGCCACCAAGGCACAAGGCCAGAATCCGGCCTCGCATCGTCATGCTGTCGTCTCCCCCGCGTAGGCCGTCTCGGCCGCTTCGTAACCAGGCGCCGCCCGCCCCAGGCGGTTCGATCGCGTCTACCGCTCTTGCTGGCGATCCTAACGGTTTGCGGCGAACATGTCAGCATCCTTCGCGCGCGGCTGAATCTCCCTGCTCAGCGCGCGCGGATGAATTTCTGGAATGAATGCGCGGTGAAGGGCGCGAAATGCTCGATGGCGCCGGCCGTCTTCACCACCTCGCCGACATAGAGGTCGCCGCGGCTGTCGGCCCAGATGCCGTGCGGCACGATGAAGTTGCCGGGCAGCACGGGATTGGGGCCGCCGATGCGGGCCTGTACATGGCCGTCGAGATCGCACACGGTGACCCGCGCGATCGGGTCGTGGCCGACCGGCGGCATTCGCATCATCTTGTAGTGCGGCGTGTTCGGCACCGGCATCGACCAGCCGAGTTCGGCGATGTACAGGTTCTCCTGCTCGTCGATGAACAGGTCGTCCGGCCGGTTGACCCAGGTCCAGATGTCGAGCACGTCTCCGGCGCTGGAAAAAATCTGAATGCGCGAGTTCTCGCGGTCGGCGACGAACACGCGGCCCCGGCGGTCGACCGCGATGGCGTGCGGCAGGTTGAATTGGCCGGGCTGGCGGCCCGGTTCGCCCCAGGAAGCCTTCAGCTTGCCGTCGGCGGAGAAGCGGTGCACCCGGGCATTGCCATAGCCGTCCGCGACGAACAGGTCGCCATCGGGGCCGACGGCCGCGTTGGTCACCATGTTGAACGGTCCGGCCGAACAGCAGACCGGGCTGTGGCCGAGCTTGAAGCCGGTCTGCGAGGGATGTTCGGTGTCACCCAGCGTCATCAACAGCTTGCCGTCGGCGGTGAACTTGCGCACCGTGTGGTCGAAATTGTCGGCGCAATAGAGATGGTCGTTGCGGTCGATGTAGAGACCGTGGGCGTTGGTGAACACGCCCTCGCCCCAGGCGTTCAGGAACTTGCCTTCCTTGTCGAAGACGATCATCGGATGCGCGCCCCGATTGAACACATAGACGCGGTCTTGCGAATCGACGGCGACGCCCGCCACCTCGACGAACGACCAGCCCTCCGGCAGTTTCTCCCAGCCCTCCAGCACCTCGTATTCGATCTTGTGCGGCCCCTTGCTCATGGCTGCCTCCCTGGTCCCGTGCCGGCTATCTTGCTCGTTGACCGGCGCCGCTTGCCAGCGAAAATGAGCCGGGTCCGCCCAGCCCTGGCAAGCAGGCTGGCGGCGACAGGGGGAGGAGCGCATGGCTGGCAAGGCGAAGTATGTGTTTGTCGCCTCGATGGACGTGGAACCCGCCAAGGAGGCGCTGTTCAACGAGGTCTACAAGGAGCATATCGATTACGTGCTGAAGGTGCCTGGCGTGATCGGCGCCACCCGCGCCAAGACCGAGCCGGCGGCGGTGATGATCGGCGGACAGAAGAAACCGCTGACGGGCGACGGCGAGCCCGCCTACTCCGCCTTCTACGAGCTGGAAAGCCCGGACGTGCTGCTGAGCAAAGCCTGGCAGGACGCCGTTGAGGCCGGCCGCTGGGCCGCCGAGGTCAGGCCTTACACCAAGAACCGCCGGCACGTGCTGCGCCGCATCGTCTAGCAAGGGTTGTCGGCAATGGCCGAACCGGGCGATGCCATCGCCGCTACGCTCGGCGATCTCGTCGCCTTGCCTTCGGCCTATCCGCCGGGCGATACCACCGCGATCTCGGACTATGCCGCCAGGCGGCTGCGCGCGGCCGGCTATCGCGTCGAACTGCCCTGCAAGATGCCCGGTATCGTCAACGTGGTGGCGCGCGCGGGGCGCGGCCGGCCGCTGCTGGCCTTCAACGCCCATTCCGACACCGTCGGCGTCGGCGATGTCTCGCTCTGGCGGAGCGATCCGTTCCGCGCGGTGCTGGCCGATGGCCGGCTGACCGGGCTCGGCGCCGCCAATTGCAAGGGCGCCATGGCGGCGCAATTGCACCTGGCGGAGAGCGTCGCGGCGCTGGGCGGGCCGCGGCGCGGCGAGATCGCCTTCACCTTCACCGGCGATGAAGAGCGGCTGGGACCGGATGGCATGCAGCATCTGCGCGACGCCGGCCTGCGGCCGGACATGCTGGTGCTGGGCGGACCCACCGCGCTCGACCTGATCGTCGAGGAACGCGGCGTGCTCTGGGCCCGACTGACCGCCACCGGCCGCGCCGCGCATGCCGGCGAGCCGATCGCCGGCGACAACGCCATCGACCGTCTCTTGCGCCTGATCCGGGCGATCGATAGCGGCCTGCAAGTCCGGCTACCGGCGCGCGCCAAAGGCAGGCTGCGCTCGACGGTCAGTCTCGGCCGCATCGCCGGCGGCGCCAACACCAACGTGGTGCCGGACCAGGCCTGGGCGGAATTCGACCGACGGCTGCTGCCAAGCGAGCGGGTGGCGGAGGCCTTCGCGGAACTGGGCGAACTCGCGGCCATGGCGAACGAGCCGACCGCAAGCTGGCGGCTGGAACTGCTGACCGGCTCCAACGGCTTTGCCGCTCCGCGCAACGGTCCTTGCGTCAGCGCCTTCCGCCAGGCGATCGAACAGGCGCTCGGCCGGCCGGCGCGCTTCCTCGATGCGGTCGGCGTCAGCGACGGGCGCTGGTTTGCCGAGGACGGCATCGAGATCCTGAGCTTCGGCCCCGGCGAGGGGGCGCAAGGCCATGCCGCCAACGAGAGCGTCGCCATCCCGCAACTGGCCGAGGCCCATGCCATCCAGCTTGCCGTGGTCGAACGACTGCTCGGCCTGGGCGCTGGTGTGGCGACCTGAAGTTCCACTGATCGTGGCGGCTTCCTCGGCGAGGAACTTCAAATCCAAAACCACGCGAGAATCATGGGCTTGCCGGTGTCCCGTCGATTGCGAAGTTCGCATGAGGGCAGCCGCATGGAGTTGCGAACTTCGCGATCGGGACGCTAGGCCTTGAGGAACCGAAAGGCGGCGTCGCAGAACACTTGGCAGCCCAGCACCAGGTCGGCCTCGGCCGTATCCTCGCTGTAATGGTGGCTGACGCCGCCGATCGACGGCACGAACAGCATGCCGGCCGGCAACCGGCGGGCCAGGATCTGCGCATCGTGCCCGGCGCCCGAGGGCATGCGCATCCAGCCCCGTGGCGCATGCGCCTCGGCGGCGGCGGCGACGGCGTCTTGCAGGCGCGCGTCCATCGCCGTCGGCGGCGTGCGTGACAGCGTTTCCAGGCTGACGGCGCAGGGGCCCATCGCATTGGCCTCGGCGACCAGGCGGACCAGTTCCTCTTCCATGCGCTGCATCTGCGTCAGTTCGCCATCGCGGAATTGCAGCAGCACCTCCGCCTTGCCGGGAATGATCGAGGGTGCGCCCGGATGCAGCAGGATGCGGCCTGCGGTCCACACCGTGCGCGGGCCGGCGATGGCGGCGAAGCGGTCGTTGACCTGGGCAAGCAAGCGCACGAGGGCCACGCCCGAGTCCTTGCGGATCGGCATCGGCGTGGTGCCGGCGTGATTCTGCCTGCCCTCGAAGGTCATGCGGTACTGAAAGATACCGACAATGGAGGTGACCACGCCGATCCGCTTGCCGTCGGTTTCCAGGCTGCCGCCCTGTTCGATATGCGCTTCGAGGTAGCCGCGATAGCGCCCTTCCTCCAGCGTGAGACGCGGCCGGCCGGCGAAGCCCGCCTGGGCGATCGCTTGGCGCAGCGGGGTGCCGTCCTCGCGGTGCTTGGCGTTGTCGATCTCGGCCTCCGGCAGCTGGCCGACGAAGGAACGCGAGCCCAGGAAGCTGAGGTAATGGCTCTCCTCGTCGGCCCACGAGGCAACGTCGATGCTGAGGCCGGCGGCGGCCGGCTCCTCGGCGAAGGCGCGCGCCGCCTCCAGGCCGTAGATCACGCCCATCACGCCATCGAGCCAGCCGCCACGCGGCTGGGTATCGGTATGCGAACCCATCAGCAGGCAGGGACCGGCGGCCGGCGAACGGCCCAGCACATTGCCGACGCCGTCGATGCTGGGCGCCAGGCCGGCCTCCGCCATGCGGCCTGCCAGCCACTGCCGCGCGGCGACATCCTCTGGCGAAAAGGTCGGCCGGTGCACGCCCGTCTCGAAGCGGCCGAAGCCGCGGATATGCTGCAGGTCGGCCAACAGCCGCTTGCCATCGATTCTGGGCATGACCGCCTCCTGTCCAAGGGGGAACGCCGGCCGGGCCAGCCGGTCTGGCGGGAGCGGCCGGGCAGGGACATGAGGCCAGTTCCGGCCGCGGCTCGCAAGGCCGCATAGCCGTCCGCGGGCCGGCCGCCGGCTTGCTAAACATAAACTGTCACCGGTATTACACCGGTATTAATCCGGTGACAGTTTAAGTCTTGACGACGCCCGTCGGCGATACGGCGGCCGAGTGGCGTTGCGGCGCGCGGGCGGCATGGGCGTCGAAGGCCTGCGCTACCAGGCGACAGAAGGGCCGGCCCGCCTCCGACACCAGCACGCGGTCGCCCGCGATGGCGACGAGACCGTCGGCCGCCAGCCGCGCCAGGGCCGCCAGTTCGCCGGCACAGGCCGCGGCCCCGCCCATGGGCGCCGGGTCGCCCGGCAAGTCGCACATGACCCGTTCGATCAGCCGCCCGCGCCGCCAACCAACGGGCATGGACATCGCGATCCACCGACCGGTCGAAATGCGGCGCGCTGGGATAGCCGGCATAGCGCGGCGCTTGCTTGAGAGCGTGCGCCAGCAATGCCGGGTCCATGGCGCGAACCTGCGCCGGAAGGGCAGGTTGGCCGCTGCGCCAGATCGATCCGCTACAGTACCGAGAGATCCGCCGGATGGCCCAGCAGGTAGGCGCCGACGGTCCGGAAATGCGAGGCCCGGCCTTGCAACTGCTGCGCCACCGTGTGGATGTCGCGCAGGCGGCGCTCAAACGGCGCGTTGGCGAAGATGGCGCTGGCCCCGGCGGCGTCATAGGCGATGTCGGCCACCGCCTTGGCCTGCTTGATGGCATGCGTCGCCGCCAAACGGATGCGCACCCGATTGGCGATGCTGAGACCGTCGGTTGCTTGAACCTCGGCCCACACCGCGTGCGCCTCCTGCCGCAGGAAGGCTTGCGCGGCGCCAAGGCGGGCCTCGCACTCCCCCACCTCGGACTGCAACACGCCATCGTCCTTCAGCACCTGGCGGGCGAGCCGCGGGGTCTTCTCCTGCGCCAGCGTCAGCAGCGCATCGAGCATCGCCCGCGCGACGCCCAGCGCGGTGGCGGCGAAGCCCTGCGCGAACAGGCTCATCGCCGGATAGTGATAGAGCCGCGCGGCAATCCGCCGCTCGGCCGCGGCATCGCGGTTGAGCGCGTAGGCCCGGCCGACATAGAGGTCATCGACCGCGTAGGCATCGCTGCCGGTGGCGCGCAAGCCGATCACGTCCCAGATGTCGGTCCAGCGCGCGGCGGCGGCGGGGAACAGCAGGGTGCGGACTTCCGGCTGGCCATCGGCGTGCCGGCGCGGGCGACCATCGGCATCCTCGATCACCGCGACGCCACCCAGCCAAGTGGCGTGCCGGCCGCCGCTGGCGAAGGCCCATTGGCCGCTGAGGCGATAGCCAGCGCCACTGACAACGGCGCGCCCCTTGCCCGGTCCCCAGGCCAGCACGGCCAGGGGATCGGCACCCCAGATTTCCTCGGACACCGCCGGGTCGAGATAGGCGGCCGACATCGCGCAGCCGCCCGCCTGGCAGAGACACCAAGCGGTGCTGGCGTCCTGTTGGGCGATATTCTCCATCGCCGTGAGGAACGCTGGCGGCGAGACCTCCAGCCCACGGTAATCGCGCGGCAGCAACAGGCGAAAGAGCCGCGCCTCGTGCAGCTCCGCCAGCAATTCCGCCGGCAGGCGGCGCTGTTGCTCGCCGGCTTCGGCATGGCGCAGGATGGTGTGCTTCAGCGCCGCGACCCTGGCCAACGCGGACGCGTCGGCATCGTTGGCGGCGGCAGGCGCGCGGGTCATCTTCCGCTACGCTTCGCCACCAGCACGCCTTGTTTCTGCAGGCGCCGCAGTTCCACCGCCGACCGGCCCAGCAGGCCGGTGACGATCTCGTCGTTGTGCTGTCCGAGATCGGCCGCCATCAGGCCGTTGTCCGCCGGGAAGCCGGAAAAGCGCAGCGGGTTGCCCGGAACCTGAAGCCGGCCCAGCACGGGATCGTCAAGCGTGCGCACCGTGCCGCGCGCGACCAGGTGCGGTTCCCGCATGGCGTCGGCGACGCTCAGCACCGGTGCGTAGGGGACGCGCGCCTCTCGCAATTGCGCCATGGCCTCGGCATCGCTCGCCTGCGCGGCAAGCCAGCCCTCGACGACCGCCGTCAGCGTGTCGCGGTGTTCCAGGCGCGTCGCATTGCTGGCATAGCGCGGATCGGCGAGCAGGTCTTCGCGCCCCATCGCCCGGGCCAGCCGCTGCCACATGTCGTCACCGACCGGAACGATGATGATGAAGCCTTGCTTCGATGCGAAGACGCCGGCCGGTGCGACCTGCGTGTGGTAGCGCCCGGTGCGGGTCAGCGAGATCTTGCCGCCGCTGGCGCTGTGCATCTGCACGGCGAGACCGTGGGTGTAGAAGTAGAAGTCGATCAGCGCGATGTCGAGATACTGGCCGCCGCCGCCGGGACCGCGTCGCCAATAGAGCGCCGCGTTGATGGCGGCCAGTGCGCTCATGCCGCCGCCCACGTCGCCGACCGCGGCGCCGGTCAGTGGCGGCGAGGCATCCGGCTCGCCGATCATCGAGGTGACGCCGGTATAGGCTTGCGCCACGAAATCGAAGCCCGGCTGGTTGGCGAGCGGCCCGGTCTGCCCGAATGCCGACACCGAACACATGATGAGCTGGGGATTGATGGCGTGCACCACTTCCCAGCCCAGCCCGATGCGGCCGATCACGCCTGGGGAATAGTTCTCGACCAGGACGTCGACCTTGGCCACCAGTTCCTTCAGCAGCGCAACGGCCTCGGGCTTGCGGATGTCGACGCACAGACTCTTCTTGCCGAGATTCTGCTGCACGAAGTAGGCGCTGCGCCCGTCGCGGATGAGCGGCAGGGCGCGGGCCAGGTCGCCGGCCGGCGCCAGCTCGACCTTGATGACTTCCGCGCCCATCTCCGCCATCTGCCGGGTTGCCGCGGGACCGGCGATGTATTGCGTGAAATCGAGCACGCGCACGCCTTCGAGCGGTCCGCGCATGGTCTGCCCCTCTGCGCTAGGCCGAGCGGGCGCCGCGCACCAGCCGGCCCGGCAAGGCCCCGGTCGCTTGGCCGTTCTCGAACGTCACCTCGCCCGCCACAACCGTGGCGGCATACCCTTCGGCCCGCTGCACCAGCCGTCGGCCGCCGGCCGGCAGGTCGCGCACCATTTCCGGCGCGCGCAGGATCAGCCCCGCCAGGTCGATGAGGTTGAGGTCGGCCTTCTTGCCCGGCGCCAGCACGCCGCGGTCGCCCAGGCCGTAGAGCGCGGCGGTGCCGCTGGTCTGCTGTCGCACCGCCTCCTCCAGCGCCAGCTTCGGCCCGCGCCGGCGGTCGCGCGCCCAATGCGTCAGCATGAAGGTCGGCGTCGAGGCATCGCAGATAAGGCCGCAATGCGCGCCGCCGTCCGACAGGCCGAGTAGCGTATTGGGATGCGCCATCATCTCGGCAATCACCGCGTGATCGCCGCCGGCGTAGTTGAAGGCCGGCATGAACAGCAGTTCGCGCCCCTCGCGCTCGAGCAGCATGTCGTAGGCGATCTCCGCCGGCGCTCGGCCTTCGCGCTCCGCAATGGCCGCCACGCTGGCTTCCGGCGGCGGCTCGTAGTCCGGCGGATCGCCCAGCCGGAACATGCGGTCGAAGCGCTCGGTCACCGTGCGCATGACATCGCTCTTGTGGCTGACCCGCTCGGCCAAGATGGCCTGACGCATGGCCGGTTCGCGCAGCCGGGCCACGCGTTCGGGCAGCGGCAGCCGGGCGATCGCCTTGTAGGAGGGACGCGACATGAAGGGATGCAGCGAGCTTTCGAGCCCCAGCAGGAAGCCGATCGGCCGCCCCGCCACTTGCGCCAGCAGCGGCTCCCCGGCCGCGCTGGCGGCCTCGCAGCCCGCCAAGATGCGGCGCCATTTCTGCGGATCATCGTTGAACTGCACCAGCAGGAACCAGACCGGCCGGCCGGTCGCGCGTTGCAGGCGGCGCATCCAGGCCAGCTCGCCCGCCACGTCGACGAAGTCGGAATTGATGCCGATGGCGCCCTTGTCCAGCCGCTTCATCGGCTCCACGATGCGCCTGAGCTCATCGACCGCCACCTGATACCCCGGCACATGCGCGCCGTCCTTGGTGCGGTGAAGCACCGTGCGCGTGCTGGTAAAGCCGAGCGCCCCGGCCAACAACGCCTCTTCCAGCAGCGCCGACATGCGGGCGATGTCCGCCTCGCTCGCCGGTTCGTTTGCGGCGCCGCGCTCGCCCATGACATAGGCTCTGAGCGCGCCATGCGGCAGCTGCGCGCCGATGTCGATGGCATGCGGCGCGCGGTCGAGCGCGTCCAGATATTGCGGGAAGCCTTCCCAGCCCCAGGGAATGCCCTCCGACAGCGCGGTGCCGGGAATATCCTCCACGCCCTCCATGACGTTGATCAGCCATTCGTGCTTGTCCGGCCTGACCGGAGCGAAGCCGACGCCGCAATTGCCCATCACGATCGTGGTGACGCCATGCCAGGAGGAGGGCGCCAGCATCGGATCCCAGGTGGCCTGGCCGTCGTAATGGGTGTGCACGTCGATGAAGCCGGGCGTGATCAGCCGCCCGCCGGCCGCGAGTTCGCGACGGCCGGGGCCCGCCTTGCCGCCGACCTGCGCCAATCTGCCGCCATCGACCGCCACGTCGCCCGACCGGGCCGGCGCGCCGGTGCCATCGACGATGAGGCCGTCCCGGATCACCAGGTCGTGCATGGTTAACTCCCGACATCAGTTCAGCAGCCGGCGGATGCTAGCACCGGTCGACCGAGCCGCAAGGGCGGCCGACCGCAACCCTGGCCGGCGGTCAATACGCCGTCAATCGCCGCCAAGCGTAACCGGCTTCGCCTCTCGGCCGAAGAGCTGCTTGTGCATGGCCCCGCCCTGCTGGCGGAACCAGTCGGACAGGATGCGCACATCCCAGCCGATGCAGAAATGCCGGACGCCCAGGTCGAGATAGGCGCGCGCCTGTTCCGGCTGGGCGATCTCGGCCCGCGGCTGTATTCCCTTGCGCAAGGCGGTCTCAATGACGAAACGCTCCGCCTCCTTGACCTTGGGGTGCGACCATTGGCCGGCCAGGCCGATGCTCATGGAATAGTCGGCCGGGCCGAACTGCACCATGTCGATGCCGGGCACCGAAAGGATGGCGTCCAGGTCTTCCACCGCCTGCTTCTTTTCGATCATCAGCATGACGACGGCATCGTCGAGCGCCTGCACGAAGGCCGGCGTGCCGACCTCCTGGACATAGCCGACGTCGCGGCGCATGCCGACGCCGTGCAGGCCGCCGGCATGCGGCGCCTCGGCCCGCGTCGCGCGCACCGCGGCGCGCGCGTCCTCGACGGTGCGGATGTCCGCGAACAGCAGGTTCTGCAGGCCCGAGCCGATCGCGCGGATCGCCCAATAGGTGCGCGGCTCCTGCTCGATCTTCACCATTCCGCCGAGCTGGTAGAGGTCGAGCGCGCGGCTCAGATTCTCCAGGGCGTAGAGATCGTAGGGCGCGTATTCGGCGACGAACTCCACATAGTCGAAGGCGCCGGCCTGGCCCGCTAGTTCGGCGACCGCGGGCCAGGTGATGAAGAGATGCGTGCCGAGCGAGGGCTCGCCCGCCCGCAGGCGTTCGCGCAAGCGATTGTGCCGCATGGTCATGGCGTTTCCCGTCACCTCAGAGCGCGGTCAGATTCTCCGGGCGGGCCGGCAGTTCACCGCGCTCCACCCGCTTGACGATCTCGGTCAGCCGGGCGTTGGTCGGCGCCGGCCGGCCCACTTCCTTGCCCTTCTCGACAATGAAGCCGTTGATGTAGTCGATCTCGGTGCGCCGCCCCTTCAGCATGTCCTGGCCCATGGACGGGCGCTGCGCATCGCTGCGCACGTTGGAATGAACACCGGCCAGCAGGATCGCCTCGACCTCCTCCAGCGCCTTCGCATCGCCTTCCGAGGCGGACGCCAGCTTGTGCGGCGGCAGCTTGCCGATATTCTCCAGCTCGTAGCCCAGCGCCTGGCCCACCCGGACCGCTTCGCCGCCCAGCCGTATGGCGAACCGGCGGATCGGCTCGATCCGGTCGCCGTCGTTGCCGCCGAGGCCGGTGGCCGCCGACACGCCGTTGCGCATGCCATTGACGCAGAGTTTCGACCAGCGTTCGCCCCACAGGTTGGCGGTTGCCTTGCTGCTGTCGATGGTGGCGAACATGGCGGCCAATTCCTGCGCCCGCTGGCTGATACGGCCATGCACCTCGCCTACCCTGAACACCGTGTAGTTGGCTCCCCCCTTGGCCACCGTGCGGCGGATGTGGCCTGCCTCGTAGAGATCGACCGAAATCATCGAGGCGATGCAGCCCACCGTCTTGCCCCAGCCGACAATGCCGGCGATGCGTTCCTCGTTGATGCAGTTCTGCAGCGACACGACATAGCCGTCCGGCGTCAGATGGGGCCGGATCAGCATGGTCGCCCATTCGGTGTCGTAGGCCTTGACCGAGACGATGGCGATGTCGATGCGCGGCTGCTTCGACAGGCCCTGCACCTCGGTCAAGTGCATGGTCTTGGGACGGGCGATGACGCATTCCTCGGCGGTCTGACCATAGAGTGCCAGGCCGTTGGCGCGGATCGCCTCGATATGTTCGGGCCAGGGATCGATCAGCGTGACATCGAAGCCGGCCCGCGACAGATGCCCGCCGACATAGCCGCCGACGGCGCCCGCCCCCACCACCGCGATCCGTTTGCCCATGCCTGCCCCCTTTGCCCCGTTGCCTGACATGATAGGCTGAGCCGGCGGAGCACGAAAATCCGGAGGCAGGTCGGATGGCTTATGAGTGCATCACGGTTCGGCCACTGGCCGGCGCGCTGGGCGCCGAGGTGGGAGGTGTGGCACTGGCCCGGGCGCATCAGGACAACCGGGTGTGGGGCGAGATCCACCAGGCCTTCCTGGCCCACCAGGTAATCGTGTTTCGCGAGCAGGAGCTGTCGCTGGACGACTTGCTGGCGGTTGGCCGGCGCTTTGGCGAGCCGACCGACTATCCCTTCGTCAAGGGCATCGAGGGCTATCCGCAGATCTTTGAAATCCTGAAGGAGCCGGAGGAGCGGCAGAATTTCGGCGGCAACTGGCATTCCGACACGACCTACCTGCCCAAGCCGCCCTTGGCCACCTTGCTCCATGCGCTGGAGACGCCCAGCGCCGGCGGCGATACGCTGTTCGCCAACCAGTATCTCGCTTACGAGAGTTTGTCGGCCGGCATGCGCCGGCTGCTGGATGGCCTGACCGGCATCTATAGCGGCAGCCTCAAGCGGTATGGCGGCCGGGCGCGCATGCACGGGAACAGCGACACCATGGCGCACCAGAACCTGACCGGCGCCGATGGCTACGAGGCGGCGCACCCCGCCGTGCGCACCCACCCCGAGACCGACCGCAAGGCGCTCTATGTCAGCCGCACGCATACCCTGCGGTTTCAGGACATGAGCGAGGCCGAGAGCCAGCCGCTGATCGAATTCCTGCAGCGCCACGCCACGCGGCCCGAATTCACCTGCCGGGTCGGCTGGCGGCCGGGCACGCTGACGGTATGGGACAATCGCTGCGTGCAGCATTTCGCCATCAACGACTATCATGGCCAGCGTCGCCGCATGCGTCGGCTGACCGTCGGGCCGCAAGTTCCGGCATGAGCACGAGGAGGTGCGGGTGAAATTCGGTCTGCGCTACTGCAATACCGGCCGTTATGTCGATCCGGCGGAAGCCGTGGCGCTGGCCCAGGCGGGCGAAGCGGCGGGGTTCGATTCCCTGTGGACGGTCGAGCACACCGTGGTGCCCGCCGGCTACAAATCGGCCTATCCCTATTCCCAGGACGGCCGCATGGCAGGCGGCGTCGAGGACTTGCCGCTGCCCGATCCGCTGATCTGGATGGCCTATGTGGCCGCCGCGACCAAGCGGATCAAGCTGGCCACCGGTATCCTGATCCTGCCGCAGCACAATCCGGTCATCGTCGCCAAGCAGGTGGCGACGCTCGACCACCTGTCCGGCGGGCGGGTGTTGCTGGGTATCGGCGTCGGCTGGCTGAAGGAGGAGTTCGACATCCTGGGCGCTTCCTTTCCCGATCGCGGGTCGCGCACCGACGAGTATGTCGCGGCGATGCGCGAGTTGTGGGCGGCCGAGCGGCCGAGCTTCAAGGGCAGATACGTCAACTTCGCGGGGGCCTATTGCCGCCCGCAGCCGGTCAACAAGGCCGTGCCGATCATCGTCGGCGGCCATAGCAAGGCGGCGGCGGAACGCGCCGGACGGCTGGGCGACGGCTTCTTCCCGGCGCGCGGCGCGCCGGCCGACTTGATCGCCATCGTGCGCGAGGCCGCGCGCAAGGCGGGCCGCGATCCCTCCGCGGTGGCAATCACCGTCAGCATGCCGGACGATGCGGCCGAACTCGAACGCCTGTCCAATCTGGGCGTCGACCGCGTGCTGGTGCCGGTGACCGGCATGGGCGGCTTGAAGACCGCGCTGGCCGGGCCGCAGGATGCGCCGCGCTGGCGCGACACGATCCAGCGCTACGCCAAGGCCTAATGTCGTTTCTGCACCAGCTTGGTCAGTTCGTGGCGCTGTAGCTTGCCGGTTGGCGTGAACGGGAACTCGGCGAAGATTTCCAGCGCTTCCGGCAGCTTGTAGGTGGCGACCTCGCCTTGCAGCATGCCCAGCATCTCGTCCAGCGTCACCGTCTGGCCCGCCTTGGGAATGACACAGAGCGTGTTGCGCTCGCCCAGCCGGGCATCGGCCACGCCGACGATGGCGACATGCAGCACCTTGGGGTGGGTGTAGAGTATCTCCTCCACCTCCCGGGGATGGAACTTCTTGCCGCCGCGGTTGATGATCTCCTTGCGCCGGCCGACGATGCGGAGATAGCCACGCTCGTCCAGCACGCCCATGTCGCCCGAACGGAACCAGCCGTCGGCGGTGAACAGCTCGTCGTTCGCTTGCGGGTTGTTGTAGTAGCCAAGGTGAACCGAGGGACCCTTGGCGACGATCTCGCCCTCGGCTCCCAGCGGCACCTCGTTGCCCGCTTCGTCGATCAGACGCAATTGCATGCCGCTGGTCACCGGCCCGACCGTGCCGGAAACCCCGATGGGATCGTCGCTCAACCGGGTATAGGTGTGAAAGCCCGTCTCCAGCATGCCATAGAGCTCGATGAACTTGCCCTTCAGCTTGACTTGATATTCGCGGATGGTCTCCACCGGACAGGAGGCGCCGCCGCTTACGACCAGACGCAACGATGACAGGTCGTAGCGCGCCAGGGCGGGCTCGTTCAGCATGGCGATGATCGAGGCCGGCGCCGTCGGGATATAGCTCACGCGCTCCTGCTGGATGAGTTCCAGCGCGTCCTTGGCGACGAAGCGGTCGAGCAGCACGGCCCTGGCGCCCGACAGGAACGTCTGCAACAGCGCCAGGTAGCCCCAGTTCAAGCCCAGCGGCAGGTAGAGCAGGAATACTTCGCGCTCGGTAATGCCCAGGTCGTGCTGCTGGATGCGGCAGGCCGAAAGGGTGGTGTTGTGCGAATGGATCACCGCCTTGGGGTTGCCGGTGGTGCCGGAGGTGAAGGCCATGCGGTAGACGTCGTCGCCGTGCATGGCAACGGGCACCAGGGGCGGCAGGTTCTCGCTGCCGTCGATGGCTCCGTTCAGGCCGACCACGTCCCCGGCCGCGCTATCGACCGCGAACACCCGGACCAGTTGCGGCAACCCCGGTCGGATCTGGCGGATCATCGGCAGGTAGTCGAAGTTGCGGAACCGCTCGGCGCAGATAAAGGCGCGGGCATCGGAGAAGCGCAGGATGAATTCGACCTCGCGCGCGCGGAAGTCGGTGGAGATCTGGATGGCGATGCCGCCGATCCGCTCCACAGCGAAGAAACAGGCGGCGAACTCCACCCAGTTCGGCAACTGGATGGTGACAACGTCGCCTTGGCCCAGGCCCTCGGCCTGCAGCTTCGCGGCGATGCGATCGACCATCGCGTCCAATTGGCCATAGGTCACGCGGCGGCGGCGATCGTAAAGCGCCTGCCGGTCGGGATGCTTCGCCGCCTGGCGCCGCAGGATGGCGCCGAAAGCGTCGTCGCTCCACCAGGGCGAGTTCGCACTGCTGGCGATCTGTGCCGCCGTCACCCGAGTCTCGAATCGCGCCATGGCGCCCTCCTAGACCGTGAGATAGCGCGAGCGGATCTCCGCTTCCTCGTCGCGAAAGCGCTCGGGATCGGCGGAATAGACCACCTTGCCCTTGACCATCACGTGCAGTCGGTTGGCCACTGCCTCGGCCAGCTTCATGTTCTGCTCGACCAGCAGGATGGTGACACCCTCTTGGCGCATCCGCCGGATGACGTTGGCCAGCTCGCGCACCACCAGCGGCGCCAAGCCCTGGCTCGGCTCGTCCAGCAACATGACCTTGGGGTCGCTGACCAGCGCCCGAGCGATCGCCAGCATCTGCTGCTCGCCGCCCGACAGCTGCGAGCCGCGGTTGCCCTGCCGCTCGCGCAACGAGGGAAAGACCTCGAACAGGCGGTCAACGGGCCAGTCCTTGGCGGGCTTGCGTTCCGCCACCTTGATGTTCTCGACCACCGTCAGGTCGGGAAAGATCAGCCGGCCCTCCGGCACATAGGCGACGCCCGCCCGCGCCACCCGGTGCGGCGCCCAGCCGAAAATATTGTGGCCTTCCAGCTCGACCTCGCCGCCGCTCGGCCGGACCAGCCCCATGACGGTCTTCATCATGGTGCTCTTGCCGACGCCGTTGCGGCCCAGCACGGCGCCGATGCTGCCCTCTGGCACCTCCAGGTCGACGCCCTGCAGCACATGGCTGGCGCCGTAATGGGTATTCAGCCCTGCGATCCGCAGCATTATTCGAACCCGCCAAGATAGGCCGATTGCACATTGGCATCGGCCTTGACTTCGTCCGGCGTGCCATCCGCGATCACGGCGCCCCGGTGCAGCACCGTGATGCGCTGCGCCAGCCGGAACACCACTTCCATGTCGTGCTCGACCAGCAGCACTGTCAGCTTGCCGTCGGACAGCAGTTCCGTCAGCGTCTCCACCGCCTTGCCGGTTTCCTCCACCGACAGGCCCTGGGTCGGCTCGTCGAGCAGCATCAGGCGCGGGCGTTGCGCCAGCGCCATCGCCACTTCCAGCAACCGCTGGTCGCCATGCGACAGATAACCGGCAACCTCGCCCGCGACATGCCCCAGACCCAGGCGTTCCAGCGCCGCGTCGGCCCGCCGTTCCGCTTCGGCGAACACCGCGCCGCCGCCGAACGGCCGCCAGCGCCCGCCAAGCCGCGCCTGCGCCGCGAGGCGGGCATTGTCGCGCGCGGTCATCTCCGGGAAGAGCGCCGTGATCTGAAAGGTCCGCGACATGCCGAGCTGGCAGATCTCGAAGGCGCTGAGGCCGTTCAGGCGCCGGCCGTCGAACCGCACCTCGCCCTCGCTAGCCGGCAGCACGCCGTTGATCAGGTTGAACAAGGTCGACTTGCCGGCGCCGTTCGGTCCGATCACCGCGCGGACCTCGCCCTGTTCGACCCGCATGCTGACCTGATCGACCGCCACCAGGGCGCCGAACCGGCGGGTCAGGCCGTCGAGTTCCAGGAACGCCATCGCGCTAGACCCTTTGCGTCTTGCGGCCGAGGCGTTGCATCAGCGTGCCCCAGATGCCTTCCGGCAGGAACAGCACCACGGCGATGAACATCAGGCCGAAATAGATCGCCCAAGTCTCGGTGACGCTGCTCAACTGATGCTGCGCCAGCAGGAAGAGCGCGGCCCCTAGGATCGGCCCGATCAAGGTGCCGGCGCCGCCGACGATGACCATGATCAGCGCTTGACCCGAGAACAGCCAAAACAGCAGCTCGGTGTTGGTGAAGCCGGCGAAGGGCGCGTAGAGCGCGCCGGCGAGCCCGCCCAGCGCATAGGCGATCGCCACCACGCCGATCTTGTAGGCCCGCGTGTTGTAGCCGAGCGCGCGGGTCTTGTTCTCGTTCTCGCGGATGCCTCGCAGCACCGCGCCGAACGGCGAGTTCACCAGTGTGCGGCAGAACAGATAGGCGCCGAACAAGCATAGAAGGACGAGATAGTAGTAGCCGATCTTGCTGGTCAGCAGGTCAAAGCCGAACGGTCCGCCGCGCCGCGGGATGCCGGCCAGTCCGTCGGAACCGCCCGTCACCTGCTGCCACTGGAAGGCGATCGCATACAACAATTGCGCGAAGGCGAGCGTCAGCATGGCGAAGGACACGCCCGTCGCCAGCGTGAACACCCAGGCGGCCGCGATGGCGACAATGCCGGTCATGGCTGCGGCGATGAACACCGCGAACAGCACCGGTGTGTCGCTGTGCAGCAGGATGTAGCCTGCGCTGTAGGCGCCCAGGCCATAGGCGGCGGCATGGCCGAACGAGACCAGACGGGTGTAGCCCACCATCAAGTCCAGGCTCATCGCCATGAGCCCCAGGATGAGCGCCTCGGTCAGCAGCGTCATCATGAACAACGGCAGGCCAAGCGGCGCCGCCGCCAGCACGACGACGACCGCCAGCAGAATGATCCACCCCCGCATCTTACTCTTCCTTGCCCAGCAGGCCGCCCGGCCGCACCACAAGGACGGTCAGCATGACCAGATACATGAAGGCCAGCGCCGCTTCCGGCAGGTAGTAGTTCCCGAACACCTGCACGAAGGCGACGATCAGCGCGCCGATCAGCGAGCCGAGAAAACTGCCCATGCCGCCGATGATGACGATGACGAAGGCATCGACCACGGCGGCCAACGACATGCCCAGCGAAGCGGTGACCAATGGCGCCGCCAGCACGCCGCCCAGAGCCGCAAGCCCGCAGCCGATACCGAACACGCCCGAACGGACGACCCGCACGTCGGTGCCGAGCGCATGCACCATGTCCGGGTTCTGCGAGGTGGCCCGGATCAGCAAGCCGAGCCGCGTGCGTTCCAGGAACTGCCACATGCCGATCGCCATGACGGTGCCGAATCCGATCAGGAACAGCCGATAGACCGGGAACGGTTCGTCCAGGAAGAAGGCGATGCCGGCCAGAGCCGCCGGCGGCGGCACCTGCAAGGGTGGCGCGCCCCACACCACCTGCACCGCATCGCCCAGCACCAAGGCCAAGCCGAAGGTGACCATCAGGAAGGCATTGCCGTCGCGCCCATAGAGCCGGCGCAGGATGAACAGCTCGAACAGCACGCCGAGGACGCCGACCACGATCGGCGCGACCATCAGCGCGGCAACGAAACCGCCCAGCCAGCGCACCGAGGTGTAGCCGAGATAGGCGCCGGCCATGTAGATGGTGCCATGCGCGAAGTTGACGATGCGCATGATGCCGAAGATCAGCGTCAGGCCGCAGCCCAGGAAGAAGAGCAGGGCCGCCTGCGAGAACGCGTTGACGCACTGCGTCAGGATGAACGCCAAGGTATCCATGGAGACTCCGGGCAGCGCACCGAGACGGGCGGACGGCCCGTCCCGGCGACCGGCACGACGCTAGTTGTCGTAGGTCATCTTGTTGCAAGGCGGCGTGATCTGGTCCGCCCCGTAGGTCTTCAGGATGTTCAGCGTCGGATGCGGGAGCTTGTCGGTCTTGGCGACCTGCACGACATAGCCGCGCTGTTCGCCCTGGTGGTCGCAGGCCCGCATCGTCACCTTGCCCTTGATGCCGTCGTGCACCATGCCTTCCATCGCCTTGCGCAACGGCTCGGCCTCGATGCTCTTGGCCTTCTCGATGCCCTGCGCCAGCACCGCGAGCCCATGATAGGCCTCGCCGTCGAACTGGTCGGGCACCTCGCCATGTTCCTTCTGGAAGGCCGCGACGAAGGCGGCGTTGGCCGGGTTTTCAAGTGTGAAGGGATAGCGCGAGCTGGCGGTCAGGCCGATCGCCGCTTCGCCCACGGCCTTCACGCTGACGAGTTCAAGCTGCTCGGCCAGCATCGTCATCCGCTCTGCCAGGCGGTATTGGTGCGCCTGCGACAGGAAGGCGTTGTTGTCGTCGGCCGCCAGCACCAGATAGACGCCGTCGGCGCCCGATTGCCGGATCTTGGTGATGTAGGTCGAGAAATCCTTGGTGCCCGAGGGCGAGAACACCTTGCCGATGAACTCCTTGCTGGCGTTCTTCAGCTCGGTTTCGAAGACCTGCACGCTGTTGTGGCCCCAGGCATAGTCCATGCCCAGCGCGAAGAATTTCTGCATCTTGCTCTCGCGCAGGAAGAGCGAGATGGCGCGCGCGCCCATCGGGCCGGAGGTGTTGGCGCGGAAGAAATTGGGCACGAACGAAGCCGCTGTCAGCCGGCCGTCGCCGTTGATCGAGGACATAAAGATGGTGTTCCACTCCTCGAGCTTCGGCACCAGCGCCAACGCTTCCGACGACACGGTCACGCCGGTGATCAGCCGGCAGTTGTGCCGCTCCACCATCTCCTGCGCCTTGCGCACGCAGTTGGCGGGGTTGCCTTGCGTGTCTTCGATCAGGAGTTCGATCGGCCGGCCCAGGATGCCGCCCTTGGCGTTGCGCTCCTTGGCGAAGAACTCGGCGCCGCGCTTGGTCACCTGACCCACGGCCGCGAAAGTGCCAGTCAGCGCGCAGGGGATGCCGATCTTGATGGGGCCGGTCGCCTGCGCCATTGTCTCGCGCAAGAAAGCCGGCGCCGCCAACGTGGCAGCCGCGCCCGCGGCCGCGCCCTTCAGTACGCCGCGCCTTGTCAATCCCCTGAATCGTTTCATGACGTCCTCCACGCTCTGGTTGTGCCTTCGACCCACGCGCCCGCTCTAGGCCGCGATGATTTGGCCACCGTCGACCTGTATGACCTTGCCGGTAACGTAACCCCCTTCCTCGCCGGCGAGGAAGAGCACCATGCGCGCGACCTCCTCTGGCCGGGCGATGCGTTGCAGCGGAATGCCGGCGATCACCTGTTCCGTCGCCTTCGGCCCCCAGCGCTCGAACGCCAGGCGGGCCTGCTCGGTATCGGTCAGCCCGATCGACACCGCGTTGGCGCGGATGCCGTAGCGGCCCTCCTCGCGCGCGATCACCCGGATCAGCGCCTCCAGTCCGGCCTTGGACGCTGCGCCTTGCGAATTGCGCGACTGGCACATCTGTGCCGCGATCGAGGAGATCGCCACCACCGCGCCGCCGCCGGCACCGTGCATGTGCCGCACCGCCGGCTGGATGACGTTGAAGGCGCCAACCAGATCAATGGCGATGAAGTCGGCGAAACCCTGCGGCTGAATGTCGCGCACCGGGGCCCAATCGACGTCGCCGCCCGCGGCGTGCACAAGCACGTCCAGCCGGCCAAGCTCGGCGACGGTTCGGGCCACCGCCTTTTCCGTGGCGCTCGCATCCCTCAGGTCGGTCGGCAGCACCAGCGCTCGGCGGCCCGCCTGCCGCACCGCGGCCGCCGCCTGTTCCGCCCGTTGCGGATGGCTGTGGCTGGTCAGCGCCACATCGGCCCCAGCCCGTGCCAGATCCGCCGCCACCGCGCGGCCCACGCCGCCGCTGCCGCCGCTGACCAACGCCACCCTGCCCGCGAATGTCCCTGTCACGCGTCCCCCTTTTGCCGCCCGCGACCGTTCCCCCATCCACGGGATTGATGGCGCGGCGCCGTTCAAACCTGCAGCACCATATTTCCAAAGAAATCGCGGCTCTCCAGGCGCTGGTGGGCCCGGCCGGCTTCGGTCAGCGGCATGATCTCGGCGATCACCGGGCGCAGTTTTCCCTCGCCCAGCAACCGCAGGGCGGTCTTCACCGTCTCCTTCGGTGCGAAATGCGTGCCGGTGACCCAGAGTTGCTTGCGCAGCAGGCGGTACATGTCAATTTCCACTTTGGCCCGACCCACTGTCCCGGCGGTGGCCAGCCGGGCATTATGCGCCATCGCCGCCAGGCTTTGCTGCAAGACGCGGCCGCCGACCGTCTCGATCACCACGTCGACGCCGCGCCCGTCGGTCAGCCGCAGCACTTCCTCGGCCAAGTCCTGCCGCTCGTAGTTGACCACCGCGTCGGCGCCCAACTGCCGGGCCCGTTCCAGCTTCGCGTCGGCGCCGGCACTGGCGATCACCCGGGCGCCCGCCAGCTTGCAGATCTGCACCGCCGAACTGCCGACCGCGCCGCCGGCGGCGTTGACCAGAGCCGTCTCGCCCTGCCGCACCTTGGCGCGCGAGATCGCCAGCTCCCAAGCCGTGGCCGTGGCGACCGTGGCGGCTGCCGCGTCGATGAATGACAGCGTGTCGGGCAGCCGCACGGCATTGAACTGCGTCACCTTCACATACTCGGCATAGGTGCCCCACAGCGTCAGGCCGAGCTTGTCGAAGTTGCGGCAGATGTTGTCGTGACCCAGCGCGCAATAGCAGATCTCGTGCCGACAGACGCCGCTGGAAATGCTGAGGATCGGCACCACCCGGTCGCCCGCCTGGAAGGCGCTGACGCCCTCGCCGACGGCAACGACCGTGCCGCAGCCCTCGAGCCCCAGCACGTGGGGAAACGTCACCTTGGCGTAGGGGATGTCGCCGCGCCGGGCGGAGATGTCGAAGCGATTGACGCCGGCGGCGGCCACCTTGACCAGCAGTTCGCCCGGGCCCGGCCGTGGCTCGGCGATCTCCTCGGCCCGCATCACTTCTGGACCGCCATGTTGGCGGATGACGATCGCTTTCATGTTGTCTCGCTATGCCAGGGCGGAAGGTTTCAAATCCGTTGAATAGGCAGTGCTGACCGGCGCGTTCGCCTCGAACGGGCTGCGGATGCCTTCCTTGGCGGCGAACTCGCGCAAGGCCGGCAGCACTTCGCGGCCCATCAGTTCGATGCAACGGTTGACCGGCTCGTAGGGCATCTTACCGTCGGCGCACCAGGCGCAGAAGACCCCCGGCCGCGTCACCGACAGCACCTGCTTCAGCTTGTCGATCACCTGGCTAGGCGTGCCATGAATGATCTGCAGGCCCTCGACCTGGGCGCGGAAGGCCTCGTCCGCGGTCGCCTTGCCGCGTTCCAGGCTGGTGATGGCGCCCGGCGCGGCCACCCGGCTGTTCACCACCTCGACCACCGCCTTGCGCCGCTCAGGCGCCAGATAGCCGGACGGCTGGCTCCAGACCGGGTGCGCGAGGCCGCTGAACTCGCCCTGCATCCAGGTGAATTCGCGCGCCAGGCGCTCCGCGTCGCCGGCGCTGTCCTGCACATGCACGCGCAGCAATTGGCCGAAATTCTCCGGCCCGGGCACATAGCCCACCCGGCGCGCGGCCTGGCCATAAATCTCGGCAATGCGCGCCTGTACCTTCGCCGTGGTCAAGAGGCCGACATAGGGATAGCGCCGCTCCGCCGCCCAAGTGATGGTCTCGTGGCTGGAGATGCCCGGCACGAAGATGCGCGGATGCGGCTTCTGCAGCGGCACAGCCCAGGGATTGACCACGCGGTAGTGAAAATGATCGCCCTCCCAGCGGAATGGCCCCGGCGTGGTCCAGGTCTTCAGGATCAGCTCGTGCGCCTCCTCCAGCCGCTCGCGGTTGTAGGCCGGGTTGGCGTTGTGCGCGAACTGCTCGGTACCGCCGCCGCGCACGATGCCAGGCACGAGCCGCCCCCTCGACAGCATGTCGATCATCGCGAATTCCTCGGCGATGGCGAGCGGCGCGTCGTAGAGCGGCAGCGGAATGCCCAGCGTCACGATCTTGACCCGCGTCGTCGCCGCCGCCAGCGCGGCCGCCCAGACCGTGATGCGCGACTGCATGCAGAACGGTGCGTTGTGGTGCTCGTTCAGCATGATGGCATCGAAGCCGACCGCCTCGGCCAGGCGATACTGCGACAGGTATTCGTTATACAGCCGGCTGCCGGAGACCGGATCGAAATGCCGATTGGAGAAGGTCAATACCGTGTAGCGATGTTCCAGCCCCTTGTCCTCCGGGTAGGTGGACATCGGTTGTTCGGTGAAATAGGTCATCAACATGACGGCCCCTCAGGCGGCCCCGGCATGGCCGGCGACCAGTGCGGCCAGGCGGTCCGGCGCTTCCATCTCCACCCGGTGTCCGGCCGCCGCCACCACCTCCAGCCGTGCCGCCGGCAGGGCGGCGGCATAGCGTCTGGCGCAATCCGCCGGCACGATGCGATCGGCCTCGCCCCTGACCACGAGCGTCGGCGTCGGCACGCTCGCCAGCAGGGCCGGCAGCGCGCGGTTGAACATGTAAGGCTTCCAGGCGACCCGCATGGTCGCCTCGCGGTGGGTGTCCCAGCGCAGCAACTGCTCGATCGGCGCCGGATCGCCAAACACCGCCGCGTAGCGCGTCTCGTCCTGGAAGCCCAGCTTCACATAGGCCTCGTGGCTCAGCAGGAACTGGTCGGCGATCTCGCCCTGCTCGGGCTTGATCCCCATGGGACCGACGAGGGTCAGGCTGGCGAAACGGCCGGCGCCGAAGCTGGCGAGTTCGGCGGCCAGCCAGCCGCCGAAGCCAAGCCCGACCAGGCCCGGCCGCGCCAAGCCCAGGGCATCGATGGCCAGCCCGACGACGGCCGCGAGGTCGCGCACGTTGCGCGCCCAGTCGGCCCGCTGCGAGCCGCCGAAGCCCGGCAGGTCGAGCACGATGAGATCGTGCCGCCGCGCCAGCAGATCGTAGAACGGCAAGGCGTCCGGGGTGCCGATGTCGTTATGCAGCAGCACCAGCGGCGGGCCGGAGCCGCCCCGGCGGTAGGCCAGTCCGAGACCCGCGACCGGCAGCGTGCCCGACCGCACGACTTCAGCCGCCATAGAATACCTTCTCGCCCAGCTCCTTCATTTCCAGGATGGCGGCATCGGCCCGGCCGGCCGGCGGCTTCATGACATGCGCTTCCACCACCTCCGCCAGCACCACGTGGTGGTCGCCGCGGGCAACGATCTCCGCCACCTTGCATTCGACCGCGGCGGCGGCGTTGCGCAAGACGGGCTGCCCCGTGGCGCCGGCGCGATAGGGCTCGCCCGACAACGTGCCATCCTTTTTCTCGGCCGGCTTGAAGAACGTGAAGGCCGCCCCCTGCTGACCCTTGCCCAGCATGTTGAGAGTGAAACCGCCAGCCTTCTTCACCACCGCATAGGCGCCGGAATCGGCCTTGATGGCAACCGCCACGAGCGGCGGCGCGAACGCCGTCTGGGTCACCCAATTGACCGTAGCGGCGGCGACCGAGCCGTCGCCGGCCTCGGCGGTCAGTATATAGATACCGTAGGGGATCATGCGCAGCGCGGTCTTCTTGGCATCGGCGTCCATGGCACTCTCCTCCTCGGCCGTCGGGGCCGGTAGAATTGGCGATCCGGCAAGCGGACTTTCAGGGGCAACCATGCTGAAGGCAATCACCATCATCAAGCGCAAAGCTGGCATGTCGGTCGAGGCCTTCCAGCACTATTGGCGCACCACGCATGCCGAGGTGGTGAAGCCGCTGCCCGACATCCGCCGCTACGTGCAGAGCCACGCCCTGCTGGGCGGCTATCGCAAGGGCGAACTGCCGCATGACGGCATCGCGGAGATCTGGGTGGATGACATGGCGGCCCTGCGCGCCATGTCCAATTCGCCGCACTATGCCCACGTGGTGGCCGACGAAGCCAGGTTCATCGACCGCGCCAGCATGGTGCTGCTGCTGGTCGAGGATCACGTCATCAAGCACGGCGCGATCCCGGCCGACGCGGTGAAGAACATCGAGTTCGTCAGCCACCGCCCGGGCATGGCGATCGAGGACTTCCAGCGCTATTGGCGCGAGGTGCACGGGCCGCTGGCGACGCATATCACGCAGATCCGCCGCTATGTGCAAAGCCACGTGCGGCTGGGCGCCTACAAGGCCGGCAAGCCGCCGAAATACGACGGTTGCGCGCTCACCTGGTTCGAGTCGGTCGCGGCGATGCGCGACAGCGCGCGCTCGCCAGCCTATGCCCGCACCCGCGACGACGAGGCCAATTTCCTCGACACGGCCGGCGGCCACCTGCCGTTCATCATCACCCGCGAACACGTGATCGTCGCCTGAACGGGCCGACCGCCCCATGCTGGCCCGCACCGACACCGAGGCGCTGTTGCGCGAGCTGCTGCCGGCGCGCGCGGACGCGATCCTGGCGCTGGCCCGTCCGGCCATCGAATTGTTGCCGACGGCGCTCATGGCCGAGCCGGAGGCGACCGGCCTTTCCTGCTTTGGCGGCCGGCCGGACCTGCCGGAGGAGATCGACTGGCCGCTCGACGTCAGCGAGCCGCTGATCTTCCTGGCGCAGCTGAACCTCGCCGAACTCGCCCCGCACGATCGCCAGCACCGCCTGCCGCCCACGGGCATGCTCTGGTTTTTCGCCAGCTTGGACGCCTGCATGGGAGCCACCTTCGCGGCCGGCGAGGCCTGGCGCGTTTTTTTCCGGGCGAGCCCGGCCGGGCACTAGGTCACGAACTCATAAATGGGATTCCCAAAGTTGGCGAAGGGTGATTCAAGGGTCCTCGAGGAGGGTCGAGGATGCCTGCACGCCGCTACGAGATCACGGACTTCGAATGGTCGATCCTACAGTCGCTGTTGCCGAACAAGCCGCGCGGGGTTCCACGCGCCGACGACCGGCGCGTGCTCAATGGCATCTTCTGGCGGCTGAGGACGGGCTCGCCGTGGGCGGACATCCCCGAGCGCTACGGGCCGGCGAC
>VGEV01000027.1 GCA_016869175.1 Alphaproteobacteria bacterium
GATCTTGCCCGCAATCGAGCTGATCGCTTCCCATTGCGACCCATAGTCGCCCTGATGATCCAGAACCAGCCGGACAGCCCGCTCGCGAACCTCCGCCGGATATCTCGTCGAATGTGTTCCCATGGCAGCTCCTCCTTCTCACAAGTCGGAGCCTCCGGGAAACCCGGCGCGGTTCACCGCCGTCCACTTTCGCGGCAATGTGAAGTTCGCTGCGGCAGTCCCGGTCATTGCGCTGTCGTGGCTGAACCGTCTGCTGCGGCGCGTGGTGCGTCGGTATGAGAAAGCCCCTGCGCAAAAGGTTGGAAGCGCCTCGGGCTGAATCACCCTCGATCGAGACTTGCACACCTCTCACCACAGCAAGCGTTGATGAACCTCGTCCAGCCCTGCCACGCCCGCTCGTCGGCGTCGCTCTGCAGGCTCAGCACCAGCGACAGCGCGTCGACCCGCGCAGTGGCCGGCGTCCACGCGAGGCAGGAGGCCCATCGCTCCGATTGGGAAGCACCGGGCTCGCGCCTATGTGTTCGACGATACCGGGTGCCGGTTCCCGAACGCCGACTGCGAGGGCTTCGTCCTTCGACCCACTGTTGGTCGATGTGCGCATGAACCCTGGCCACACTGTCCGCGACACTGTGGCCTCGGCGTCCCGCAGGTTCAGAATAGCCGGTTCCAGAAGCCAACTTCTACAGGGTGACGATGCTGTTCTCTACGGTGAAGTTCACGCACCTGCTTTCGCTCTTGCTTCTCTCCTGTGTTTCGAAATGGCGGGTTTGGGGACCGGGCAGGCAACGCAGCCCGCAGCAGAAGTACGACCGGTGACCCCCGAGATGCCAAAGTTTCGTTGACTGCCGCCATGTCTCAATGCCCACCCGACTGGTCCATCAGTGAGCCGCGTCGCAGGATCGTGCTCCGTGCGACGACGCTGCTCACTGCCGCACTCCTCAGCGCCTGCGCCAGTCTGACGTCCCCGCCATCGGCCCGTGTTGAGAGCAGCGCTGGCGCTTCTGCGCCGCGCCAGACTATCTGGCCCGTGCGCCGTTACATCGCGAATGTCGATGTCGCTGGCGGGTTCAGCCTCTCCCCCGACGGGCGCTTGACCGCCAACTCGGAAGCCGTCGGACTTGGTGCGGGCATCACGGTCCGCGACGCAGCAACCGGAGAAGTGCAAAGCCGCTTGTCGATCGGATTGCCCATGTGGCTGGGCGACAGCCGTCATCCCGTACACGCCTTCGATCCGCGTGGCGATGAAAACCTGCGAATCGGGGTCCGCGACACCCGGTCGGCGGATGGCGCCCCCTGGGAAGTGACGCCCTGGCCGGGCGTCCGGTCAATTGTCGTCGGCCGGGGTGCAACCCCAACCACGTTCCTGTTCGTCAGCAACCGCACAGATCGGCGCCGTTTCGACCTGTTCGAGGCCGACGCCGCCACTCGCAGCATCCGCGAACTGCGTCAGGCAGACTTGCGCACGCAGGCGTGGCTGATCGACGCGCAAGCCGGAGTGGTCGGTGAAATTCGCCGCGAAAGCGACGCCAAAGATCCCGAGGGCAGGCTCGTGGTGCGGCTGCAGTCACCCGACGGAAGCAGCAGGACCTTGACGACCGTAGGCCCCTTCGACACCTGGATCGCGCACCGATTCGATCTCGCGACGAAGCGGGCCTGGGTCAGCACGAACGTCGACCGGGACCGCGTGGAGCTTGTCGAGGTCGATCTCGACGACGGACGAGAAACGGTGCTGGGCGCGCACCCGGTCGTCGATGTGGACGGGCCGGTGTTTGAGGGCCGGCACGGCGCCCCGATCGCTTGGTCGACGATGGACGGCCTGCCCGTGCTGCACGCGCTCGATGCCGATGCGGTGCGCAAGCTCGCCGCGATCGGCTATCGCGCCCGCAGCGAGGGGCTCATCGACGATGACCCGGTCATCACCGTGCCGCAGAGCAGCTCCGATGACGGGACGCGCCAAGTGGTGACCGTGGTGAGTCGGCTCGATCGAGCCGAGGTGCTCTGGGATGGCGTCACGGATACGTTGCGGCGTCTGGACCGGCGCGACGACGACGCCTCGTTTCGCAAATCGCTGTCGCCGTGGGAGCCCGTGTCATTCCCGGCGTCGGACGGCCGCCGGCTGCATGGGCTGCTGCTGCGGCCGAAGGGCGTGACCGGGCCGGTGCCGCTGGTCATCGACATCCACGGCGGGCCATGGACCCGCGACCGGTGGAGTCCGGCGACGCCGAACCTGCTGCAGATGCTCACCAACCGCGGCTACGCAGTCCTACAGGTGAACTATCGGGGCTCGAGCGGTTACGGGCGCGAACATCTCTTGGCCGCCTCACGCGCGTACGGCGACCGGCTCCGGCACGACATCGCAGATGGGGTGCGCTGGGCGATCGACGCTGGCATCGCCGACCGGGAGCGACTGGCTGTGATGGGTGCCAGCTTTGGTGGTTACTCGACATTGATGCAGCTGATCGAGCAGCCGCATCCCTATCGCTGCGGCGTCTCGATTGTCGGCGTCGCCAACTGGCCGCGCACGATCGCAGCATGGCCGCCCTACTGGACCAACCGCAGCTTGGCGACGCGCTTCTATGGACGCGTGGACGACCCAGCCGACCAAGCGGAAATGATGCGACAGTCGCCGATCGCACGGCTCGATCGCATCACCGCTCCGCTGCTCGTCGCGCACGGCGAAGCTGACGTTCGCGTGCTCCAACAGGATTCGGTCGACGTTGTCCGCTCGCTGCGTGCGCGCGGTATCCCAGTGCGCTACTTGTCGTTCCCCGACGAGGGGCACGACATCCGTTGGTGGCGCAATCGGCTCGCGCTGGCGCGCGAGATCGACGACCATCTCGCAGACTGCCTGGGCGGCCCCAGCGCCGGCTTCGACCTGTTCGAATGGATGCCGTCACGGGTCAAGCGCGACGTGCAGTGAGACCGTCTCTAAGCGATCGATGGCGTGAAGGTCCGAGCACACGCTTCCAGTCTCGCAACAGGAACCCCGAAATCGATCCGGAACCTATGTGACGGTAGAAATCTCGGGCTGCCTAGGCGTTCAGGATCTACAGCCCGAACTACCGTCAATCTGATCCTCATCCCCCCGATAGTCCCTGATAGATCCCGACAGAAATACATTCCTACAGATCAACAACTTACGGCATTTTCTTGACTGTCTTCGATAGTCCCCGAAAGACGCCGAATCATTCCCACTCGATGGTTCCCGGCGGCTTGGAGGTCACGTCGTAGACAACGCGGTTGATGCCGGGCACCTCGTTGACGATGCGCGTCGCGGTGGCGGTCAGGAAATCGTGTGGGAAGGCGAAGCTCTCGGCCGTCATGCCGTCGGTCGAGGTGACGGCGCGCAAGGCCAGCGCGTGGTCGTAGGTGCGGTCGTCGCCCATCACGCCGACCGTGCGCACCGGCAGCAGCACGGCGAAGGCCTGCCAGATGGCATCGTAAAGCCCGGCCTTGCGGATCTCCTCGAGATAGATCGCATCGGCCCGGCGCAGCAGGCGCAGCTTCTCGGCCGTTACCGTGCCCGGCATGCGGATGGCCAGGCCCGGCCCCGGAAAGGGGTGGCGGCCGACCAGCCGCTCCGGCAAGCCGAGCTCGCGGCCCAGGGCGCGCACCTCGTCCTTGAACAGTTCGCGCAAGGGCTCCACCAGCTTCAGGTTCATGCGCTCCGGCAGGCCGCCCACATTGTGGTGCGACTTGATGGTCACGCTGGGCCCGCCCAGCGCCGAGACGCTCTCGATCACGTCCGGATAGAGCGTGCCCTGGGCCAGGAAATCGGCTTGGTCATGCGCCTTGGCTTCCGCCTCAAACACTTCGATGAAGGCGGCGCCAATGATCTTGCGCTTGGCCTCCGGGTCGCTCACCCCGGCCAGGCGCTGCAGGAACAGCGCCGAGGCGTCGCGATGCGCCAGCGCGATGTTGTAATGCCGACGGAACAGCGCGATCACCTCTGCCGCCTCGCCCTCGCGCATGAGGCCGGTATCGACGAAGACGCAGAGCAGCCGTTCACCGATCGCCTCGTGCAGCAGCAGGGCGGCGACCGATGAATCGACGCCGCCCGACAGGCCGCAGATGACGCGGCCCCTTCCCACCAGCGCGCGGATGCGGGCCACCTCCGCCAGGCGGAAGGCCGCCATGTTCCAATCGCCGGCGCAGCCCGCCACCCCCAGCACGAAATTGCGCAACAGGCGGGCGCCGTCCGGCGTGTGCGCCACCTCCGGGTGGAACTGCACCGCGTACCACCGGCGCGCCTCGTCGGCGATGGCGGCGAAGGGCGCGTTGTCGCTGTCGCCGACCGCGCGGAAACCGGGCGGCAGCCGGGTCACCCGGTCGCCATGGCTCATCCACACCTGATGCCGTTCGCCCGGCCGCCACAGGCCGTCGAACAGGCCGCAGGTCTCGCGCACCGCCAGGAAGGCGCGGCCGAACTCGCGATGCCCGCCGCCTTCCACCTGGCCGCCCAGTTGCCGGCACATCGCCTGCTGGCCATAGCAGATGCCCAGCATCGGCAGGCCGGCGGCATAAAGTTCATCCGGCGGCAGCGGCGCGCCGGAATCGGTCACCGAAGCCGGCCCGCCCGACAGGATGATGCCGCGCGGCCTGGTCCGCGCCAGCGCGGCGGCCGCCTTGTGAAACGGCGCGATTTCGCAATACACGCCCGCCTCGCGCACCCGGCGCGCGATCAGTTGCGTCACCTGGCTGCCGAAGTCGACGATCAGCACGCTGTCCGACATGCCCGGCACGCTATGCCGCGGCGGCGGTGAAATCCAGCGCCGCCGGTTTCACCCGGCGCGCGTCCGGGCGTCGAATTCGGCCGCCACCTTGGCGTCGTTGGCCAGCAGCTGGTCGCTGTCGAGCTCGGCCAGGTCCATGACGCCCAGGTCGCTGAAGGCTTTGCGCACTTTCGCCCCCCACAGGCCGATGTCCTTCACCGTAGGCACGATCCGGCTGAACAGCCGGCCGCGGAAATGCTGCAGGGCGGGCGAGTTGGCAACATAGGCGACGCACTCCGCCTTGGGCAGGCCGACCCGCTCCCACACCTCCTCCGACAGGAAGCGGTCGCGCATGTGGTAGCAGCCCTCGATCACGAACTCCTCGCGCTCGGCCCGCTCGGCCTCGCTCAAATGCGGGTAGTAGTCGCGCAAGGCCAGCCGGCCGAAGGCCACATGCCGGGCCTCGTCCTGCATGACATAGGCGTTGACCTGCGCCGCCAACGGGTTGCCGGCCTGGTCGCGGATGCGCTGGAAAGCGGCCAGCGCAAGGCCCTCGATCAGGATCTGCATGCCGAGATAGGTGAAATCCCAGCGCCGGTCGCTGATCGTGTTCTCCAGCAGCGCCTTCAGCGGCGGGGTGATGGGATAGGCCAGCGCTAACTTCTCGTGCAACAAGCGGGAATAGGCTTCAACATGGCGGGCCTCGTCCACCACTTGCGTCGCAGCATAGAACTTGGCGTCGAGCTGCGGCACCTGCTGCACGATCTTGGCGGTGCAGATGAGCGCGCCCTGTTCGCCGTGCAGGAACTGCGAGATCTGCCAGGCTTGCAGGTGATGGCGCAGCCGCGCGCGCTCGTTGGCGCCCAAGCGTTCCCAAATGGCCGAGCCGAAGATCGATACCGCCTGGTCCGGCAGGCCCATCGGGTTCTCGGGATCGAGGTCCCGGCGCCAGTCGATGCGGTCGTTGGCGTCCCATTGCTGTTTCTTGCCCTTGTCGTAGAGCGCCAGCAGGCTGTCGCGGCCGTCGTCATACTCCCAGCGCAAGACGGTCTCGGCCTGACCGTCGACATGCCATTGCGTCTGTCCGACAGGCAGAGCTTATTTCAGTTCCGTGCTCATGATGGGCCTCGCTAACGCTGCGCTCAGCGGGCCTTGTATTCCAGCACCGCCTTGCGCAAATCGTTGAACTCGACGCAGGCGAAATTGCACTTGCCGCCGAGCTTGGCGAGTTCTTCCTCCGCGGCGCCCAGCCGGCCGGCGTCGAGCTGAGCCTCGCCGCGCAATTGCCGCGCGCTCAGCAGGCCTGGCTCCAAGTCCAAAGCCAGGTCGAGATATTTCAGCGCCTTGTCCACGTTGCCGAGCCGCCGGTGCACCTGGCCCAGCAGCACATAGCCTTGCGTATTCTTCGGGTTGGCGACGATCGCCCGTTCGAACTGCAGTTGCGCCACCAGGTAGTCCTGCGACTGCATCGCCTGGCGGCCGGCGGCGATGTTGCCTTCGCCGCGCCGGTCCGTGGCGGCGGCCGCGGGCAGGGCAAGGCAGAGGCCTAGGGCAAGTGCAACGGTCGGGCGCACGGCAAGAAGAGTCTTCATGGCGAATCGTGAGTGTCGGCTGGCCCCACTTATATAAACTTCGGGCGGGCGAACGCCAGAGGGGCCACGCCGCCGCTCAAGCGGTGGGGGACGATGCGTTGTCCCGGCCCATCGCCGCCACGAAGAAGCCGTCGGTACCGTGGCGGTGCGGCGTCAACAGCAGGGTGCGGCCGCTGCCTGGCATCTCGCCGTGGAGGTGGCGCTGCCATGCGCCGGCCAGCGGCCGCGGCGCGAAGTGCCGGTTTTGCTCCAGGAATTCGCCGACGACCGCCTCGTTCTCCGCCTCCAGGACCGAGCAGGTCACATAGACCAGTTGACCTCCCGGGCGCAGCAACTCGGCCGCCAGGTCGAGCAACCGGCCTTGCAACGCGGCCAGATCGGTCAGGCCGGCCGGTGTCAGCCGCCAGGCGACCAGCGGGTCGCGCCGGCCGGTGCCAGTGCCGCTGCAGGGCGCATCGACCAGCACCCGGTCACAGCGCCCGCGCAGCGCGGCCAGTTCCCGGTGATCGCCGGACAGCGGCCGGCAGCGCGCCAGAGTGGCGCCGGCGCGGGCAAGCCGCCCGGCCGCTTCCGCCAGCCGTGTCGCGTCGGTATCGAAGCAATGGAGCTGGCCGCGATCGGCCATCGCCGCCGCCATCGCCAAGCTCTTGCCGCCCGCTCCGGCACAGAGGTCGACCACGGTCTCGCCGGCTGCCGCCCCGACCAAGGCCGCCGCGACCTGCGAGCCTTCGTCCTGCACCTCCACCCTGCCCTGCCGATAGGCCGGCAGGTGCTGCAACCGGACAGGTCCCGGCAGCCGCAGGCCCAGGGGTGCGTAGGTCGTCGGGCTGGCGACGATCCCGGCCGCAGCCAGTTCGGCCGCCACCGCCTCGCGCGTGGCTCGCAAGCCATTGACCCGCAAGTCAAGCGGCGCCGGCCGGTTGAGGGCCGCGGTCTCCAAGGCAAAGGCTTCGCCGAAGCGCTGCCGATAGGCGGCTTCCAACCAGGCCGGCAGATTGGCCACCGCCCAGGCCGGCGGGCTGCCGGGCTCGGCCCCCAGTTCGGCCACCCAGGCGGCCTCCGCCGCGCTGAGCGCGGCAGGTCCATAAGCCTCGCCGGCAAATGCCGCCGCCGGATCGGGCACGTCGGGCAGCCGCCGCGTCGCCAGCAGCGCCAAGCACGCCCGGCGGGCGGCGCATCCCGGCCCCGCCAGCGCCGCGACGACGCCCCACTGCCGCAGCACGGCATAGACAAGGCCGGCGATCGCGACCCGGTCCTTGGCGCCGGCATAGCGGCGTTCCCGCCACGTTTGCGCCAGTATCCGGTCGGGCGGAAACAGGCCCTGGCGGATCCGGTCGATGATCTCGATAGCCGCCTGCAGGCGCGCGGCCGGTCGCAACGCCGATCGCCTTAGGGCAATGTCCGTTCAACTCGAACCGGCATGTTCGGTTTGAACGGAAGCCATTGCCCCGCAACCCCGAGCGCGGCGCGGTCGGCCCCGATCCGATGGAGCGCGGACCTCGGTTCCCCCGGGTCGGACACCGCGCTAGCCGCCCAACGGGTAGTTCGGCGCCTCGCGCGTGATGGTGACGTCGTGCACGTGGCTCTCGCGGTGGCCCGCCTGGGTGATGCGCACGAAGCTGCAGCGACGATGCAGCTCCTCGATACTGGCGCAGCCGGTGTAGCCCATGGCCGCCCGCAGGCCGCCGATCAACTGGTGGATGACGTGGGCGACCGGCCCCTTATGCGGCACCCGACCCTCCACGCCCTCGGGCACCAGCTTCAGATCCTCGCGGATCTCCTCCTGGAAATAGCGGTCGGCCGAGCCGCGCGCCATGGCGCCCAGCGAGCCCATGCCGCGATAGGACTTGTAGGAGCGGCCCTGGTAAAGGATCACTTCGCCGGGCGCCTCGTCGGTCCCGGCGAACAGCGCCCCCAGCATGGCGCAGGCAGCACCCGCGGCCATCGCCTTGGCCAGATCGCCGGAGAACTTGATCCCGCCATCGGAAATCGCCGGGATGTCATACTTGCGGCAGACCTCGACCACGTCCATCAGCGCCGTCAGCTGCGGCACGCCGACGCCCGCCACCACCCGGGTCGTGCAGATCGAGCCGGGCCCGATACCGACCTTCACGGCGTCGACGCCGGCATCGATCAGCGCCTTGGCGCCTTCCGCCGTGGCCACGTTGCCGCCCACCAGCTGCACTGAATTGCTGCGCTTCTTGATGGCGTTGACCGTGTCCAGCACGCGCTGGGAATGGCCGTGCGCGGTATCCACCACGATCAGGTCGGCGCCGGCTTCGACCAGCGCCATGGTGCGTTCGACGCCATCCCCGGCGACGCCGGTGGCGGCGCCGACGCGCAGCCGGCCGCGCTCGTCCTTGGCGGCGTGCGGGTGATGCTGCGACTTCTCAATGTCCTTGACCGTGATCAGGCCAATGCAGCGATAGGCGTCGTCCACCACCAGCAGCTTCTCGATCCGGTGCTGGTGCAACAGGCGTTTGGCCGCCTCGCCGGACACGCCCTCCTTGACCGTGACCAGCCGTTCCTTGGTCATCAACTCGCTGACCGGCTGGGCGGGGTCGGTGGCGAAACGCACATCCCGGTTGGTCAGGATACCGACCAAAAGGCCGCCATTCTCCACCACCGGAATGCCGGAAATGCGTTGCCGGCGCATCAGGTCCAGCGCATCGGCCAGCGTCTGTTGCGGCCGGATGGTGACCGGATTGACCACCATGCCGGCCTCGAAGCGCTTGACCCGCCTGACCTCCTCGGCCTGTCGCTCGACCGACATGTTCTTGTGCACGACGCCGATGCCGCCCGCCTGGGCCATGGCGATGGCCAGCGGGTGCTCGGTCACCGTGTCCATGGCGGCGGACAGCAGGGGGATCCCCAGTTCGATGGTGCGGGTCACGCGGCTGCGCGTGTCGGTCTGGTTCGGCAGCACGGCCGAGGCCGCCGGCCGCAGCAGCACGTCGTCGAAGGTCAGCCCCTCGGTGATCTGCATGCACGCTCCCGGCGACGGCGAACTCCGCCTCTATATGGCAGCTTTGACCTCGCTTGGGTAGCCGTGCTCGCGCTCGGCCTCCGCCGCGAAGTCGCCCTCCGGGCGCTCCGCGGCGGCGAAGATGCCCGGATAGAGCGCTAGGAACTCGGCTCGGATCTGGGCGAACGGCAGATCATCGAAGCTGCCGCGCTGGCGGACATATTCCATGTGGCGCCGGCCGTCGGCGTCGAACGGATGCAGCACCGAATCGGTCGCGCCATCGAAATCCAGCGGCTTGACCCGGAACTTCTGGCAAAGCGTCAGGTTGAAGGCGGGCGTGGCCTTGACCCAGCGCTCGCCCAACCACAGTTCAGTGAAGCCGTGGTAGGCGAACAGATCGGTGCCCATCGCCCGCAACAGCCGCTCGGTCGCCAGGTGGTTCTTGACATCGGCGAAACCCAGGCGGGCGGGAATACCTAGGCTGCGCAAGCCGGCTGCCAGCAGGACGGCCTTGGGAATGCAGAACGCCTTGCCGCGGGCCAGCACGGCGCTGGCGCGGAGGTGTTCGGGGCTGAGCTCGATGGCGTAGGGGTCATACAGGATTTCGTCGCGCACGGCGTAATAGACCCTGATGGCCTGCTCGTGCGCCGGACCCGTTCCGGCGGCGCGGCGGGCGAAGGCAGCGACCGCGGGATGGTCGGCGTCGAGGAAGAAGGTCGGCGCGAGGCAAGCGGGACTGGGGGTCATCGGGCGGCACCGGGGCTCGACCAAGTCCCTGCTTGCTAGCGGTTCGCCGGTCTGTCGGCAAGGCCGACAATCGACCGGCCGGCGCCGGCGCAGTAGACTGGCGGTTGCCCGGCGGGCCATGGGGGCGGAACGCCGTGCATGGAGAAGTCTGGCAGACGGCCGGAGCGGGCAGGGCCCGACCGGCGGACGGCAGGGTACGCGATGCGTCTTGCATGGCAGGTGGCGACGCTGGTGATTGTCGTCGCGCTGGGCGCCGCCGGTTGGTATGGCTGGCAGCGCCAGGGCGCGGCCTCGGCGCCACAGGCGCAGGCCAAGAGCGGCATGCCGCCGGTCGCGGTGGAGGTGGTGCCCGCTCGGCAGACGGTGGTGTTCGATCGGGTCGAGTCGGTCGGCACGGCGCGCGCTCGCGAGTCGGTCACGCTGACCGCCAAGCAGAATGGCATTGTTGCCAAGGTCGGCTTTGTCGAGGGACAGAAGGTCAAGGCCGGTCATGTGCTGCTCGAGTTCGAACTGCGCGAACGGCAAGCGGAACTGGAACAGGCGCGTGCCGAATTGGAGCAGTCCAAGGCCTTGCGCGAGGAGATCCGGGGCCGGGTGGAGCGGGCGCGCAGCCTGCGCAACAGCGCGGCGATGGCGGATGCCCGGCTGGATGAGTTGGAACAGCAATTGAAGGCGGGCGACGCGCGCACGCGGATGATGGAGGCGCGCATCCGCGTGGCGGAGGCCAAGCTGGAGGATCAACGCATCCTGGCGCCGTTCGATGGCCGGGTGGGCTTGCGGCAACTCAGCCTGGGCGCGCTGATGCGGCCGGGCGAGGCCATCACCACGCTGGACGACGTGTCGGCGATCAAGGTGGAGTTCTCGCTGCCGCAGACTGTGCTCGACCGGATCAAGCTGGGCCTGCCGGTGCGCGCGCGCTCCACCGCCGCCGGCGAGCGGATCTTTGCCGGAATGCTGACCGCGATCGACAGCCGGGCCGATCCGCAGACCCGCTCGATCCGGGTGAACGCGCTGTTCGACAATGCCGACGAGGCGCTGACGCCGGGCGTGTTCATGAGCGTGGAAGTGGAACTCGGCCGGCGCCAGGAGGCGATCGTGGTGCCGGAGGACGCGGTGGTGCCACAGGGCGTCCGTTCGTTCGTCTTCGTGGTGCGCGAAGGCCGCGCCGAGCAGCGTTTGGTGGCGCTTGGCAGCCGCGAGCGGGGCACGGTGGAGGTGGTCGAAGGGGTCGCGGCCGGCGAGGACGTGGTGGTGCGCGGCGTGCAGAAGCTGCGCGACAAGCAGGCCGTGGCGGCCCGGCCGTTCCGGCCGCAGAGCTAGGCCATGCTGTCCGACCTGTCCATCAAGCGGCCGGTCTTCGCCACGGTCATCAGCCTTTTGCTGGTGGTGCTGGGCATCGCCGCGTATCTGCGCCTGCCCGTCAGGGAATATCCGGCGATCGACCCGCCCATCGTTTCGGTCACCACGGTCTATCGCGGCGCCTCCAACAACGTGATCGAGAGCCGGGTGACGGAGATCGTCGAGGACGCGGTGGCCGGCCTCGAAGGGGTGAAAACCATCACCTCCTCCAGCCGCGAGGAACGCTCCAGCGTCACCGTGGAATTCAATCTCGGCCGCGGCGTGGACGCCGCGGCGGCCGATGTGCGCGACCGTGTCGCCCGCGTGCTGGCGCGCCTGCCGGAGGGGATCGACGCGCCGGTGGTTGCCAAGGTCGACAGCGACGCCCGGGCGATCTTGTGGTTTGTGCTCACCAGCGACCGGCGCAGCAGCCTGGAACTGACCGATTTCGCGGCGCGCTTTCTGGTCGACCGGTTGTCGGTGGTGCCCGGCGTCGCTTCGGTCATCATTGGCGGCGAGCGGCGCTATGCGATGCGCATCTGGCTGGACCGCCAGGCCCTGGCGGCGCGCGGCCTGACGGTCGAGGACGTCGAACAGGCAGTCCGCCGGCAGAATGTCGAACTGCCTTCGGGCCGGCTGGAGAGCGCGGCCCGCGAATTTACCGTGAAGACCGACAGCCGGCTTGCCAGTCCCCGGGAATTCGAACGGATCGTGGTGCAGGCGCGCCAGGGCTTTCTGGTCCGCCTGTCGGAAGTGGCACGCGTCGAACTGGGTCCGGAGGACGAGCGGGGCGAGTTGCGCGCCAATGGCCGCAGTGCCATCGGCCTCGGCATGGTCAGGCAATCGACCGCCAACACGCTCGATGTCGCGGATAGTGCCAAGGCCGTAATGGGCGAACTGCGGGAGATCCTGCCCGAAGGCACCAAAGTCGACGTGGGCTACGACGAGTCGGTGTTCATCAGCCGCTCGATCTACGAAGTGCAGCACGCCCTCGTGATCGGCATGGCGTTGGTGATCGGCGTGATCTTTCTGTTCCTGCGCTCGGTGTCGGCCACCGTCGTGCCCGCGGTGGTGATCCCGGTGTCGCTGATCGCCGCCTTCAGCGTGATGGGCGCCCTGGGCTTTTCCGTCAACGTGCTGACCTTGCTCGCCTTCGTGCTGGCCATCGGCATCGTGGTGGACGACGCCATCGTGGTGCTTGAGAACGTGCACCGGCACATCGAGGAGGGCTTGCCGCCGCTATTGGCGACGGCGCGCGGCGCCCGGCAGATCACCTTCGCGGTCATCGCCGCCACGCTGACGCTGGCCTCGGTGTTCGTGCCGATCTCCTTCATGGACGGCCAGACCGGCCGACTGTTCAGCGAGTTCGGCGTCTCACTGGCGGCGGCGGTGGTGTTCTCCGGCCTGGTCGCGCTGACCTTGACGCCGATGATGTGCTCCAAGCTGTTGCGCCCGCATGCGGGCGAGAGCCGCCTCGTGCGCGTGACCGAGCCGGCGTTCCAAGCCATCAACCGCGGCTATCGCTTTCTCCTGGCGGGCGCCTTGCAGGCGCCGCTTCTGGTGATCGCGGCGGCGGTCGCGGTTTCGGGCGGGACGTATTTCCTGTGGCGCGAGCTGCCCAAGGAATTCACGCCGGTCGAGGACCGCGGCGTGATCATCGCGCCGATCACCGCGCCCGAGGGGGCGACGATGGCCTATACCCGCGAACAGGTGCTGGCGGTCGAGCGCCAGCTTCTGAAGTATGTCGAGGACGGCGAGGCCTATATCGTCTTCGCCCTGATCGCGCCGGGCTTCCAGCGGCCGGCGCCGGTCAACACCGGCCTCATCTTCGTGCGGCTGCGGCCGTGGGACCAGCGCAAGAAGGGCCAGCAGCAGATCGCCGGCGAAGTGGTGCCGCGCCTGTTGGCCCTGCCCGGGGCCCGCGCCATGGCGGTCAATCCGCCCTCGCTCGGCCAGCGCGGCTTCCAGCAACCGGTGCAGATGGTCCTGGGCGGACCGGACTACGAAACCCTGCTGGGCTGGGCCGAACGGCTGCAGCAACGGGCGCAGGCCGATGGCCGCTTCCTCAACCTGGACATCGACTACAAGGAGACCAAGCCGGAGCTCAGGCTCAGCATCGATCGCGCGAAGGCGGCCGATCTCGGCATTTCGGTCGAGTTGATCGGCCGGACGCTGGAGACGCTGTTCGGCGGACGCGAGGTCGGCACCTTTGTTGACCGCGGCGAGGAATACAAGGTGATCATGCAGGCCGGCATCGAGGATCGCGCGACGCCCGCCGACCTGACCAATGTGTTCGTGCGGACCGGCGGCGCCAGCGCCGGCGGCCAGCTCGTGCCGCTGTCAAACCTGGTGGCGGTGCGCAACACCGCAGGACCGCCGCTGCTGAACCGGGTCGACCGGCTGCGCTCGGTCACGCTGTCCGCCTCGCTCGTCCCCGGCGTGGCGCTGGGCGATGCGCTGGATGCGTTGGAGCGCTTTGCCAAGCAGGAACTGCCGGTCGAGGCCCGCATCAGCTACCAGGGACAGAGCCAGGAATACAAGGCGAGTTCGAACGCGCTCTACTTCACCTTCGGGCTTGCGCTGCTGGTGGTGTTCCTGGTGCTGGCGGCGCAGTTCGAGAGCTTTGTGCATCCGTTCATCATCATGCTTTCGGTACCGTTCGCCGTGGCGGGCGGCATCGGTGCGCTCGCGCTGGGCGGCCTCAGCCTGAACGTCTACAGCCAGATCGGCATGATCCTGCTGATCGGCATCATGACCAAGAACGGCATTCTGGTGGTCGAATTCGCCAACCAGTTGCGCGATCAGGGTCTGGGCATCCGTGAAGCCGTGCTGGATGCGGCGGTGATCCGGTTGCGGCCGATCCTGATGACGTCGATTTCCACCGCCGTCGGCGCGCTGCCGCTCGCGCTGGCCACCGGTGCCGGCGCCGAGAGCCGATCGGCGATCGGCTATGTGGTGATTGGCGGCGTGATCGTCTCCACGGTGATGACCGGCTTCGTGATCCCGACGCTCTACTTGCTGCTCGCCCGCTTCACCCAGCCCATCAACGCGATCGCGCGGCGCCTGGCCGGCCTTGAGCGGGAAGCCGGGCAGCCGGCGGCGCAAGCGGCGGAATAGTCCGCCGGCCGGCCCGGCCGGCTCAGCTCTTGGCGAAAGCCTGCCGCATCGCCGCCTGCATTTCGGCCGGGCTTAGCTCGCGCTGCCTGGTCGCCACCGACCATTCGTGCCCGAACGGATCGCTGAGCTTGCCGAACCGATCGCCCCAGAACATGTCGGCGAGCGGCATCTTCACCGTCGCGCCGGCGGCCAGGGCCTGTTGGAACAGCCGGTCGCAATCCGGCACCTGCAGATGCAAGCTGACGGGCGTGCTGGCGCCCGGCCGCGCCGCCCGGCGTTCGCCGCCGGCGAATTCGGGGAAGTCGTCCGACAGCATCAGCTTGCCGCCGTTGATCGCGAGTTTGGCGTGCAGCGCGCTTGCCGCCGCCCGGCGGCGTCATGCGGAACAATTCGACGGCATCGAACGCCTTCTGGTAGAAGGCGATCGCGGCATCGGCATCCTGCACCACGAGATAGGCGGTCACGCCTTCATTCGGTTTCTTCGCTTCGGTCATCGCGGCCCAAGTCGTTTACGTTTCGTTCCGGACGCTAGTATGCCGTCCCGACCGGGGACCATGTCGGATCGGTTCGCGATTCCGTGTGTCGCGCGGTCGCGTTACGATAGGCTCGAATGCGTGGGCATCGACCGGAGGACCGTCATGTCGCTAGCCTTGGCCGAAAGCCGGAGCATCGCCCAGCGGCGCGAGGCGGCGGTCGCCGCGACCCTCGCGAAGGTCCGGCGGATCGAACGCGAGCGCGGCGTCAACCGGGACGCGCTGGAGGCGATCAAGCGGGAACTCATGGGCCTGACCGCCGACCGGTCGCTGTTTCCGCCGGAGCATTTTCCGCTGAACCCGGACGGCGGCAACGTAGCCTATCGGCTGTCCGAGGATGCCGATCACCGGTTCGCGCTCTACGTCTCCACCGGCAAGACCGGGCGCGAGACGCCGCCGCACGATCACACCACCTGGGCCGTCATCGTGGGGATCAAGGGCAAGGAGCACAACCGTTTCTATCGCCGCGCCGACGACCGCAGCCAGCCGGGCAAGGGTCGAGTGGTCGAGGTCGACCGCGCCACGGTCGAGCACGGCACCGGGGTGACCTTGATGCCCGAGGACATCCATTCCATCCACCTGGAAGGCGAACCTCCGACCCTGATGGTGCACATGTACGGCTTGGCGCTCGATCATCTGCACCGGCGCGTCGCCTACAACGCAGAGGACGGCACCTACCGGCACTTCCCGCCGAACTCGGACATCCGCAAGCCCGTGGCATGACCGCGCGGGTCGGCGCCGGCGCTGTCAAGGCGATGTTGCGGGATGGCGGCGAACTCGCTCTCGTCGACGTGCGCGAGGAAGGCGCCCATTCAGCCGGGCATCCGTTCTATGCGGCCTCGCTGCCGCTCAGCCGCCTGGAACTGCTGGCGGGTGACCGGCTGCCCAGGCGGTCGGTCCGCATCGTGCTGTTGGACGACGGCGAGGGGCTGGCCGAGCGCGCCGCGGCCAAGCTGGCGGAATTCGGCTATGGCGAGGTGGCCATCCTCGACGGCGGCCTGGCCGCGTGGCGGGCGGCCGGCTTCGTGCTGTTCAGCGGCGTGCATGTGCCCAGCAAGGCGTTCGGCGAGTATGTCGAGCATCATTACGCCACGCCTCATATGTCGGCCGAACGGCTCAAGGCGCGCATGGAAGCGGGCGAGCGCCTGCGCGTGCTGGACAGTCGGCCGCTGGACGAGTTCCGCGTCATGAGCATTCCCGGTGCGACCGACGCCCCCGGCGCGGAACTGGCCTACCGGGTGCACGACCTGGTGCCGGAGTCCGAGACCCTTGTGGTGGTCAACTGCGCAGGCCGCACCCGCTCAATCATTGGTGCGCAGTCGTTGATCAATGCCGGCATTCCCAACCGCGTCGTCGCGCTGCAGAACGGCACCATGGGTTGGCATCTCGCCGGCTTCGGCCTGGAACACGGCCAGGAAAGCCGCTACGGCCCGATCAGCCAAGCCGGGCTCGACCGCGCCCGGCGGGCGGCGGCGGGCGTGGCCAAGCGGTTCGGCGTGCGGGCGATCGAACGTCGCGAGCTTGACCGCCTGCGCCAGGAGGCGGGGCAGCGCACGCTCTATCTGTTGGACGTGCGCTCGCCCGAGGAATACGAGGCGGGCCACTTGCCAGGCTCGCTATCGGCGCCCGGCGGCCAATTGGTGCAGGAAACCGAGAGCTGGGTGCCGGTGCTGGGCGCGCGTATCGTGCTGATCGACGATACCGGCGTGCGCGCCACCATGACCGCGCATTGGCTGGTGCAGATGGGCTGGGAAGCTTACGTCCTGAAGGATGCGTTGGCGGGACAGGCGCTGGTCCAGGGAGCCTATCGCGCCGCCATCCCCGCAATCGGCCAGGTGGCCGAGGCCGGCCTGACGCCCCAGGACGTGCAGCCGTTGCTGGCCTCCGGTCGAGCTGTGGTGGTGGATTTCGGCTTCAGTCGCGACTATGCCAAGGGCCACATTCCGGGCGCGTGGTTCGCCATCCGCTCGCGCCTGCCAAGCAGCCTGCCGCGGCTGCCGGCGGCGGAAATGTTGGTCTTCACGTCTGCTGACGGGGTGCTGGCGCGACTGGCCGCGCCGGAGGCCTCGCAGTTGACCGCCACCCCCGTCCGCGTATTGACGGGCGGCACGGCGGCGTGGCGGGCCGCGGGGTTGCCGCTGGCCAGCGGCCTCGAACACCTGGCCGACGGCCGCGACGACGTGTGGCTGCGACCTTATGAGAATACCGGCGATGTCGAGCGGCACATGCGCGACTACCTGACCTGGGAACTGGACCTGGTGCGCGAGATCGAGCGCGACGGGGATCACCGATTCCGGCTGTTCCCGGTGCAGGGGGCCGGCTGAGGCGCGGCGCGTGAACGGGGGGGACGACGATGGCGGGCGGGGCGGATGAGGGCAAGCCGGTCGCGGTGATTGGGGCTGGCCTGGTCGGTCTTTGTTGCGCGCTCCAGTTGCAGCGCGAAGGCCTGAGCGTGGCGTTGATCGATCCGGGCGGGCCGGGCGAAGGCGCCTCGTTCGGCAATGCCGGCATTTTCGCGGTCGGTTCGGTCATCCCGCTCGGAATGCCCGGCCTGTGGCGCAAGGTGCCGGGCATGTTGGTGGATCCGCTGGCGCCGCTGGCGGTGCGGCCGAGCTACGCGCCGCGCATCGCGCCGTGGCTGTTCAAGCTGATGGTGGCAAGCAGCCGGCCGCGGGTGGAGGCCATCAGCCGCGCGCTTGCCGGTCTCTGCACCCCTGCCATCGAACACTACCTGCCGCTGCTGAAAGAGGCCGGCGCCGAGGCGCTGATGCGGCGCGACGGCGTGCTGTATATTTACGAGACGGAGCAGGACTTCGCCGACGCCGCCTACGAAATCGAATTGCGCCGGCGCGCCGGCATCAAGTTCGATGTGCTGGGCGGCGACGAAATCAAGCAGATGCAGCCCGCCCTGGGCCCGCGCTTCGCCCGCGCCCTCTACATGCAGGACGCCGCGCACGCCATGCACCCGCTCGGGATTTCGCAGGCCCTTGCCGACCTCTTCCGCCGCAAGGGCGGCGAGATCCTGCGCGCGCGCGCCACCGGCTTCGAACTGGGGCCGCAGGATGTGCGGGCGGTCCTGACCGAAGGCGGCCGGCAGTCCTGCTCGGGCGTGGTGATCAGCGCCGGCGCGCGTTCCCTGCCGCTGGTACGGCAACTCGGGCACGACTGCCCGCTGGACACCGAGCGCGGCTACCACGTGATGTTTCCGAATGCCGGTCTGGAGGTGCGCCGTGCCATGCTCTGGTCCAAGCGCGGCTTCGGCATCACGCCGATGCAACACGGCCTGCGGCTGGCCGGCACGGTGGAGTTCGGCGGGCTCGATTTACCGCCCAACTGGAACCGCGCCGAGGTGCTGCGCCGGCATGCCCGTCGGTTGTTTCCCGACCTGAAGGAAGAGGGCATGGAACGCTGGATGGGCTTTCGCCCCTCGATGCCCGATTCGCTGCCCGTGATCGGCCGCTCGCCGCGCTTTCACAACGCCTACTTCGCCTTCGGTCACGGCCATCTGGGTCTGACCTTGGCGGCGGCGACCGGCCGGTTGGTGGCGGATCTGGCTTGCGGCCGCACGCCGAGCGTCGATGCCGCCCCGTTCGGCATCGAACGCTTCAGCTAATAAGGCAGACGATTCCATCCCATAGCGCGCGCCGACCGCCTTTTCCGGCGGCTTGGCCAAGCGCTTGCTCCCAAGCTTCTCCCCAGAAAAATCCACAGGATATTGTGGCTGGAGGGGCACTTAGCCACAGCATCTATTGTTCTCGCCTGGCCGGAGGCGTATCTTCCCCAGCCATCCGCGGAGCGGGGGAGGGCTGGGCGATGGACTGGAGCGAGGAGCGGGTGACAGTCTTGCGCGAACTGTGGACCACCGGCTTCAGCGCCCGCCAGATTGCCGACCGGCTGGGCGAGGGTTGCACCCGGAACGCCGTCATCGGCAAGGCCAACCGGTTGGGCCTGTCGCAGCCGACCCGCTCATCCCTGACCCGCCGCCAGAAGCAGCGGGAGCGGCAATTGCAGCGCGAGCAGATCCCGGTCCGGCCGGCGCGGCTGCCTGACAGCTCGCCACCGCCACAGCCCGTCTCGCCGGGCGCCACGATCCTGGCGTTGACCACCTCGACCTGCCGCTGGCCGCTGGGCGACCCGACCAGCCCCGATTTCCGCTTCTGTGGCGCCAACGCCAAGCCGGGCCAGCCCTATTGCGAGGCGCATGCCCGCATGGCCTACCAGCCCGCGTCCTCGCTGAAAGACAGCCGCAAGCGCTCGGCCTGAGACCGCGCCCGGCGCATCACCCAGCCCGCGGTCGCCCGCTCCTGGAAACTTGTGGCGATTTACCGCAATAGTGCCGGGGCGGCCGCTCGGGCATAATGCGCGGCTTTTCCAGCAAGGGCATCGGCTGGGACGCGCGGGCTGATTGGGGAAACCCTCACAACTGCTTCCGGTGGGTGGCGTCGCCATGGACGAAGAGCGCGTCCTGCGCCTGACCGAACGTCTGGGCCGAGTGATCGTGCTGTTGGGCAAGATCGGCGGCTGGGCGGTCATTCCGATGATGCTGGCGGTCGTGCTGGATGTGATCGTCCGCAAGATCCCCTTTCTGACCTTTGTGGTGATCGACAATCCCTGGCTGCACCACTTGATCAGCTCCTCCAAGCTGCAGGAATGGCAGTGGCATTTCCATACCGTGGTGTTCACCATGGCGTTCGGCCTGACCTACATGGCCGATCGGCACGTGCGCATCGACGGCTGGCGCGAGGGCCGCAGCAACCGCGGCAAGGCGCTGATCGAAATTGTCGGCATCTGCGTCTTCCTGCTGCCCTATGCCCTGCTGATGATCTATCAGTCGGTGTGGTTCGTCGAACTCTCCTACGCCTCCAATGAAGTATCGGCGGCCACCACCGGCCTTACCCATCGCTGGATCATCAAGTCCTTTCTGATCGTGTGCTACGCGATCCTGCTCGCCGCGGCATTGTGCATGCTGGCGCGGGCCATCATCTTCTTTCGTCACCCACCTCAAGACCGGCGCTTGCCGCTCGGCATCGTGCATTTCAACGAGTAGGACGGGGCCACAAGCGTGATCGAGTATCTGCAGGACAACCTGGCCCTCTACATGTTCTTCGCGCTCTGCGTGTTGATTTACAGCGGCTTCCCGCTTGGCTTCGTGCTGGGCGGCACGGCGCTGCTGTTCGGCATGATCGGCTGGGGCCTCGACGTGTTCGAGCTGGTGCAGTTCTTCAACCTGGTGCCGCGCATCTGGAGCGACGCGGCGGAGAATCTGGTGCTGACTTCCGTCCCGCTCTTTGTCTTCATGGGATTGCTTCTGGAAGGCTCGGGCCTGGCGGAGGATCTGCTGCATTCGGTGCAGGTGCTGTTGCGCAAGGTGCCGGCGGGGCTGGCGCTGGCGGTCAACGTGGTGGGCACCGTGCTGGGCGCTCCCATCGGCATTGTCAGCGCCAGCGTGGTCATGCTCTCGCTGGTCTCGCTGCCGATGATGATGGACCGCAAGTACTCCGCCGCCTTCGCCACCGGCACCATCGCCGCCTCCGGCACGCTGGGCATTCTGATCCCGCCCTCGGTCATGCTGGTGGTGATGGCCGACATCATGTCTGTTTCGATCGGCCCGATCTTCTATGGCGCCTTCCTGCCCGGTTTCCTGCTCTCGGCCCTCTACTTCGCCTACATGATCCTGGTGGCGATGCTGAACCCCGCGATCGCGCCGCCGCTCGATGTCAGCGAGAGCAACATGTCCTGGTGCCAATTCGGCAAGGTCATGTGGGAAGGCTTCATGCCCTCCGCGGTGCTGCTGGCGGCGACGTTGGGGGTGATCTTCGCCGGCTGGGCGACGCCCACTGAGTCGGCGGGCTGCGGCGCCTTCGCGACCGTGCTGCTGGCCTGGCGCAAGGGCCGGCTCAGCCGGCAGTCCGTGGCCGACGTGGTCAATCGCACCGCCGTCACCATGGGGCTGATCTTCGTGCTCTATTGCGGCTCCAACGGCTTCTCCTACGTCTTTCGCTCGCTGGGTGGCGATCAGCTGGTCATTGCCTTCTTTCAGAGCCTGGACATCGGCCCGTGGGGCATCCTGGCCTTCCTGATGCTGGTGATCTTCCTGCTCGGCCTGCCGTTCGAATGGACCGAGATCTGCCTGATCATGCTGCCGATCATCACGCCGATCTTCATGATCCTGGAGTTCGGCGAGCATGTCGGACGCGCCGATGTGATCACCTGGTTCTTGGTGCTGATGGCGATCAACCTGCAGACCGCGTTTCTGACCCCGCCGTTCGGTTTCGCGCTCTTTTATGTCAAGGGCACGGCGCCCGTGGCGATCAGCATGAACGACATCTTCCGGGGTTGCCTGCCGTTCATGATCCTGCAACTGACCGGGCTGGTCTTGTGTATCGCCTTCCCCGAAATCATCCTGTGGCTGCCGAAGCAGATGATCGGGTGAGCGGGCGGCATCCAGGGGGCGATGGCGATGGAGTTTCGGTGATGGATGGATTGGATCCGAACACGGCCATCTTTCTTGGCCTGAACCTGGTGCAACTGATCTGCGTTCCGCTGTCCGTCGTCATGTTCGTCGTCGCCACCTATATCGGCGTCCGTCACAATGGCGACCGTCCGGAGTTCATCGCCGAACAGGAACGCGCCGCGCGCGAGGCCGCGGAAATCGCCCAGGCCAAGTTCGCCGAACTGGGCCTGCAAGAAGTGATCCCCAAGGAGCTGCTGCCGGAATTCGCCCGCGACAAGCCGTCGACTACAGCAAGCTGAGGCCGGGCGTCCGCAGCCGCAGGCGATACAGCGACGTGGCGGCGCAGACATAGAGCGTGCGCAGGTCGTCGTCGCCGAAGCAGAAATTGGCGGTGTATTCCGGCATGCGAACAACCCCCAGGGCGATGCCGGCGGGATCGAACACATGGATGCCGCCCGGGCCGGCGCAATAGACATTGCCCTGCGCGTCGAGCTTCATGCCGTCCGGCGCGCCTGCGCCTTCGCCCTTGGTCTCGGCGAACAGACGGCCATCGGCGAGGCTGCCGTCGGCCTGCACGGCAAACGCCCGGATGTGCTGGCGCTCGGTGTCGTTGACGAACAGCCGGCGCTCGTCGGCCGCGAAACAGAGTCCGTTCGGTTGACCGAAATCGTCGGCCAGCAGGCGTAGCGACCGGCCGTCCGGCGACAGCCGGTAGAGGCCGCGGTAGCTCAGCTCCGGCTCGCGCTTGACGCCGTAATAGTCCATTCGGCCGTAGCTCGGGTCGGTGAAGTAGATGGCACCGTCGCGCCGGACCGCCACATCGTTCGGGCTGTTGAGCTGCTTGCCCTCGTGGTGGCTCGCCAAGGTGACGATGCGGCCGTCGGCCTCGGTGCGGGTCAGGCGACTGCTGGCATGCTCGCACGTGATCAAGCGGCCCTGGCGGTCGTAGGCGTTGCCGTTGGCCATGTTGCTGGGCCGCCGGAAGGTCTCGATGCCGCCGCCGGGCCGCCAGCGCCGCATGTGATCGTCCGGCATGTCAGAGAAAATGAGTTGGCGCTCAACCGGGTGCCAGACCGGGCCCTCGGTGAACTTGCAGCCGGTGACGAGGCGCTCGAGCGCGGCGTCCCGATCGACAATGCTGGCGAAGCGCGGATCGCGCGTCTCGATCTCCATGGTCCCCTCTCGACTGCAGCCGCGAGCCTAAGGGATCGCGGTGACGGCGGCCAAGCACATTGCTTGACGGGTCCGCCCGGGCCACCCATCATGCCCGAAACGGACGCGGGCTGGTGCCAGATGACCCGCTCCACAGGGGAGGATGGCGATGAGAGCAGGCTGGTCGTTGGTCGCGGCGATGGCGCTGGCCGCGGGCGGCGCCCTGGCGCAGGGCGAACCGATCCGCATTGGCGCGATGTATCCTTTGACCGGCGGTGGCGCCATTTACGGCGTGCCCGCCATGGCGGGCCATCAGCTGGCGATCGAGGAGATCAACGCCAAGGGCGGCGTGCTGGGCCGCAAACTGGAATCCGTCGAACGCGACGACAAGATGAACCCCTCGGCCGCCTCGGCGACCATGAAGGAGCTCATCACCAAGGACAATGTGCATATCGTGCTGGGCGGCCTCAGCTCGGCCGTCGGGCTGGGCATGTCGGAAGTCGCCAAGCAGGAGAAGATGGTCTACATCGCCACCGTACCGAAGACCATCCAGATGACCAGCGACAAGCTGCACAAGCATGTCTTCCGCATCGCCTCGAACACGGATCTGGAGGGCGATACGCTGGCGGAACTGGTCAGCAAGTACAAGGTGAAGAACATCTGCCACCTGCAGCTAGACTATGCCTATGGCCACGACCTGGAGGCCGGCTTCCTGAAGGCACTGCCGAAATACGCGCCCGGCTCGAAGGTGGTGCTGACGCTGAAGCCGAAACTGGGCGCCACCGACTTCAACGCCTTCATCCCGCAGGTCATGTCGGCCGGCTGCGACGGCGTGGTGTCGGGCCTGTGGGGACCGCATTTCGTGTCCTGGGTGCAGCAGGCCAAGCCGCTTGGCTTCTTCGACAAGATCAAGTGGATTTCCGGCGGCGAGATCGCCAGCCACGAGGTGGCGGTGTCGTTGAAGGACGAATATCCCGACAACGTCATCTCCAACACCTACGAGCTCTGGTATCACTCGCAGGATCCCATGCATAAGACCTTCCAGGCGGCGCTGGCCAAGAAGCTGGGCACGCAGGAAACGCCGCAATGGTCGATGCTGGGCTATAACGGCGTGCTGTTCGCCGCTGCCGCGATCGAGAAGGCGAAGTCGCTCGACCCCGACAAGATCGCCGAGGCACTGGAAGGCCTGACCGTGCACACCCCCGTTGGTCCGTTGACGATCGATGCGAAGACGCACCAGTCGAACACCGGCCAGTTCTGGGGGCCGATGGTGAAGCAGCCGGGCAAGGACTACCGCGTGATGAGCCCGGTGGAATTCATCCAGCCCAAGCTCTAGCCCCCGTGCCCCGCGCCGTTGGCCGGCGCGGGGCTTCCATTTCCTGCAGGACGGGTTCGTTACGGCGATGACGCTGACCGTATTCGCCTTGAATGCCTTATATGGCCTCGCGTTGGCGATGAACATGTTCGTCATCGCCTCCGGCCTCAACCTGATCTTCGGCGTGCTGCGCGTGATCAATTTCGCGCATGGCGTATTCTACATGTTCGGCGCCTATTTGATCTACACGGTGACCAAGCTCTGGGGCTTCAGCTTTCCGGTGGGCGTGCTCGCCGCCGGCTTGGGGCTCGCCATCATCGCCTTCTTCATCGAACGGTTGCTGCTGCGCCGGCTGTATGGGCAGGAGCACCTGATGCAACTGTTGTTCACCTTCGCCATCGTCCTGCTGATGAGCGACGCCGCGAAGATGCTGTGGGGCACCGACCAGTACACGGTCGGCTACCCGCCTGCGTTTACCGGCGCCGTCAATCTGGGTTTCGTGGTGTTCCCGCAATATCTGCTGTTCCTCTGCGTGGTCGGCCCGATCATTGCCATCGCGATGTGGCTGCTGGTCGATCGCACTCGCTGGGGCCGCGTGGTGCGGGCCGCGACGCAGGACCGCGAGATGCTGGCGGCGCTCGGCGTCAATGTGCAGATGGTCTATTCGGCGGTCTTCGTGCTGGGCTCGGCGCTGGCCGGCATCGGCGGCGCGCTGGCAGCGCCGCGCCTGGCGCTGACGCCGGGCATGGATGCGACCATCATCAACGAGTGCTTCATCATTGTCATCATCGGCGGTCTCGGCCATTTGTGGGGCAGTTTCCTGGGCGCCCTGGCCTTCGGCTTCGTCGTGCAGTTCGGTACTGTCTGGGTGCCCAACTGGCAGGACGTGCTGCCCTACCTGCTGATGCTAACGGTGCTGCTGATCCGACCGTGGGGCCTGCTCGGCCGGCCCGAGGCGGGGCGCTAGGATGAGCGGCCGCGTGTCGCTGGCGGTCGGGATCGGCATCCTGACACTGCTGGCGCTGCTGCCGCTGGCCGGCAGCCGCTATGCGATCGACCTGGCGACCCAGGTACTGATCTATTGCCTGTTCGCGCTCAGTCTCAACGTCCTGATTGGCTATGCCGGCAACGTTTCCTTCGGGCACGCGGCCTATTTCGCCATTGGCGGCTATGCCTGTGCCATCCTGCTGACGACCTACAACTGGACCTTGGCGCTGGCCTTGCCGGCGGCGGTCGTGTTGTCGGGCGTGATGGCGGCGGTGATCGGCTATTTCTGCGTGCGCCTGACGCAGATCTATTTCGCCATGCTGACGCTCGCCTTCGCCATGCTGGTCTGGGGCGTGGCCTTCAAGTGGCGCGAGGTGACGGGCGGCGACGACGGCCTGACGGGGATCAAGGTGCCGACGCTGCTGGGCAATGCCACCAGCTACTACTACTTCACCCTTGTCATGGTCGCGTCTGGCGTGGCGCTGCTCTGGTTGATCTGCCATTCCGCCTTTGGCCTGATGTTGGTGGCGGTGCGCGAGAACGCGGTGCGCGCCGGTTTCGTGGGCGTGGAGACGAGGCGGCTGCGCTGGGTGGCCTTCATCGTGGCCGGCACCTTCGCCGGGCTGGCCGGCGCGCTGTTCGGCATGTACCACCGGGGCATGTACATCGAGAACGCCTTCTGGACCGAGTCGGCGCAAGTGCTGATCATGGTCTTGCTGGGCGGCATGTATTCGTTCTTCGGGCCGCTGATCGGCGCCACCGTGCTGTACCTCCTGCAGGTCGCGACCAACCAGTTCACCCAATATTGGCCGACGGTGCTGGGATTGATCTTGCTGGTCATCTTGATGTTCCTGCCCGACGGGCTGGCCGGCTTGGCGGCACGGTTCAGGCGGGCCGGCGGACGGAACTGAGGCGATGCTGAAGGTTGCCGGCGTCACCAAGACCTTCGAGGGCTTCGTCGCCATCCGCGACGTGCATTTCAGCCTGGAAGCGAACAGCCGTCACGCCATCATCGGCCCCAACGGGGCCGGCAAGACCACGTTTTTCAACCTGCTGACCGGCCACCTGACGCCGGACTCCGGCAGCGTCGAGTTCGAAGGCCAGTCGATCGCGGGTCGGCCGCCCCATCGCATCGTTAGGCTGGGCATCGCCCGCTCGTTCCAGCGCATCAACATCTACCCGCGCCTCAGTGTCTTTGAGAACGTGCAAGTAGCGCTGATCGCGCGCGAGCGCCGGCACTTCAGTCTGTTCCGTCTGGGTCGGCCGCTATACCGCGAAGAGACGCAAGAGTTGCTGGAGTTGGTGAGCCTGGCGGACGAGGCCGCCGGCAATGCCGGCGAGCTGGCCTATGGCAAGCAGAAGCAGCTCGAATTGGCGATCGCGCTGGCCGCGCGGCCGCGTCTGCTGCTGCTGGACGAACCGACCGCCGGCATGTCGCCGCAGGAGACCGCCGAGGCCATGCGGCTGATCGACCAGATCACCCAGGCGCGCGGCCTGACCCTGCTGTTCACCGAACACGACATGGGCGTGGTGTTCGGCATCGCCAATCGCATCACGGTGCTGCATCACGGCGAGATCATCGCCACAGGCGCGCCCGACGAGGTGCGCAACAACGCCGAAGTGCGGCGCGTCTATCTGGGGACCGACGGCCATGGCGCTGCTTGAGGTGGCCGCGATCCATACCGCCTATGGCCTGAGCCAGGTGCTGTTCGGGGTCAGTTTTGAGGTCAACGCGGGCGAAGTGGTGGCGCTGGTCGGGCGCAACGGCGTCGGCAAGTCCACCACCATGCGCTCGATCATGGGCCTGACGCCGCCGGCGCGCGGGCATGTGCGGTTCGACGGCCAGGACGTGACCGGCTGGCCGGCCTATCGGGTGGCGCGCGCGGGAATCGGCTTCGTGCCGGAGGACCGGCGCATCTTCCCCGAGCTCAGCGTGTGGGAGAATCTCGATATCGGACGGCGCGGAAAGCGGAGCGGCGGCGGCTGGAGCGAGCGCCAAGTGTTCGAGCTGTTCCCCGACCTCGAGGCCATCCGGTCCCGGCGTGGCGGGGTACTGTCGGGCGGGCAGCAACAAATGCTGACCATCGCCCGCACGCTGATGGGCAACCCGCGCCTGCTGCTGCTGGACGAGCCCTCGGAGGGCCTGGCGCCGCTGGTGGTGGAGAACCTGCGCCAGCAGGTGGCTAAGTTGAAGGCAAGCGGCCTGTCGATCGTGCTGGCGGAACAGAACCTGTCGTTCGTGCTGTCGCTCAGCGACCGCCTGCACATCATGGAAAAGGGCGAGATCAAGTTCAGCGGCACGCCGGCGGAACTGAGCGGCAACCGCAAGGTGCTCGACCGTTATCTGACGGTCTAGCCACGGATGGCGGCGTCGGCCCATGTCCGGCTGGAGCGTAATGGCGCGATCGCCACGCTCACCCTCGACCGGCCCGAACAGCTCAACCCGCTCGATTGGCAGACGGTGCGCGACTTGCTGGGCCTCGTGGCGGAACTGGAACGGGAGGCCGCGCTGGCGGCCGTCATTCTGACCGGCAGGGGCAAGGCGTTCTCGGCCGGCGGCGATCTGGAAAGCTATCTGGAGCTCTACCGCAATCCCGCCCGGTTCCGGGGCTTCCTGGCCGATTTCGCCAGGCTCAACGCCGCCATCGAAGCCAGCGCCAAGATCTACCTGGCGGCGGTGAACGGCTTCTGCGTCGCTGGCGGACTGGAACTGATGCTGGCTTGCGACCTGGCGCTGGCCGCCGAGGAGGCGCGGATCGGCGATGGCCATCTCAACTTCGCGCAGCTGCCGGGGGCCGGTGGCTCGCAGCGGCTGCCGCGTGCCATCGGCGTGTTGCGGGCCAAGGAGTTGATCCTGACCGGCGAGCTGCTGGACGGCCGGGCCGCGGCGGCGATCGGCCTGGTCAACCGCGCGGTCCCTGGCGAGCGGCTGATGGCGGAAGCGCTGGCCGTGGCCGGGCGCCTGGCGGAACGCAGCCGGGTGGCGCTGGGCGGTGCCAAATACCTCGTCAATGCAGGCCTGCGCACCGATCTTGCCGCCGGCCTTGAGATCGAGCGTGGCTTCGTCCACAACTACGCAACCGCCGAACCGGATGCGACCGAGGGCCTCGTCGCCTTCAAGCAGAAGCGCAAGCCGCGTTTCGGTCTCTGAACCTGGGACTGGGGTGGGCGAATGTGGAGCTTGCGCGACAAGTACGCCATCGCCGGCATCGGCCATACCAATTATTCCAGCCGCTCCGGTCGCACGGTGCTGGATCTGGCGAGCGAGGCCTGCGGCAAGGCACTTGCCGACGCCGGCTTGATGGCGGCCGAGATCGACGGTTTCGTCAGCTACACCTTCAACGATTCCGTGCCCGCCATGGCGGTCGCGACGCAGCTCGGCTGCAATGCCACGCGCTATGTCGTCGATCTGCAGGCAGGCGGCAATGCCGCCAACCTGGTGATCCAGACCGCGGCCATGGCGATCGAGGCGGGGCTGGCGAACAGCGTGCTGGTCTACCGCGCCATGAACGGCCGCTCGGGTTTCCGGCTGGGCGGCGGGCGGGAATTCCGCGCCCAAGGCATCACCCAGTTCACGGCACCCTTCGGCTGGATCACCTATCCGCAGGCGATGGCCATGTGGTGCCGGCGGCACATGGTGAAATACGGCACCACCAGCGAGCATCTCGGCCATGTCGCGGTCACCTGCCGGGCCAACGCGGGCCTCAATCCGCGCGCGATGAAGCGCCAGCCGATCACGCTTGACGACTATTTCGCCAGTCGGCCGATCGTGGAGCCGTTCCGCCTGCTCGACATCTGCCTGGAGACCGATGGTGCCTGTGCCGTGCTGGTGACTTCGGCCGAGCGCGCGCGCGACCTGAAGCAGCGGCCGGTGCGCATCCTGGGCGCCGCCTATGGCGGTGGGCCGCAACAGGGTGACGATTTGTTCGATGCGCTGCGCTGGCCGGAGCACGCCACCAACTACGCCGCCTATATCGCCGACGAGCTGTGGCGCAGCGCCGGCGTCGGGCCGCAAGACATCGATGTCGCCGAGATCTACGACTGCTTCACCTACAGCGTGCTGGCTCAGCTTGAGGGCTTCGGTTTCTGCAAGCCGGGCGAGGGCGGGCCGTTCGTCGCATCGGGCGCCATTGCCCGGGATGGCAGCCTGCCGGTCAATACCCATGGCGGCCTGCTGTCGGAGGGCTATATCCACGGCCTCAACCACGTGATCGAGGCGGTGCAGCAATTGCGCGGCGAGGCGGGGCCCAGGCAGATCCAGGGCGCCGAACTGGCGCTCACCACCGCGGGCGCCATGTCCTGCGGCAGCGCACTGGTACTGCGCAACTGAGCATGGAGAACACCTATCTCAAGCCGCTGCCGGTGCCGGATCCCGACAGCGAGCCGTTCTGGCAGGGCTGCAAGCGGCACCGGCTGCTGCTGCGGCGCTGTACGGATTGCGGCCGGTTGCGCTATCCGCCGGGGCCGGTCTGCGCGCATTGCGGCTCGCGCGCCGGGGAATGGCGCGAGGCCTCGGGCCGCGGCCGGGTCTACAGTTGGATCGTGGTGCGCCACCCGGTGCCGCAAGAGGTCTTCGCCGCCGAGGTGCCCTATGTCGTGGCGCTGATCGAGTTGGAGGAAGGCGTGCGCCTGGCCAGCAACCTGGTCGGCTGCCCGCCCGAGGCGGTGGCCGCCGACATGCCCGTCGCCGTGACCTTCGAGGACGTCAGCGAGACGATCAGCCTGCCGAAGTTCCGGCCGGCCTGAGCCTCAGCCCTTGCCCGCGTAGCCCTGCTGGCGGCGGTCGGTCCAGCGCCTGGTCTTGTAGGTGAAGGTGGGCAGGCTGTCGCGCGGCACCTCGACCACGCGCATGCTGACATTGGTGCGGGCCTTGATCGTCTGGGCGATGCGGGCCAGCAAGCCCAGGCGGGCCTCGCCCTCGGGCGCCTGCGGATGCAACGCCAGACGCACCAGCACGTCGGTGCGGCCGTTCTCGTCCACTTCGACGTTGCCGGCATATTCGGCCACCTCGACATGGGCGAACACCGCCGCGTCCACCGCCTGCGGCCAGACATTGTTGCCGCGGATCTTCAGCATGTCGTCGTAGCGGCCGATATGGCCGGCTTCGATGCCGTCGAACGGCAGGCCGGTGCGGCTCTCCTCGTGCGGTAGGTAGCGCACCCGGTCGCCGGTGCGGAAGCGCAAGATGGGCGAGGCCTCGATATCGAGATTGGTCAGCACCAGCTCGCCTTCCTCGCCGGGCTTGACCGGCTGCAGGGTCGCGGGATCGAGGATTTCGTGCAGGTTGAGCCACTCGAGCCCATGCAACATGCCCCGGCCGTTCGATCGCCGGTCCGGTGCGCCCGCCGCCTGGCCGAAGGCATAGCCGACCGATTGCGTGCTGCCATAGGCCTCGGTCAACGGACAGCTCCAGAATTCCGCCATCCGTTCGGCCCATTCCGGCGGGTAACCCTCGGCGGCGAAGATCAGGCAACGCAGTTGCGGTAGCCTGCGGCGCGGCTCGAAGCCCAGCCGCCGGCAGACCTCGGTCAGCGTATTGACGTAGTTGGTCGAGGCGTAGAGCGCATTGAGCCCGCCCAGGCGGTCGAACAAGCCGACGATCTGCTCGGTGTTGAACACGCCGCCCAGATGAAAGACGGTGACGCCGCCGAAGCGAAACCCTTCCGGCGGGCCCCAGCCTCCGGCGGTGACGCCACCGGACGGCGTGGCGTTGACCACCAGGTCGCCCGGCCGCATGCCGGCCAGTTCGAAGGCCAGCCAGTGCCGATAGCCGACCATCACCAGATCGTTGGCGCTGCGGCCGTAGACTTCCTGGCCCTGACCGGAGGTGCCGCTGGTCATGGCGATCAGCGCCACCCGCTCGCGCGCGATGCCAAGGCGGCGGCCAAACGGCGGCTCCGCGGTCTGGTCGGCCACGAACTCCGCCTTGTCGGAGAACGGGATGTGGCGGAAGTCGGCGAGCACGCGGATGCGCTCTGGGACGATGCGGGCCTGCCGCAGCTTGTCGCGATAATGCGGATTAGCGGCCGCGAGATAGGCCAGTTGGCGTTGCAGCTTCTGCCATTGCATCGCCAGCACCTGCTGGCGGGAGAGCGCCCGGTAGAACGACAACGATAACGGTCGGCTGGGCTCGAAGGGCATGGCGGAATCCTGCGGGATCGGCGCTCAGCGGCGCCGGCGCACCAGCAAGAGCAACGGCAAGGTGGCCAGCGCCGCGAAGCAGTACAGGTTGAAGGCGTTGAGATAGCCGATCATCGCCGCTTGACGGAAGACCTCGCCGTCGATGCGGGCCAGCCCGTCGGCGCTCTCCATGTTCCAGGCGGCGCCGGCCGCCGAGGCGGCGACGCCGTCGGCGAACGGATTCACGCTCTCCGCCAGCCCGGCATAGTTCCAGGCGGTCGAGCGGACATAGAGCGTCACCGACAGCGAGATGAAGACGCTGGAGCCAAAATTGCGGATCAGGTGAAACACGGCGCTGGCTTCGGTCAGTTGACGCGGCTGCAGCGAGGAAAAGGCGATCATCGACATCGGCACGTACATGATGCCGATGCCGAAGCCCTGCAGCATGTTGGTCCACACCACGTCGAACAGGGTCAGGTTGATATCGAGACTGGCCATGCCCCAACCGGCCACCGCCGAGGCGACGAGGCCGATGGTCAGCGTCAGGCGCGGGCTGTAATTGGTCAGCGGCACGACCAGGAAGAAGCTGATCCAGTTGCCAATGCCGCGCGCGGCGATCAGCGTGCCGATGATGGATTCGGGAAAGCCGCGCAGTTCCTGGAGCAGCGGCGGGAACAGCACCATCGGCGTGAACACCAGCATGCCGAAGACGAGCGCGAAGGTGACCCCCAGTGCGAAGTCGCGGTTGAGGAACAGTTTCAGATCGAGGAAGGGCGTCCGGCTGCTGAGGCTGTGCACCAGGAAGACATGGAAGGCGATCAGCGCCACGCCGGACGCCAGGACGATTTCGAACGATTCGAACCAGTCGAGCCGCTGGCCGCGATCCAGCATGTACTGCGCGGCGGCGATCGCCACGGACAGCGACATGAAGCCGGTCCAGTCGAGCGGTGTCCGGTCCAGCCGACCGCGGTCGTCGAAGGTCACCAGCACGCCCAGCACCGACAACAGGGCGAGCGGCGCCGTCATCAGAAAGGCGCCGCGCCAGCCATAGGCCTCGGCCATCAAGCCGCCCAGCAGCGGCCCCAGCACGGGCCCAAACACCCCGCCGATGCCCCACAGCATGGTGACCAGCGCATGCTGGCGCGGCGGGAAGCTGGCCAACAGGATCGCCTGACCCATCGGCAGGATCGGCGCGCCGAACGCCCCTTGCAGCACGCGGAACACGACCAGCACCGCCAGCGAGGGCGCCAGACCGCAGGCCACCGAGCTGGCGCCGAAACCCAGCAGCGAGATGGCCATCAGCCGGCGCCAGCCGAGCCGCGCCGACAGCCAGCCGGTGATCGGCGTCGCCACGGCGGTGGCGACGATGTTGAAGGTGACGACCAGGGCGATCTGGTCTTGCGTCGCCGACAGCGTGCCGCGCATCTGCGGCAGCAGCACGTTGGCCAGCGTCGTGGTCATGCCGAACAGGATCGTCGCCAGTTGCGCGGTCAGCAGGACCATGAACTGCTGCAGGGACATGCCGATGCGGGTGGGGGTGGCGGTGCGGCTCATGCGAAGGGCGTCGTCGGGCGGCGGGGGGCGGCTGCCCGGGATACTGACTTTGCCGGCATCGGAATGCTTAGATTAGGACACGGACTCATAAGCACGCATCCAGATTCGTAATGCGGCGAGCTTGATGAGGGCGAGGTAGTTGGCGTCGTGCTTGTCGTAGCGCGTGGCGATGGCTCGGAAGTGTTTGACCCTGTTGAAGAAGCGCTCGACCAGGTTGCGGTAGCGGTAGAGGAAGGCGCTGAAGG
>VGEV01000028.1 GCA_016869175.1 Alphaproteobacteria bacterium
TTGGCATTTCGCGGCAGAGCCTGCATGCCATTCTGCGGGAAGCGACCGCCGTCACGCCCGAGATGGCGGTCAGGCTCGGCAAGTTCTGCGGCAACGGTCCCGGCCTGTGGCTGCGCATGCAGGCGGCGCACGACCTCTGGCACGCCGAGCGGCGTTTGCGCGACGAAGTCGCCCGCATCCCGACGGCGAGGGTGGCCGCGTGAGCGGTCGCCCGCCTCGCCGACCGGAGCAATCCGACGCCGAACGGCTTGCCGCCCTCGAAACCACGCTGCATGCCGTGAACCTCAGATTGCAGACGATGGAATTGCAGCTTCGGCAGGCACTTTGTTTCTTCGACAAGGATCGCGAGGCCGACGGCGGGCGCACCGGCGCCGGCTTGGCGCTTAGCGCCGTTGTCGATTTCATCCGGTCGTTCACGGAAAGCAAAGAAGTTGAACCCGCCGACCCCGCGCTGCGGAGCCAGCGCCTCACCCACCCGCTGGTGGTGCTGGTGGGGGCGCTGGTCGACCTGGACAAAGGGCAGGTGCAGAAGATCGTCGCCCCCGCTCCGCGAACGACGCGACCGACCGACAGCACGCCTCGTGAAATTGTGAAGGTATTCGCCGCGTTTTCGGTCGAACAACTGATGGAGGCAGGCGCGAGCCGGACACAAGCTTGCGGCCAAGTGGCGCGCACACTTGCGACGGCCGGCTTTCGGCTGCCCGGCCGGCAAGGCGCGCCGAAGGCGCGCACCGTTCAGAATTGGCGGGAGCGACTGCGGCAAAGCCGAGACGGTTGGGCGTCTGACCGCTACTGGAAACTCAAGGCAACCCACAAGACCGGGCAAGCGCCGCCGGGACCACCCTTGCCGGACGCCGTTCTGAGTGCCCTGGCGGATTTCGTGCGCAGGGCGAGCGTCTGAACTTGCCACACTCGCGCCGGGGAAAGCCTATTTTCTCGCCCAGGTAAGTAGGCGGCGCGAGCCGCATCTTGTCGCCATCGCTAGACGCAAACCCGCGTCGGAAATTGGTGGTGACGATGCAGAACGCAATTTTTTTGACGACTTCGGAAGCGGCCGAACGGCTGCGACTGTCGGCGCGGACGCTCGAACGGATGCGCCTTTTCGGCTCCGGGCCGCCGTTTCGGGCGCACGGCCGCCGGATTTTGTACTCGGCGGCGGACCTGGAGGCGTGGTCGGCCAGCCGCTCGACGTGCTCGACGGCTGAACGCGACGCAGCGAAGGCGGCCGACCGATGACCGCCTCCGCAGCTTGCGCCATGCCGCCGCCCGGCGCTGACGAAAAAGAAATCCTCGCCTTTCTGACTTGGTTGCACGGCCAAGCCATGCGTGGCGCCGTCGAGGTTGCTTGGAAGAACAGGCAGGGCGCACTCGCCAAGGCCGAGCTTTTTCTGCCGGAAAATCTGGACCTCGCCGCCGCCAAGGCGGCCGAAGTCAACATTGTCGAGGGCGCTGATGTCTATGTTGGCGCGGCGCTGCGCAAGTGTGGCACCTTCCCACACGGCCGCACGTCGGACGCCGACTTTTTGGAAGCGTGGGCGCTGCACGCCGATTTCGACCTGCCCGGCGCGGTCGAGGTCGCCTTGGAGCGGTGCCGGCAGCTAGGCATCGAGCCGAGCGCCATTGTCACCACGGGGCGCATTCCGCATCACCGCGCGCAATTTTGGTGGCGCCTCGACGAGCCGATAGCCGACCCAGCAATCTATTCGGACGCCTTGAAGGCGCTGGCGACGGCGCTCGGCGGCGATCCGACCGTCACCAACCCCGGCCGCGTGATGCGGTTGCCGGGCACGATAGCTTGGCCCTGGAAAGAAGGCCGGGAACGCGAATTGTCGGAGTTCGCCGCCGGCAGCGGTGGGATGTACCCACTCGAAAAGTTCGCGCGGATATCCACGCTAGCCGAGCCGCTTCCCGGGGCACTGAGCGAGCCCCGCGCGGAAAGCGCCACGGCGTCGAACGAACCGCGCGCCAGGGCGCCGCACGAGGACGGCATCGTGCGCGCCACGACGGGGCTGGGGCTGGATGGAGCCGTCATCGACGGTCGGGAAGGGTACATGCGCGACACCGTGCTGGCGGTGGCGCTCGAACTGACAGGTGCGCTCGAACGCTGGCCGACCGCCAGCGAAATCGACGAAGCCGGGTGGCTGCAGTATGCGGCGCACGTCGACCTAAGCCGGCCGGGGCGAAGCCGTGAGGAATTCAGACGGAAGGCGGTTTACCTGGCCGACCGGCTGGCGCGTGGCGCCGTGAAGGGCGTGCCAAGCGTCGCCGAGGCGGTGGAGCGGTATCGTCAGCGGCATGCAGGCGCTGGCACTAAGCCTGAGCGGCCGCGCCCTCTGTTGCGCGAGTTACCGCCAGCGGACCCGTTCCCCGTCGACGCCTTGGGCGACGTGCTGGAGGCTGCCGCGCGCGGCATTCATGATCGCGTGCAAGCGCCAATGGCGATCTGCGGGCAAGCCGTCCTGGCAGCGGTGACGCTGGCCGTTCAAGGGCATGCGGATATCGTGCTGCCGACCGGCCATGCCAGGCCGCTGTCGGGGTTTTTCCTCACGGTGGCCGCGACCGGCGAGCGCAAGACCGCGTGCGACGGGGAGGCGCTGTGGCCAATCCGGACGCGCGAAAAGTCGCTGAGCGCCGACTATCAGATTGCACGCGAACGGCACGCCAACGCGCGCGAGGCGTGGGAGAAGCAGCGCGCGCAGGTGCTAGCCGACAAAAAGAAATTCCCCGACAAGGAGGCGAAGGTGCGGGCTCTCGACAACCTCGGGCCGGCGCCGGTCGCGCCTCTCTTGCCGATGCTGCTCTGCCCCGAACCCACCTTCGAGGGCCTTTGCCGGCTGCTGGCTGAGGGCCACCCGAGTGCCGGCATCTTCTCGGCGGAAGGTGGCCAGTTTGTGGGCGGCTATGGCATGAGCCCAGACAACAAACTCAAGACCGCGGCAGCGATGTCGGGGCTGTGGGACGGCGAGCCGATCCGGCGCGTGCGCGCCGGCGATGGCGTGTCAATGCTGCCAGGCCGCCGCGTGGCGCTGCACTTGATGGCCCAGCCGGACGTGGCGGCGGCAATTCTGTCGGACCCCCTGCTCCTCGACCAGGGCCTTCTCTCGCGCGTGCTCGCGACGGCGCCCGAGCCGGCGGCGGGCACGCGGTTGTGGCGCGACCCCAAGCCCGCCAGTGACGCGGCGCTCAAACGATATGGCGCGCGGATGCTGTCGATCTTGGAAGCCGCGCCACCGCTGGTGGAGGGGCGGCCGAACGAACTCGCTCCCCGCGCAATGCCGATGTCGGCGGTGGCGCGGGCGGCGTGGATCGCCTATGCCGACCATGTCGAAGGGATGATCGGCCCGGCCGGCCCGCTGCATCGGATCCGAGGGCTGGCGAACAAACTGCCCGAACACGCCGCCCGCCTGGCGGCCGTCCTCGCTCTTGTCGATGACTTGTGCGTTTTCGAATTGTCCGGCCCGCACATGGCCGCCGGCATCCGGCTCGCGGAGCACTACGCCGTGGAGGCATTGCGGCTTTTCGAGGGCGGACGAGCCGACGGCGAATTGCTCTTGGCGGCGCGCCTGCTGGATTGGGTGCAAACCGAGTGGCCCGAACCACTGATATCTTTGCCGGACATTTACCAGCGCGGGCCGAACGCTATCCGCGATGGCAAGACGGCGCGGCGGCTCATGGGCGTGCTCGTGGAGCACGGATGGGTCGCGCCGGTGCCCGGCGGCGGCGTTGTCTGCGGAGTGTGGCGCCGCGAGGCGTGGCGGGTCGTGCGGGCGCCCTGATGGGCAGTTATCGGAAATTCGACCCGGCCCCCTTCCTTGCGGAAAATCGAGGAGCGGGAAGCGGGGCTGCTAAAGTTGCTAAAGTTGCTAAAGCTACCCCCACCGCACCGCCCACTTTAGCAGCTTTAGCAACTTTAGCAGGGGCTGCCTCGCAAGCTGTGAATTCTGGCCGGCTGGCCGAGGGCAAGGCCCTCACTGCGTGCGCGGGGCCTGCGGCGAAGTCTGGGCCGGTCACGACGGGGCGCTTGGCTGAGGCGGAGCGCCAGGTCGCCCACGAGCGCGCCATCGTGCGCTGGCTGGCGGCGAACCCGCCGCCCGTCGCTGACCCCAACACGTGTGCCCATTGCCGGCAGCCGGAAACCCGCGACGCGGCCCTGTTGCCGTTCCTGGCCGGCGACGACACGCACCGCTGGGTGCACGGCCGCTGCTGGTCGGACTGGCACCGGACGCGGCGCCTGGCAGCCGAGCGCGCCCTGGCGGCGGCCCGCGACGACACTGGCCCTAGGTCCGCAGCTTGACCGTGTTAGACGACCTCGCCGCCCAATACCTGGCCAGCGTCGAAGCCGGAACGGCTGAGCCCAGGACAACCTCTGGCCGGCCGGCTTGCCTGATCGCGCGGCTTCTCGTGGAAGCGCGGTTGACCGAATGCCAATTCATGGCGGGCGCCAGGTTCCGCGAAGCGCATCACAAGGCCAGCCGGGGGACGACCACCGCCCACGCTTGGCCAAAAGCGATGGTTGGGCGCCTGCAACCAGCCTACAGGACGCCGGACAGCGCGGCGACGTTGCAGCATCGGCAGGCTTACCAAGCGATGCTGGGGGCGCTCCCGCCGCTTCTGGCAGTCGCCGCGCTTGCCATGATCGTCTATGACCGGCCTCCACACGAATACGGATCGAAGGTTTTCCAGTATCGGAACCGCGACGGAGCGGCAGCGGGCGGGCTGGTCTCGTTAATTCACGCGACGGACTTGCTGGCCGAACAATTCCCCGAGTAGGTATTGTGAATTTAGATGAAAAGGCGCAAAATCGCTCACGCTGCCGTTCCAGCGTTCGGTTTTCGCAGGGGCGCGAATTTCGTCCGCCGGGCGCTTCCAGGCTCTGCGAAATCCGTCCGCGTGGTTGCTAGACGGTAGCTACGGGCCATCGCGCCGTTCGGTCTTTCACGCTAAGTCATTGAAGTAATTGGCGCGCCCGGCAGGATTCGAACCTGCGACCCCCAGATTAGGAATCTGATGCTCTATCCTGCTGAGCTACGGGCGCCCTGGGCCAGTGCAAGCAAGCAATAGCAGAAGCGACCGCCCGGCAGAAGCCGGCGGCGCCCGGCGCGCCGGCCTGCCGGCTCAGCAAAGCTTGCGGTAGACCCGGACGTTGCAGATATGCGGGATGCCCTGCGTGCCGACGTCGTCGGCCCGGCCGGACACCGCGGTCAAGCTCGGCTCGATGATCAGCCCGGCGCGCACCGCCTCGTCCATCGCGGCGTTGAGCGCCGGCACCGCGGCCAGCACGACCGCGGTGATCTCGCGGTCGCGCTCGGCGGCCTGCTGCGCCGCGCCGGTGCCGCCGGCGACCGCGGTCGGCCGCTGCGGCGCCCGTTCCATCTGCGCGATGTTGCTTGCCGGCATGCCTTGGTCCCTTCGGTGGCCCCGCTACCTGGCCCTTGCGGGGCTTGAGGCCGGAGGCTTTGCGTCCCGCCGTTTCCGACGGTTTGCCGTTATCGAGGAGGCCGACGGGCGGCTTGCCGCCCGGCCGGTTCCAGGGCGCGAGACTAGGGCCGGCCGCTTACCGCCGGGTTAACGCCGGGCCGGCGCGAACAGCCCGTCGAGCGGCAGGGCGTAGCTCAAGATCAGGCTTTCGGTCCCCGGATTGTCGTCGCCGATCCCGGCATTGGACAGATGGCCATAGGCAAGGCCCAACCGCGAGCGGTCGGCGAAGCGATAGGCGAACTCGATCTGCGAGCGGAATTCCAAGGTGGCGCCGAGATCCTTGCTGCTGCCGCGGTGATAGGCGCCGGGGGCGAAACTGAGCGTGGTGACGATCCGTCGCCCCCAATAGAGGTCGACCAGCACGCCGGCATAGCCATAGAGGGCGCCGTCGTCGTTGCCGAGCATGCCCAGAAACGGCTTGAACATGAGGAACCGCCAGCCCGAGCGGAATTCCAGCCGGGCTTCGCCCGTGCGGTGTTCGTCGTTGACGTCGAACACGCCGAACCCGGCCACCAGAAAGGCCGGATCGTCGGTTTCGGCCTGGGCGGGCGGGGCGGCCAGCGCCAGCGCCAAGGCGGTCGCCGACAGCAAGGCCCGACCGCGCCCCTGGCCACGGCGTCGCCGCCTCGGCATGCTTGCCACCCCTGCTCGGAAGGATCCGCCCGATGGCAGTCTATGAAGGCCGCCGATGGTGGGCAACGGCGCTGCTGGCATTGGGCCTGTCGCTCGCGACGACGACCGTTGCCGAGCGGCGCGAGGCGCCGCCGCTCGACCGTCTGGCCAGCGGCGGCAGCGCGCGCGTGGTCGAGGCGATCGACGGCGATACGGTGGTCCTGGCGGACGGTCGACAGGTTCGCCTGGTCGGTATTCAGGCGCCCAAACTGCCGCTCGGTCGGGCCGATTTTCCCGCCTGGCCGCTCGCGCCGGAAGCCAAGACCCGGCTGGAGAGCCTGGCGCTGGGCCGCCCGGTCAGTCTGCTGCATGGCGGACGGCGGACCGACCGGCACGGCCGGGTACTGGCGCATCTCAGACGCGAGGATGGCCTGTGGTTGCAGGGCGAGATGCTGCGCTCGGGCTTGGCCCGCGTCTATACCTTCGCCGACAACCGGGCGCTGGCGGCCGAGATGCTGGCGCTGGAAGGCGAAGCGCGGGCTGCCCGGCGAGGGCTCTGGGGCCACCCGTTCTATGCGATACGCCGGCACGATGCGCTGTCGGGGGTCGTCGACAGCTTCCAGCTGGTCGAGGCTGCGTGCTGTCGGTCGGCGAAGCCGGCGGTCGCGCCTTCCTCAATTTCGGCGCCGACTGGCGAACCGATTTCACCGCCCGGCTGGAGGCAAGCGATCGTGAGTTGTTCCGCCGCGCGGGCGTCGACTATCGTGCGTTCGAGGGTGCTCTGGTCAGGCTGCGCGGCTGGGTGGAATGGCGCAACGGACCGGAAGTGCACCTGACCCATCCCGAGGCAATAGAACGGCTGGATGGCGCCGAAGAGAAACGGAGATAGTCGGGTGCCGGCAAGGCGCGCTGGCGCGCTGGCGGTGGCGCTGGCGGTGTGCGTGGGCCTGGCGGGCAGCGGGCCCGCCCGGGCGCAGTTCGTTTCGGAGGCCGACGAAGCGAGGATCGGCGCCGAGGAACATTCCAAGATGGTGCGCCAGTTCGGCGGCGCCTATGAGGACGAGAAACAAACCGGCTTCTATGTCGCCCGGTTGGGCGCCCGCATCGTGCAGAATTCGGAACGGGCGGGACGCAGCTTCATATTCACCTTGCTCGACTCGCGCGACGTCAATGCCTTCGCGCTGCCCGGCGGCTATGTCTACGTCACGCGAGGCATTCTGGCACTGATGAACACCGAGGCCGAGTTGGCCGGCGTGCTGGGGCACGAGGTCGGCCATGTCGTCGCCCGCCATACCGCGCAGCGCATCAACCGCGCGGTCACCACGAACCTGGTCACCGGCGTGCTGGGCGGGCTGCTGGGCGCGGCGCTGGGCGTGCCGGAGGTGGCGCAACTGGGGCAATTGGTCGGCGCCGGGCTGCTGGCGCAGTATTCGCAGGATCAGGAATTCGAGGCCGACGAGCTTGGCGTCCGCTACATGAGCAAGGCCGGCTACAACCCTCTGGCACAGGCCGACCTGCTGAGTTCGCTGTCGCGCGAAAGCGAACTGGCGCGCGCCGTGGCCGGCAATACCGGGCGCGACCCGCTGGAGGACTTCTTCGCCAGCCATCCGAACACGCTGGAGCGGGTGCAGCGCGCCATCGCCGAGGCCAAGGAGGCCGGCGCCGGTGGCGGTGCGGACTATGGCCGCGAGGCGTTCCTGGCGCAGATCGATGGCATGGTGTTCGGCGACAGCGCCGAGCACGGCTTCATTCGCGGTCGAATATTCGCCCACCCGAAGCTGCGTTTCAGCTTTGCCGCGCCCGGGGGTTTCCGCCTGCTGAACCGCGCCGACGCCGTGTTGGCACGCGGCCCAGGCGAGGCCTTGATCAAGCTTGACCACGCGCCCAGAAGCGCCAGTGGCGATCCGATGATCTACCTGACCCGGGAATGGGCGGCGCAAGCCAACCTGCAGTCGCTGCGCCACTTCGAAGCGAACGGCTTGGCCGGGGCGACCGGCATCACCCGGATTCAGAACCAGCAGCTGGGAACCCGCGACGCGCGCCTGGCGGTGCTGCGCCTGGCGCCCGGCCAGCTCTATCGCTTTCTGTTCGTCACGCCGGCCGGGCAACTGGCGCGCTTCGATCGCGGCTTCGAGGCGACGCTGCTGAGCTTCCGGGCGCTCGGGTCGGCGGAGGCGGCGGCGCTGAAACCGCTGCGTGTCCGGGTGGTGACGGTCAGGCCGGGCGACACGATCGACAGTCTGGGCCGGCGGATGGCGGTCGAGGACTACCCGGTCGAACGCTTCCGGGTGTTGAACGCGCTGGACGGCGATGCCGGCTTGCGCGCCGGCGACAAAGTCAAGCTGGTCGGCGAATGACACCGTCGGCGCCCCGCCGGCGGTTGGTCGATGCCGCGCTGGCGGAAGCCGATAGGGTGGGCTGGCGCAATCTCAGCCTGTTTGCCGTGGCGCGGCGGGCGGGCTTGCCGTTGGCCGACGCGGCCAGGGAGTTCGCGGACCTCGACGCGGTTGGCGAAGCCTGGCTGGCGCGTGCCGATCAGGCAATGCTGGCGCTGGCCGAGCAGGAGGGGTTCGCCGAAGTTAGCGCCCGCGAACGGGTCGAACGAGCGTTGACGACATGGCTCGCGGCCCTGCGCGGGCGCCGCCGGGTGCTTGGCGACATGCTCGCCTACAAGCTGCGTCCGGCGCATGTGCATCTGCACGCGGCGCTGGTGGTCGGTCTGTCGCGCCGCGTTCAGTGGCTGCGTCAGGCGGCGCTGCTGCCGGCAGGCGGGGCGCAGCGCGATTTCGAGGAGGTCGGCTTGACCTTGCTGTTCGTGGCCGCGGTGTCGCGCTGGCTTGCCGAGGACGCGGACGACTTCCCGGCGACGCGGCAATGGCTCGCGCGCCGCCTGGCGTCGGCCGAATGGCTGATGCGCGGGCTGTTCGTGCGTTGATCGGCCTTGGCGGCCGGGGGGCACGGACAGCCCGCGGCCGGCCCCGGGGCAGTGCCTGGACGGGCGCCCGCGAAGCCCAGCCCTGCGCCCCCGTTCAGTCCAGTGGCGGCAGGCGGGAATGCCAGTCGGTCGCCTGCTCATAGGCGTGCGCCGCGCGCAGCACCAGCGCATCCTCCAACACCCGGCCGTGCAGCATCAGGCCGATCGGCAGGCCGTCGGCAGTGAAGCCGCAGGGCAGAGAGCAGGCGGGCTCGCCGGTCACGTCGGCGATCGCGGTGAAGCGGGCGCAGCTTTCCATCACCGAGACCGTGCGGCCTTGCACCTCGACGTCGAGCGCGCCATGCGGGGTCGCCGGCAGTGGCCCGGTCGGCGACAGCAGCAGGTCGACCTTGTCGAACAGACGAGCGTAGGCGCGTCGGATGCGGGTGCGCACGCGCTGCGCTTGCAGGTAGTCGCTGGCCAGATAGGTGCTGGAGGCTTCCAGCAGATCGCGCAGGTCGGGGCCGTAGTCCTGTGGCCGTGTGCGCAGCCAGTCGCGGTGATAGTGCGCCGCCTCGGCCCAGGCGATGACGAAGCAGCAATCCATGCCCCAGGCGGCTTCCGGGATGTCGATCTCGACCAGCCGGGCGCCGAGCCCGCGGAACACGCCGGCGGCGCGCCTGACGGCCGCGTCGACCTCCGGGTGCAGATCGTCGAAATAGAACTGCTTGGGCAGGCCGATGCGCAAGCCTTTGATGCCACCCTTGAGGCCGCGCAACGGATTGGCCGGCCGGCCGGTCAGGCAGGACGGGTCGTTCGGGTCGGGCCCGGCGATCGCGGCCAGGACGATGGCGGCATCCTCCGCCGTCAGGGTCATCGGTCCGGCATGGTCGAAGGACCAGCTTTCCGGAAAGACTCCGGTGCGCGGCACCAGGCCATAGGTCGGCTTGTGCCCGAAGATGCCGGACATGTGGGCCGGAATTCGGATCGAGCCGCCGGTATCGCTGCCCAGGCTGGCAAGGCCGAGCCGCCCGGCCACCGCCGCCGCCGACCCGCCGGAGGAGCCGCCCGGAATATAGGCGTGCCGCCACGGATTGTGGCAGCGGCCGAAGGACGGATTGTCGGTGGTGACCCCGCAAGCCCATTCGTGCAGGTTGGTCTTGCCGACCAGCACGGCGCCCGCCTGCGCCAGGCGCGCCGTGGCCGGCGCGTCCGCCTTGGGCACATGCGTTTCCAGGATCCTCGAACCGGCGGTGGTGCGGATGCCCTTGGTTGCGTACAGGTCCTTGAGCGTCACCGGCACGCCATGCAGCGGCCCCTTGTAGTCGCCGGCCACGATCTCCTTTTCCGCCTTGCGCGCCTGGCGGAGCGCGGTCTCGGCGGTGACGGTGATGAAGGCGCCAAGCCGCGGCTGCAGGCGTTCGATGCGGGCAAGCGTGGCCTTGGCGAGTTCCACCGGCGACAGTTTGCGGGCCTTGATCAGGCGCGCGGCGCCGGCCACGGTCAGGCTGAGCAGATCGCGTTCTTGCATGGCGCTCACCGCAAGGGGCGCAGGAAATCGAACTCCACGCCGGCCACGTCGATGGCGTAGAGCCGGGCACAGCGTTGCCGAAAGCCGGGCAGGCCGGCCGCCAGATGCGCCCGGCGGGCCGCCGCCGGCGGCAGTTCGGCATGCGCCAGCAATGTCGCCACTTCCGCTTCCGTCATTTTCGCTTCGTCCGGCATCGCGTTCTCCTAATGCGTGGTCAGTCCCCCCAGGGCACGCATCTCCTGCGCGCGGTAGCAGGCCACCGAGCGGCCCTCGCCGAAGCGGTCCATCGGCGGATAGGCGCTCCGGCAGCGCGGCTCGACCATCGGGCAGCGCGACGCGAGATGACAGCCCTGCGGCAGGTCGATGGGGCTGGGGATCTCGCCGGTCAGGACGTAGCGGGACAGCCTGCTGGCGGGGTCGGGATAGAGCACCGAGGAGAGCAAGGCGCGGCTGTAGGGATGCAGCGGCGCCTCGAAAATCTGCTCGGTCTCGCCGGTCTCCACGATGCGGCCGAGATACATGATGGCCACGCGCTGGCAAACCCGGCGCACGGCGGTCAGGTCGTGCGAGATGAAGAGATAGGCAAGGCCGAGTTCGGCCTGCAGGTCGGACAACAGGTCGAGAATCTCTGCCCGGACCGAAACGTCGAGCGCCGAGGTCGGCTCGTCCAGCAGCACCAGATCAGGGCGGGTGACCAGCGCGCGGGCGATGCCGATGCGCTGCTGCTGGCCGGCGGAGAACTGGTGCGGATAACGATCGTAGGCCGCGCGCCCCAGCCGCACCATGCCCAGAACCTCCAGCGCCCGCCGCTGGCGCTCGGCGGCGTCGAGCTCGGGCAACATGCGCAAGGGCTCCTCGATGATGCGGCCCACGCGCATGCGCGGGCTCAATGAGTCGTAGGGTTCCTGGAACACCATCTGCATGCGCGGCCTGAGCGCGCGGAACTGCCTCTGCGTCTGCGCCAGGATATCGACGCCATCGAACTGGATGTGTCCCGCGGTCGGTTCGATCAGCCGCAACAGGCAGCGCCCGGTCGTGGTCTTGCCCGAGCCGGACTCGCCCACCAACGCCAGGGCCTCGCCCCGGCGGATGGTGAACGACACCTCGCTCACGGCCTTGAGTTGGTGGCCGCCGCCGACCGGAAAGATCTTGGTCAGGTCGCTGACCTGCAGCAGCGTCGCGGCCATCAGGCGGCGAGCTCCTGGCGCAACAGGGCCTCGGCGCGCAGGCAGCGCGCCCGCCGGCCGGCAGCGACCTGCTGCAGAGCCGGCACGGCAGTTGCGCAGGCCGCCACGGCAACCGGGCAGCGCGGGCGGAAGGGGCAGCCGGTTCGTGCCGGCTCGGCCAGCGCGTCGACACGCTTCTCCGCCCCGCGCTTCCCTCGCGAGGCGGCGGCGGCGCGCAGCAATTGCCGGCTGTAGGGGTGCGCTGGCCCGGCGAAAAAAGCCTCCACCGGCGCGTCCTCGACGATGCGGCCGTCATACATCACCGCCACCCGCCGGCAATAATGCGCAACGACACCCAGATCGCGCGAAACCAGCATCAGCGCGGTGCCATGGCTGACCGCCAGTTCGTGCATGAGGTCGAGGATCTGCCGCGAGATGGTGACATCCAGGCCCGCCGTCGGCTCGTCGACCAGCAGCAGCTTGGTCTGATGCGCCAGCGCCATGGCGATGATCACGCGCTGGCACATGCCGCCTGACAATTCGTGCGGATAGGCGGCGAGCCGGCGTTCGGGGTCGGGTATGCCGACCGCGCGCAGCAGCTCGATCGTCCGCGTCCGCGCCGCCTGCTCGGCAAGCGTCTGGTGCGCGCGCAGCACGTTGACGATCTGCCGGCCGATGCTGATCAGCGGGTTCAGGTGCTTGCGCGGCTCGGGCGTGGTCAGCGCGATGCTGCCGCCGCGCAACTGCCGGAAGCTTTGCTCGTCCAGTTGCCGAAGGTCGCGACCCTCGAACACCACCGTGCCGTGGTCGGTGCGGAACGGCGGGTCGAGCAGGCCCAGGATCGAACGCACCAGCACGGTCTTGCCGGAACCCGACTCGCCAACGATACCCAGTGCCTCGCCCGCCGAGACGTCGAGCGACAGCTTGCTCAACACCGCCCGCGCACCGCCTTGCGTCTCGTAGGAGACGCTGAGCTCGCGCAATTCCAGGATCGGCGCCACGGCCTACCTCTTGTTCACCGGGTCGAGGAACTCCTTGAGCCCGTCGCCGACCAGCGCATAGCCCAGGATCACGATGCCCAGCACCAGGCCTGGGAACAACGCCGTCCACCATTGCCCGGTCATCATGTTGGGCGCGCCGATGGCGATCATCGAGCCCCATTCCGGCGTCGGCACCGGCACGCCGGCGCCGACGAAGCTCAGCCCGGAGGTGAGCAGGATCGAGAAGCCGATGGTGGGCGAGATATTGGCCAAGGGCGGGGTCAGCGCGTTCGGCATGACATGCACGAAGGCAATCCGCCATTCCGAATTGCCGGCGCAGCGTTGCGCCTCGACGAACGGCCGCTCGCGCACCTGCAGCACCGCGCCGCGGGTGATGCGCAGGAAATAGGGGATGTTGAGAAAGGCGAGCGCGGCGATCACGTTCTCGGTGCCGGGCCCGCGGAAGCCGACCAGCGCGAGCGCGAAGATGAACACCGGGAAGGCCTGGATGATGTCGGCGGCACGCATGATGCCTTCGCTCAACAACTTGGGCACGCCCCGACCGCCGCCGAAAAAGCCGGAAATGACGCCCAGCGCGACCCCGCCTGCGAAGGCGATGGCGGTCGAGACGAGCGCGATGGTCAGGTCGATGCGCGGCGCGGCGATGACGCGCGAGAAGATGTCCATGTTGGAGACATCGGTCCCCATCCAGTGCCGCCAGGAGGGCGGTTGCAGCGGCATGCCGGGCAGCGCCGTCTCGGTCGGGTAGGGGCCGATATGCGGCCCGAACACGGCGAGGCCGAGCGACAGCGCGACGATGGCCAAGCCGAGCTGGAAGCCGCCCCGCTGGCGCGTGAAGCTCAGGAAATCGCGCCAGGCGGTCTGCTGACCGACGCGCGGTAGGGGGGTGGCGGGCAGGCTGGGATTATCGCTGCTCATAGCCTATTTGATCCGCGGGTCGATCAGGAAGTAGGCGAGGTCGACTAGCAGGAAGATCACCATCGTGAACACCGCGGAGAACAGCACCACCGCCTGCAATGCCGCGTAGTCGGAATTCACCACCGACTGCACGGCATACTGGCCGAGCCCGCCCCAGGCGAACACCGTCTCCACCAGCACGGCGCCGCCCAACAGGAACCAAGTCAGGATGCCGGTCACGGTGATGATGGGCGGCATGGCGTTGCGCAGCGCATAGCGCCACTGCATCAGGCGCGGCAAGCCGGCGGCGCGGGCATAGGTCACGAATTCCGAGCGCAGCATGTCCTCCATGGCCGAGCGGGTGTTCTTCAGCACCAGCGACATGTAGATGAAGACGAGCGTGGCGACCGGCAGCACCAGTTGGCCGCTGGCCGAGGCCAGCGCCGGCCAATTGCCGGTGAGCAGCGCATCGACGGTATAGAGGCCGGAAATGTTCTGCGGCTTGCTGATCAAGAGGTCGATACGGCCGATCGGCCCCGGCAGCCAGTGCAGCTTGTAGAAAAAGATGAAGATGGCCACCAGCGCGAACCAGAAGTCCGGCAGCGCGCCCGAGGTCATGCCATAGACGAAGACGCCGCGGTTGAGCGCGCCCTTGCTGCGGATCGCGGTATAGACGCCAAGCGGCACGCCGATCAGCACCGAAAAGACGACGGCGTAGAGGATCAGCTCCATGGTGGCCGGCAGACGCTGGCGCAGGTCGGCCACTACCGGCTGGGAGGTGCGCATCGACAGGCCGAAATCGCCATACGCGATGCGTTCGAGATAGCGCACGTACTGCACATAAGTCGGCTCGTCCAGGCCGAGTTGCTTGCGCACCTCGGCCACGCGTTCGGTGGTGGCGAACGGACCCGTATAAAGGAAAGTCGGGTCGCCCGGCATCTGCCGCACCAGGACGAACACGATGAGCGAAACCAGCAGCAATTGGACGGGCAGCAGCGCGAGACGACGGCTGGCGTATTTCAACAGTCGCACGCTCGACATTCCCCCAAGGCGCCGGCGCCGGCCACGCGGATCGCGGCCGGCGCCCGCACGCGGACTACGACTTCTTCTTGTACAAGAGCTCGAAGTGGATGTTGTTGTCCGGGAACCAGACGAAGCCCGCCCACTCCTTCTTCAACGCCTCGCGCCAACCCGGATTGACCAGGAAGATCCACGGCACGTCCTCGGCCACGCGCTCCTGGATGCGCATGTCCATCTTCAGCCGCTCGGCCCCGAAGCCGGTGACGAACATCGCCTCGGTCAGCTTGTTCAGCTCCGGATCGTCGTTCTTGACCGCGTTCATCACGTTGACTTCCGGATGGGTGAGGTAGACCCAGGCGGTGTAGCCGGTGTCCGCCACCCACGGCCACTGGAAGTTGTCGCAATGCGCCATCTGCTTGCGGGTGAACTTGGTGTCGGAATAGACGGCCGAGGGCAAGCCCTGCAGTTGCACGCGGATGCCGATCTTCTCGAAGTTGCTCTTGATCAAGGTGCAGACCTCCTCCATCTCGGAGATCGCCTTGTCGTAGGAGATGGTGAGGTCGAAGCCGTTGGGATAGCCGGCGGCCGCCAACACCTCCTTCGCCTTGGCCAGGTCCTCCTTGTAGGGCCAGAACTTCTCGGTCGAGTTCGGATAGATCGCCGGGGTGATCGTCTTGATCGGCAGGCCCTTGCCGAAATAGACCTTGTTCAGGATGTCGTTGTAGGGCATGGCCCAGGCCATGGCCTGCCGCACGCCCTGCTTGGCCATGATCGGGTTGGTCTGCACCGGCCCGAAATAGGGGATGAAGTTGGCCGGGTGGTAGATCACCTGCAGGTTGGCGTCGCTTTCGATCTCGTTATACTCGCGTTGCCGGAGCCGCATGGCGTAGTCGACCTGGCCCCGCTTCAGCAGCGCCAGCCGTGTGGCCGAATCCGGCACGATCTTGGCGATCACCCGCCCGACCGCCGGGCGCGGTTGGAAGTTCGGGTTGCGCACCAGGACGAGCTCCTCGCCCGGCACATGCTTTTCCAGGTGATAGGGGCCGAAGCCGGCGGTGTTGTTCTTCAGCCATTCCTTGGCCCAGGGGTCGCTGGCGGTGGCGCGCTTCTTGGCCTCGGTCGAATCGAACGGTCCGCCATAGTAGTTCATGGCCAACAGTTGCAGGAACAGCGGGTTGCGATCCTTGATCTTGAACTGCACCGTGTACGGGTCGGGGCAGGTCACGTCCTCGGGCTTGTCCAGCAGCATCACCTTGGTGAAGAAGAACTTGACCGCCTTCATCTCGAAGCCGCGCGCCCAACTCCATTGATGGTCGGCGCAGGTCATCTCGTTGCCGAAGTAGCTCTTGATGCCCCGGCGCAATTTGAAGCTCCAGGTCTTGCCGTCGGCGGATTCCGTCCAGCTTTCCGCCCAGCGACCGGTCACCTGCTTGGGTCCCTCCTGGTTGGTGCCGGCGCCGCACACCTTGTGCTCGGCCCAGTAGACGGGCTTGTACTGCACCAGGTCGCCGCCATAGGTGTTCGCCATGATGTTTTCGACCTCCATGGTGAAGGCCACTTCATCGACGGCGGGCGGGCTCGCGGCATAGGCCGCGACCAGCGTCAGGTCTTGGTCGGCTGGCGGCGCGTTGCCGCACTCGACCGACTGGGCATATGCCGTGCCACTAGCCAGCGCCAGCGCGGCCAGGCTCGCCGCATATCGCAGTAATGCTAACATGTAAGGCTCCTCCTTTGTCGCAACCGACATCCCCAGGCTGCGGTTCCGGGAGCCCAACATTAAACGAATTCTACTTCAGAAAAAGCAAACGCTGAAACACGCGCAAAACGGCAACCCAGCACCGCTGGCGAAACATCGATCCGCCAGGTTGTTTCGCTGACAAGCCCTCGCCCAACGAATGGCCAATTGCTCGCTCCGCCAGCAGGGCTCGCAGGCGTGCCGCGCTCAGCGCGGTTCGGCCGCGCGCCGCGCGCGCTCGGTCGCGGCAAGGTCGAGCGCATAGGCGCCATCGCTCGCCCGACGCAGCACGACGCCGTAGACGGCGCTCGCCCGGTTGGCCGTCTCCCAGCGCTCGTTCACGTCGTGCAGCACGCGTTCGGGCGGCCGCGACAAGGGGTTGCCATAGCCACCACCGCCATTGTCCGAGCCGCCCACCCACTCCCCCGGCCGCAGCTCCAGGCGGGTGCCGTTGCCCAGTGCCGTGCGCGTGCCGTCGCTGGCGAGCCGATAGAAGACTGCCCGTGCGCCGTCCTCGCCGCCCAGCACGCCTTTCGGCGGGTTGACCATGCCGTCGCCCAGGATCACGACCGTCATGGGGTCGTGGAGCGGTCCATAGACATAATGGGCCGCGGGCGCGCCGCGCCACCGGCCGGCACCGCCGCTGCCCGGCAACAAGCGGAATTCGCGAAACAGAATGGGATGCTTGATCTCGTCGAGTTCGATGCTGTCGCGGTACATGGCGCCCGCCACCACCGGCAGGCCATAGGTCACCCAGCCATCGGCCACTGGGCCGGCCGGGCCGCCATTGCTCGAAACCACCAGCTGGTTGATGAACAGCCGCCCGCCCTGTCGGCGGTCGCGGCCCGAGACCACGGCATAGCCGACGCCCATGCTGCTGCCGCCTTCGGCCAGGCCCCAGCCCTCACCCAACTGGGCAAAGGCGGCCTGTGTGGCATTGACCAGCCGGTCGCCGACATTGGTGGTGGCGACCGAGCAGCTATGCGGGAAGCGCGGGATGCCGACCACCGCATTCTCGCGCAGGCGCAATTTGAGGCGTCGGAACGAGCCGGCGTTGTGCGGCACGTCGGGATCCAGGCAGTTGAACACGCCGGTCAGGACATTGTTGATGGTGCAGGCCTCCGACTCGTTGAGGCCGCAATCGACGCAGTCGATGTTGTCGCGCAGGTCGAGCTCGATCGCCGCCGCCTCGGGATCGATGGCGATCTCGACCTTCAGCGGGATGCCGTCCGGCAGGATGGGCGGCAGCGGGTCGTGCCGGCCGGTATTGACCAGGCGCGCTTTCGGCAGCTTGCGGATGGCCTGCACCATGCGCGCTTCGGAATAGTCGAACCAGGCCTCGACGAAGCTTTTGAGCGTGGCGACGCCGTGCTTGGCGGCAAGTTCCCGCAACCGCCGCTCGCCGATGCGGACCGAGCCGATGCCGGCCAGGAAATCGCCGTGCCATTGCTCGGGCACGCGGATGCGCGCCCGGCACATGCGCACGATGTCCTCGATAGTGCGGTAGTCGCGCTGCACCCGCACGCAGGGGAAGACCAGCGAGCCTTCCTCGTACACATCGCGCGCGCCGGGATGGTAGGTCGTCGGGATACTGTTGCCGATATCCGCTTGATGCGCCTTGGTGCAGGCGGTGAACAGGTGCTCGCCGTCGACGAAGACCGGCGCCAGGAACATGTGGTCGGCGAGGTGCGTATTGCCGAGGTAGACGTCGTTATGCAGGAAGCAGTCGCCTTCGGCCAGGTCCGGATGCAGTTCGCACATCGCCTTGGTCTGCAGATGCGAACCGAAGATGTGCACCGGCAAGCCCTCGGCCGTGGCCAGCAGGCGGTTGTCGGCGGTGCAGATGGCGCAAGAAAAGTCTCGCCCGCTGTTGATCACGGCCGAGCGCGCGGCGCGCAGCAGGGTGTTCGACATCTCGCGCACGATGGCATCCAGCCGGTTGGCCAGTATCGCCGCCAGCACCGGATCGAAAGCGCCGAAACGGGCGGCTTGCATGCTGTCGTCCCTCATGCGCCAACCTCGATCACGTAGTTGCCTGAAGCGGACAGCGTGGCACGGGCGCCGGGTGGCAGGACGATCGTGGTGGTCGCTTCCTCGATGATCGCCGGTCCGCGCAGGCTGGCGCCCGGCGCCAAGCCGTCGCCGCGGTGGACTTCGCTGCTGACCGGGGCGTCGGCCCCGAAATAGGCCGGCCGCCTGGCGACCGGGCCGGGCGTGGGCGACGCCGCCAGCGGCAGCGTCAGCCACGGCGCGGTCGGCAGGCTGGCCGTCAAGCGGCCTTTCCAGTTGATGCACTCCAGTCGGCTGCCGGGATCGACCATGGCGAAGGTGCGCTCGTGCACGCGGTCGAAGGCCTGGTGCAGCGCGGCCACGTCGCCGGCGTCACGGAAGCGTCGGCCGGGCAACGGCACGTCCAGCTCCCAGACCTGCGCCTGGTAGCGCGCCTCGGCGAACAGCTCCAGGCGATGGGTTGGCGTCGCGCGCCCAAGTCGGCCAAGAAAGCCCTGCAGGGTCGCCTCGATCCGGTCGAGCGCCGCGTTGACGCCGCTGAAATCGAAGCGGTCGGATAGTGTCACCAGGCTGGCGGTTTCCTCCGCCACGATATGCGAGAACTGCATGCCGCAGGCGCTGAGGGCCGCGGCGGTGCGGGGCAGGATGACGCGGGCGCAGCCCAGCTCGCGGGCGATCGGCACGATGTTGAGGCCGGCGGCGCCGCCGCCTGCCACCAGCACCGCTTCGCGCGGGTCGAAGCCCTGCGCCACCGTGATCTCCTGGATCGCCTTGATCATCAGCTCGCTGGCCAGCGTCAGGATGGCGAACGCGGCGGCCTCGACGCCGCGGCCGAGCGGCCGGGCGACCTGCTCGACCGCGCGCCGCGCGGCCGCCCGGTCTAGCCGCATGCGGCCGCCCAGAAAGAACTCCGGGTCGAGATACTTGAGCACCAGCGCCGCGTCGGTCACCGTCGGCTCGGTGCCGCCCAGCGCATAGCAGGCCGGCCCCGGTCGGGCGCCAGCGCTTTGCGGGCCGACGCGCAGCAGGCCGCCCGGGTCGACCCAGGCGATCGAACCGCCACCGGCGCCGACGCTGCGCACATCGACCGAGGACATGGCGACAAGATGGCCGGTCCACTGCCCGCCCAGCCAGGTCTCGCGCGTGTGGTTGGGCGTGCCCGCCCGCACCAGGCTGACATCGAAGGTGGTGCCGCCGGTATCGCAGACGATGACATCCTCGCCGCGGTCCTCGGCGGCGGCATAGGCGGCGCCGGCGACCGGCGCCATGGCCGGGCCGGAACCGACCGCATGGATGGGTCGTTCGATCAGCTCCGGCACATGCTGACAGCCGCCCAGGCCGGTCGCCACCAGCAGCTCGCCGGAATAGCCCTGCGATTGCAGATCCTCGGCCATCTCGCGCAGATGGGCCTGCATCAACGGCTTCAGCGAGGCGTCAATGGCGGCCGCCGAGGCCCGGCGATATTCCCGTACGACCGGCAGCAGGCGGTGCGAGAGCGTGTACGACACCCCCGGCAAACGCTGCTCGATCAGCGCCCCCAGGCGCGCCTCGTGTGCCGGGTTGGCGGTGGCCCACAGAAAGCAGACGGCGACGGCCTCGAAACCGCGCCGGGCGACCGCCTCCAGCACATCCAGCGCCTGACCCTCGTCGAGCGGCACCCGCACCGTGCCCTCGGCATCGATCCGCTCGACGATCTCGAACGTGTCGGAGCGTCGGATATAGGGCTCGGGAAAATCCTGGCTGAAGTCATGCGCGTGGAACTTGCCGCCCTCCTTCAGCACCAGGATGTCGGGGAAGCCGGCGGTCAGCAGCAAGGCGGTGCGTCCGACCTTGCCGGTGACGATGGCATTGGTGGCGCGCGTCGTGCCGTAGATGAACAGATCGGTTGCTGCCAGCAGTTCCGGCAGCGTCAGCGACAATTGTCGGGCGGCCAGCGTCAGCGCTTCCCCCATGCCGTGGAAGATGCGCTCGGGCGTGGTCAGCGACTTGGCCAGCGTCATCCGGCCGTTCGCATCGGCCGCGACCACGTCGGTAAAGGTGCCTCCGGTATCGACCGTAATGCGAAAGCCCATGCATGCCGCCTTCCGTGGCCGGATGCTAGGCAGCCGGGCGCAGCCTGTCGATTGCCGGCCATGCATGTCCGGCCTGCTTGCGCTAACCTCGCACATCATCAGCCAAAGGGGGAGACGATGCCGGTTGGTGCCGACCTACCAAGCCTTCGCCAGGTCCTGGAGATCGCCCAGAGCCTGGGCTACGAGCTCGACGAACAGCAGGCGGCGGCCTATCGCAACCTGATGAAGGGCGCGATCAACACCTACCGGCGGCTTGAGGAATTGCCGGAGCAGCGCCCGCCGGTGAAGTATCCGCGCACGCCGGGTTACCGGCCGCGCGCGGAAGACAATCCCTTGAACGGCTGGTATGTGCGCTGCCGGATCGAGGGCGCGGCCAGCGGACCGCTGAAGGGCTACGACGTCGCCATCAAGGACGCGATCTGCGTTGCCGGCATGCCGATGATGAACGGCAGCCGGGTGCTGGAGGGCTACATTCCCGACGTCGACGCCACGGTGGTCACCCGCATCCTGGATGCCGGCGGCACCATCGTCGGCAAGACCACGACCGAGGACTGCTCGTTCTCCGGCGCCGGGCATACCGCGGCGCTGGGTCCGGTAGGCAATCCGCGCAAGCCGACGCACGCGCCGGGCGCCTCTTCCAATGGCAGTGCGGTGGTGATCGGCACCGGCCAGGTGAGGATGGCGCTGGGCGGCGACCAGGGCGGCTCGATCCGCATCCCCGCCGCCTGGTCGGGCGTGGTCGGCCACAAGCCCAGCTACGGCCTGGTGCCCTATACCGGCTGTATGATGATCGAGATGACCATGGACCATTGCGGGCCCATGGCCGACACGGTGGAGAACTGCGCCCGTCTGCTGGGCGCCATCGCCGGTCCCGATCCCTTGGATCCACGCCAGCGCGGCGTCATCCCCGACAACTACGTCAAGGATTACCTGCCGGCCGTCGACAAGGGGGTGAAGGGCCTGAAGGTGGGCCTGGTCAAGGAAGCCTTCGCCATCAGGCAGGAGAGCGTCGGCCTGCCGGCCAGCGAACCGGTGGTGGACGAGAAGGTGCGCGCGGCGGCCAAGCGGCTGGCCGGGCAGGGCGCGCTGGTCGAGGAGGTCTCGGTGCCGGGGCATTACGACGCCTGGCACATCTTCAACGCCATCATCCTGGAAGGCGCCCATCAGTTCATGGTCAAGGGCTACAATCTCGGCACCAACTGGCAGGGCTTCTACAACACCGGCATGCTGGACGCGGTGGCCAAGGGCTCCAAGGCGCGGCCCAACGACTTCCCGCCCACGGTCAAGCTGGTGTCGATCCTGGGCGAGTACATGTATCGCCAGTACAACACGCGCTACTACGCCAAGGCGCAGAACCTGCGCTATCTCGCGCGCAAGGCCTATGACGACGCGCTGGCCAGATGCGATGTGCTGGTGATGCCGACCATTCCGTTCCGCGCGACCAAGATCCCGCCGCCCGACATCGGCGTGGAGGAATATTTCTTCTACGCGCTCAACATGACGCAGAACACCGCGCCGTTCGACGCCACCGGCCATCCGGCGATCAGCGTGCCCTGTGGCATGGCCGACGGCCTGCCCATCGGCCTGCAGGCGATCGGCCGGCCGTTCGACGATCTCTCCTGCTTCCAGCTGGCCGGCGCGGTGGAGAAGCAGGGCGACTGGATGAAATTCTGATCGTGTCGCGGGCGACGACGCGCGTGCTCTAGAAGGTGGTGCAATGGGGAAGCGTGATCTGGTCGCGGCGCTCGTGGCGCTGTGCGCGGCCGCTGGGACGGCGCAAGCGGCGGAGACCGCGCGGGCGACGATGGTGGATGTTCAGGGCCGACCGCTCGGGGCGATCGAACTGCGGCAGACGCCGCAAGGCGTGCTGCTCAGTGGCAGGCTGGCGGGCTTGCCGCCGGGTCCGCACGCTTTCCACCTCCACGCGGTCGGCAAGTGCGAGCCGCCCTTCGCTACGGCCGAGGGGCACTTCAATCCTGGCGGTCGCAAGCACGGCTACTTCGCTGCCGAGGGCGCGCATGCGGGCGACTTGCCCAACCTGCATGTCGCGGCCTCCGGCGAGGTCTCCTTTGACCTGTTGGCGCCCGGATTGAACCTGGCGGCCGGCGCCGCCAACGGCCTGTTCGACGCGGACGGCTCGGCCTTCATCGTGCACGCCGGGGCGGACGACTATCGCTCGGATCCGGCCGGCAATGCCGGCGGCCGCATCGCTTGCGGCGTGGTGCGCGGTGAATAGCTGTGTCCGCGGGCGGTCCGCTTGACGGCACCGGGCGGCGGTCCGCAAGCTTGACCCTGCGGAAGCCAGGAGGTGCGGCATGGCCACGGCCGCTGGGTTGGAAGCGGATGAGGTCGCGGCCTATCGACGGGACGGCTTCGTCGTGCCGCGGTACCGGTTGCCGGCCGAGCGGCTGGTCGGACTGCAACGGGCGATGCCTAGGTTGTTGGCCGACAACCCCGAACACGCCGATGAGCCGCTGATCTGCCCGCATGTGCCGGGCAGCGGCGCGCAACGGCTCAGCGCCGGTCCGGTCTGGCGCGAGACCGCGACCGACCCGGCGATCGTCGGCATGGCGGCCGATCTGCAGGGCGAGAACCTGATCCTGTGGGGCAGCGCCGTGTTCTACAAGCCGGCGCGCGAAGGCCGCGGCACGCCCTGGCACCGCGACGGCCGCTATTGGCCGATCGAGCCGCTGGCCACGACATCGGTGTGGATCGCGATCTGGGATACGACGCGCGAGAATGGCTGTCTGCGCTGCATACCGGGCTCGCACCTGTCGCGGCGCATCGGCCGCCATTTCACCGCCGACCGCGCCGACATGCTGATCCAGGAGACCCTGGCGGCGGAGGAATACGACGAAAGCCTGGCCGCCGACATCGAACTGGAAGCCGGGCAGATGGTACTGTTCGATGTCTTCACCATCCACGTCGCCGGGCCGAACCAAGGTCGACAACCCAGGGCGGGCTTCGCCTTGCGCTTCATGCCGTCGAGCAGCCTGTTCCGTCACGACGCGGCGGAGCGGCGCGAGCATCGCGGCAACGCGCACGATACCCGCCCGTTGATCTTGGTGCGCGGTCGCGACCTGCACGGCGGCAACGACTTCCGGCGCGGTCATCCCTAGTGGATCGGCTCAAACGGATGCTACCCATCCGTTTGGGCGGTCGATCCACTGCATCAATGGGTTAGTGGTTCGATTCAACCGACGCTTGGGGGCCAAGCGTCGGCATCGAACCACTAGGCCGCGAACCGAACCCCGCGAAGCCAACGCCGAGCGGGGAAGCAAGCGCAGTCCACCAGAACGGAGGAATTGTCATGCCGTTGCAACGCCCCGAGATCGACGATGTGATCGCCGAGGCCCGCCGCCTGGGCATCCGACTAACCCAGACCGAAGCCCGCATCTTCACTGGCCGCCACCACGACCATATCGCCGTGATGGAGGCATTCCTGGAGCTGCGCGTGGCCGAGCACCGCCCGCCACTGCGCCATCTGGAACGCGACCCCGGCTATCGGCCCGGCCCGGCCGAGGATCCGCTCAACGCCTTCATCCGCAAGTGCCAGATCAAGGGCGCGGCCAGTGGACCCCTGGCCGGCCGCACCGTCGCCCTCAAGGATCACACGGCCGTGGCCGGCGTGCCGATGACGCTCGGCTCGCATTTCCTCGATGGCTATGTGCCGGATTTCGATGCCAGCATCGTCACCCGTCTGCTCGACGCGGGGGCCGCCATCGTCGGCAAGATGAACATGGAGGACTTCTCGTTTGGCGGACCTGGCATCTCGGGCGTCGGTGATTTCGGCCGGCCGCTCAATCCCAACAATCATGGCCATGTGACCGGCGGTTCCTCCTCCGGTTCCGGCGCCGCGGTCGCCGGGGGACAGGTGGACATCGCCTTTGGCGGCGACCAGGGCGGCTCGATCCGCATTCCGGCCGCCTGGTGCGGCTGCGTCGGCTTGATGGCGACGCACGGTCTCATTCCGCATTCCGGCGTGTTCGGCCTGGAGGCCAGCATCGACTATGTCGGGCCGATGACGCGCAACGTCGAGGATCTGGCGGCGGTGTTGCAGGTGGTGGCGGGCGCCGATGGCTACGATCCGCGCCAAGCCAGGGTGCCGGCCAAGCTACCGGACTATGTCGGCGCGCTGGGCCAGCCGGCCAAGGGCCTCAAGATCGGCGTGCTGGCCGAAGGCTTCGGCGCTGCCGGGGCTGAGGGCGATGTGGAGAAGGCCGTGCGCCTGGCGCTCGATGCCCTGCGCGGGGCCGGCGCCGAGTTGCGCGAGGTCTCGGTGCCGCTGCATCGCGTGGCGCCGCAGGCCATTGTCCCGATCTATCTTGAGGGGGCGCGGCAGTTGCTGGACAACAACGGCGCCGGCGCGTTCGGCGGCAGTTTCTGTCCGGCCTCGTTCATGGCGGCGTTCGGCCGGGCCAAGCGCAGCCACAGCCATGAATTGCCGCTCAACCTGAAGCTGATGGTGGTGTCGGGGGACTATGCGCATGAGCGGCTGAACGGCCGGCTCTACGCCAAGGCGCTGGCGGTGCGGCCGACAGTGATCGCGCAATACCAACAGGTGTTCGGCCAGGTGGATATCCTTGCCATGCCCACCGTGCCGATGAAGGCGCTGGCCTACCGGACGCCAACGAACCCCGTCGAGGCGATCGAGCACACCCTGTTCGGCGGCGAATTGGGGGTCGATCTGGGGCCGCTGATCGCCAACACGGCGCCCTTCAACTACACCGGCTTCCCGGCGCTGAGTTTGCCGTGCGGCAAGTCGCAAGGCCTGCCGATCGGCCTGCAACTGGTGGCGCCGCATTTCCGCGAGGACCTGCTGATCCGCGCCGGCCACGCCTATCAGCGCGCGGCCGCGTGAGCCGGCGACGGGCTGATCGGCGCCCAGGTCGTTTGACATTCGAACAGGGAAGGAGAACAGTTTTCTTGCAGGAACTTTCGTCGGATCGAGGGAAATTCAGCATGTGGAAACTTGCACAAGGTTTGGGCGCGGTGCTCGCGATCGCCGCACTGGATGCTGGGCCGACTTTGGCACAACAGCCGCGCACGGGCGGCACCCTGGTGGTGGCCACCACCAACGATACGCCCGATCTCGACATCCAGAAGTATATCAGCAGTTCGCAGCACAACGCGCTGATGCCACTGTTCAACGGCCTGGTCGAGAAGGACTGGACGGCGGACGAGCCGTTCCATCCGATCGTGCCGGGCCTCGCCACCAGTTGGAGCGTGTCGGCCGACGGCAAGACCTACACCTTCAAATTGCGCCAGGGCGTCAAGTTCCACGACGGCACGCCGTTCAACGCCGAGGCGGCGCATTTCAACTTCCAGCGCATGACGAACGACAAGCACGAATATTACGATGCGCAGGCCGGCAGCACGGCGCGCGGCGTGCTGAAGGGCCTGAAGGGGTCCAAGGTGGTGGACGAGTTCACCTTCGAGGTTGAGCTGAGCCAGCCGAACGCCGGCCTCATCGAGGCGATCGCCAGCCTGCCCAACTACTACATGCACTCGCCGGCGGCCTTCAAGAAGTTCGGCAAGGACGGCATCGGCCAGAATGCGGTCGGCACCGGCCCGTTCAAGCTGGTGGAATGGGTGCGCGGCCAGCGCACAGTGATGGCGCGCAACGACGACTATTGGGGCACGAAGCCCTATGTCGACCGCATGGTCTATCGCCCGATCATCGAGCCGGCGGCGCGCGCGGCGGCGCTGAAGGCGGGCGAGGTGCACATCGCCTGGGACCTGCCGGTCGACCAGGTGGAGGCGTTCAAGGCGGACAAGCGGTTCGTCGTGCACATGCGCGGCATCCCCGCCACCAAGGTGATCGAATGCTGGCAGGCGAGCGGGCCGTTCTCTGATCGCCTGGTGCGCAAGGCGGTCAACATGGCAATCGACCGCAAGACCCTGGCCGACGTGATCCTGAAGGGCACGGCGATCCCCGCCACCCAGCTCTATGGCGTGGGTTCGGCCTCGTTCGACAAGAGCCTGCCGGTGTTCGAGAAATACGATCCCGAGGAGGCCAAGAAGATCCTAGCGCAGACCAAGCATCCCAACGGCTTCGAGTTCTTCATCATCACCTCGCCGGAGAACGAGCCGGTGGCGGGCGCCCTGCAGGCCTATGAGTTCGTGCAGGCCAACCTGGCCAAGATCGGGGTCAAGATGGACATCCGCGTGCGCGACAACGCGGTTTTCGGCGAGACCTACATGCGGCCCAAGGCCGACAACGAGTGCGTCACCTTCGACCGCGGCTACGACACCGACTTCATCCTGGACATGGGCTATTACGGCGGCCAGTGCGTGCCGAACGGCCTTAACAACCAGTGCTTCAAGAATGCCGAAGTCGACAAGCTGTTCGAGAAAGCCTACACAGCGGCCAGTATCGAGGAATGGCGCAAGCTGCACGGCGAGGCGCAGAAGCTGATCATCGCCGACAGCGGCAGCTTTCCCCTGGTGCACGGCTTGCGGCCGATGGGCGCGTTGACCAGCGTCAAGAACTGGTTGCCGGCCAAGGCATGGTTGCAGTTCCCTGGCAATGCGTGGCTGGAGCGCTAGCCGCACGGCCAGCAAACGGGTAGCTGACAAGGGGCGGGGCCGGGCAGCCGGTCTCGCCCCGGCCGCCTGTCGGCGCGGCGCGGCGACAGGCCCGGAAGCGATCCCGTTCACGCACGGTACCGCATGCTCGCCTTCCTGATCCGTCGCCTGCTGTTGCTCATCCCCGTGCTGCTGGGCGGCACCGGGGTTGTTTTCGTTCTGATCCAGTTGGCGCCCGGCGATCCGATCGACGTGCTGATGGGGGTCTATTCCTCGCCCGAGGCGCGCGCCGCCTTGCGCGAGAAATACGGCCTCAACGATCCGGCGCATGTGCAGTATGTCCGCTGGCTCTGGGCGGTGCTGCAGGGCGACTGGGGCACGTCCATCCAGCAGCGCGTGCCGGTCCTGCCGCTGGTGATCGAGAAGTTCTGGATCACGCTGTTGCTGACCGGTGCCGCCGCCTTGTTCGCCACCGTGCTGGGCGTCGTTGCCGGGGTGGTGTCGGCGGTGCGGCAGAACACCTGGATCGACCGCCTCGTGCTGGTGGTCTCGGTGTTCGCGCTCAGCATGCCGGCCTACTGGCTCGGCCTGCTGTTCATTTTCGTCTTCTCGGTGCAGCTCGGCTGGCTGCCGACCGGCGGCTTGCGCTCGTTCATCGCCGAGAAGACCACGCTCGACGTCATCGAGCACATGATCATGCCTGGCATCGTCGCCGGGTTGACCCCGGCCGCGATCATCGCCCGGGTGGCGCGCACTGCCATGCTGGAGGTCATGCGGCTTGATTTCATGACCGCGCTGCGCGCCAAGGGTCTGTCGGAGGGCGCCGTCATTCTGCGCCATGCGCTGCGCAACGCGGCGCCCACCATCGTCAGCATGACCGGCCTGCAGATCGGCTATCTCATCCTGGGCGCCGCGCTGTTCGTCGAGATCATTTTCAGTTGGCCGGGGCTGGGCCTGGAGATCTACAAGTCGGTCATCGGCCGCGACATGCCGATGATGCTGGGCCTGGTGCTGTTCAGCACCTGCGTCTTCGTGCTGCTCAACCTGGTGGTGGATATCATCTACCGGATCATCAATCCTCGGGTCAGGGACAGCTAGAGGATGGCGGTCACACCCGAAATCGCCCCCGTCGAGCGCCCGGTCTGGCGGCCCTGGGCGCTGATGACCAGGCACAAGTCGATCGCCGCCGGCAGCGCCATCGTGCTGCTGGTGGTGTTGATGGCGTTGCTGGCGCCGGTGCTCAGCCCTTACGATCCCAACGAGGTGCATCCGCTGGACCGGCTGAAGCCGATCGGCTCGCCCGGCTATCTGCTGGGCGCCGACCAGCAGGGCCGCGACATGCTCACCCGGCTGATGTGGGGTGCCCGCAGTTCGCTCGCCATCGCCGTGCTGCCGCTTAGCATTTCGGCGATCATCGGCTTGGCGCTGGGGGCCATCGCCGGCTATCTGGGGCGGCTCAGCGAGACCTTAATCATGCGCGGCATGGACGTGGTGTTCGGCCTGCCGCCGATCCTGCTGGCGATCGCGGTCTCGGCCACACTCGGGCCCGGTCTCGTCAACCTGATGCTCAGCCTGACCATCGTGTTGATCCCGCCGATGACGCGGGTGACCTACCAGGTGGTGGTGGGTCTCAAGGAGCAGGCCTTCGTCGAGGCGGCGCGCGCCGCCGGTGCCAGCAGTTTCCAGATTATCTTCTCGCAGATCCTGCCCAACAGCCTGGCACCGACCATCGCCTATGCCGCCTCGCTGGCCGGCGCGATGGTGGTGTTCGGCGCCGGCATCAGCTTCATCGGCTTGGGCATCCAGCCGCCCGATCCGGACTGGGGCCGCATGATCAACGATGGCCGCGAGGTGCTCGACTTGAAGCCGCATGTCTCGACCTTGCCGGGGCTGGCGATCTTCGTATTGGCGGCGGGCTTCAACTTCCTGGGCGACGGCGTGCGCGATCTGCTCGATCCGCGCATGCGGCAATAGGTCCGGCCGGCCATGTCAACCGCCGAAGCCGTGGAATTGCTGCGCGTCGAAGGCCTGCGCACGCACTTTTTCACCCGCCACGGCGTAGCCAAGGCGGTCGATGGCGTCGACTTCAGCCTGGCCAAGGGCGAACGGCTGGGCCTGGTCGGCGAGTCGGGCAGCGGCAAGAGCGTGACCGCGCTGTCGATCATGCGCCTGGTGCGCGATCCGCCGGGCCGCATCGTCGGCGGCCGCATCCTGTTCGAGGGGCAGGATCTGCTGGCGCTGGACGAGGCGGCGATGCGCCGCCTGCGCGGCAGCCGGCTGTCCATGATCTTCCAGGATCCCATCGCCTATCTCGACCCGGTGATGCGGGTCGGCGACTGGATCGCCGAGACATTGATGCTGCATCGCGGACTGGGACGCAAGCCGGCGCTGACAGAGGCGTTGCGCATTCTCAGGCTGCTGAAGGTGCCCTCGCCCGAGGAAGTGGTGCACGCCTATCCCTTCCAGTTGAGCGGCGGCATGTGCCAGCGCGTGCTGATCGCCACGGCGATCGCCACCGAGCCGGCGCTGGTCATCGCCGACGAGGCAACCAGCGCGCTCGACGTGACGGTGCAGGCGAGCATCCTCAAGACGCTGACCGAGCTGACCGAGACACTGGGAACGGCGCTGCTGCTCACCACGCACAACATGCTGGTGGTGCGCAAGGCCTGCTCGCGCGTGATGGTGATGTATGCCGGCCGCGTGGTGGAAAGCTGCGCCACCGACAATCTGTTCCAGGCGCCGTTGCATCCCTACACGATTGGCCTGTTGAACAGCGTGCCAGCGCTGGAAAGCATCGGTCAGCCGCTGGTACCGATGGCGGGCGAGCCGCCGCTGCCGACCGACACGCTGCCGGGCTGTGCCTTCTATGCCCGCTGCCCGTTGCGCCAGTCGCGTTGTCAGGTCGAGCGCCCGCCGCTGCAGGAGGTGCGACCGGGCCGTTGGAGCGCCTGCTTCTTCGCCGAGCAGGCTGGACGGATGCGCCATGCTGCAGGTTGAGAACCTGACCAAGCACTATCCAGCACGCGGCCGCGGCCTGTTCACGCGCGATCCACGCCGGGTACGCGCGGTCGATGGCGTCAGCTTCGAGGTGAAGGCGGGCGAGGTGGTGGCGGTGGTGGGCGAATCCGGCTGCGGCAAGTCGACGCTCGGCCGACTTGCCATCCGCCTGCTGGAGCCGACCTCGGGCAGCATTCGCCTGGGCGGGACCGATATCACTTCCCTCAAGGGCGAAGCCTTGCGCGAGATCCGCCTGACCGCGCAGATCGTGTTCCAGGATCCCTTCGGTTCGCTCAACCCGCGCATGACGGTCGGCGCCAGCATCGCCTATCCGCTGCGGGTCAACCGCCTGTTCGGCCGCGCCGACGGCGCCGCCATCGCCCGCCGGGTGGACGAACTGTTGGAGCGGGTCGGCCTCAACGCCGCGCATGCGCGGCGCCTGCCGCACGAATTGTCGGGCGGCCAGCGCCAGCGCGTCGGCATCGCGCGGGCCATCGCGGTCAATCCGAAGCTTCTGGTGCTGGACGAGCCGGTGGCGGCGCTCGACCTGTCGGCGCAGGCGCGCGTGCTCAACCTGTTCAAGGAACTGCAGCGCGAGATGGGCATGGCCTATCTGTTCATCACCCACGATCTCAGCGTTGCCGAATACATGGCCGACCGCATCCTGGTGATGTATGCCGGCAAGCTGGTGGAAACGGGCGGGCGGCTGGCGCTGTTCCAGGCACCGCGGCACCCCTATACCCAGGCGCTGTTCTCAGCCGCCATGCTGCGCAGCGGGCGCGCGTCCGAGGAGACGATCCTGGAGGGTGATCCGCCCAGCCCCATCGATCCGCTGCCCGGCTGCCGCTTCAACACCCGCTGTCCGCATGCCGGCGAGGTATGCCGGGCCGCGGAACCGGCTATGAGCGCGCTCGACGACGGGCACGGCGCCGCCTGCCACCTGTTGACCGGCAAGCTGCGACGGAGCGGCTAAACGCCCAACACCGCGATCAACCAGAGGAACGTCCCCGGCAGGTAGGCCACGATGGCCAACACCAACAGCAAGGCCGGCAGCACTAGCAGTATGTTGCCAAAGATGCGTTCCACCGGAATCCGGGCGATGGCACTGACGATGAAGGCCGATTGCCCGAACGGCGGCGTCAAAGTGCCGATCATGATGTTCAGCACCATGATCATGCCGAAATGCACCGGGTCGATGCCCAGGCGAACCGCGATCGGTACCAGGATGGGGGCGGTCAGCAGCAGCGCGGTCGCCTCCATCAGCATGCCGGCGAACAGCAGGGCAAAGTTGACGGCCAGGAGGAACATCGCCGGGCTCGTACTCTGTTGGGCGATGTGCGCCGCGACTTGTTGCGGCAGGCCCAGCAGCGTGATCAGGAAGGTGAAGGTTGCCGCCACCGCGACGATCAGCATGACAATGCTGGTATCGACCGCCGCATCGAGCAGCAGCCGGGGATAGTCGGCAAGGCGGATCGTGCGATAGATGAAGCTGCCGATCAGCGCGGCGTAGGCGGCCGCGATGGCGCCAGCCTCGGTCGGTGTGACGATGCCGAACGCGATACCGACGACCACGATGACCGGCAGCAGCAACGCCCAGGCGGCACGGCCTGCGCAGCGCATCACCTCGCGCCAAGAAGCCCGCGCGTGCTCGCCGCGATAGCCGCGCCGCACCGAGATCAGCCAGACCGTCAGGCCGAGTGCGAAGGCGACCATGAAGCCCGGAACGATGCCGGCAATGAACAGCTTGCCGATGGAGACGTTGGCGACCGAGCCATAGAGGATCATGGCGATGCTGGGCGGAATGATCGGTCCCAGCATGGCCGCCGCGGCGGTGATGGCACCGGCGAATCCGGCGCCGTAGCCCCGCGCCACCATGGAGGGGATCAGCACCTTGCTGGTCAGCGCGGCGTCGGCCGAAGACGAACCGGAGATGCCGCCCAGGAACAGGTTGGCGACCACGTTGACCTGTGCCAGGCCGCCCCGCAGATGGCCGACCAGCGCCGAGGCCAGATCGAACAGGCGGACCGAGATGCCGCTGGCGTTCATCAATTCGCCCGTCAGGATGAACAGCGGCACGGAAAGCAGCACGAACTTGTCGATGCCGAAGATCGCGTTTTGCGTCAGCGTCACCGCGGGCAGGCCGCCCACCAGCAAGTAGGCCGCGATCGAGCTGGCCGCCAGCGCGGCCACGATCGGAATGCCGATCAGCAGCAGCAGCAGGAAGACGCCGAAGAGCAGAACCGCATCCATCGGTTCAAGTGCCGTCCGGCCGCGCCGCCGCTGTGCCCTGGGCGGCGGCGCGGAGGTGCCATAGCTGGCGCAAAGAATAGAACAGCATCAGCGCCCCGCCGCAGGGAATGGCGGCATTGATGGTGGATTGCGGTAGACCCAGCGCGTTGGTGAACTGCCCAACGCTGTTGGCCAGCAAGGTCCGCCCGGTCACCAACAGCGCCAGGCCAAACAACGCCAAGGACACATGCGCCAGGGCGCGCAACAGCCTGCGACCGGTGGGCGGCAGCACCTGCTCTAGCACGTCGAGCCGGAAGTGCCCGCCACGCTCGATGGCGACCGCCGCCCCCAGCAGCACCATCCAGATGAACATGGCGTGGGCCGCTTCCTCGGCCCACACCAAGGTGTAGAGGCCGGAATAGCGGCCGATCACCGATGCCAGCAGCACCAGTGCGATGGCGCCCATCAGTCGGCCCGCCAGGACGCTTGGACACCTCGAAGAACCCCATCATTGACGACGAAGCATCGCCGATGAGGGCATGGCCTGCGGCCCAGCCTGCGGATTGGGTGCTGTGGCGGGGTCT